>NZ_JBSAXA010000039.1:0-19812 GCF_053427615.1 Burkholderia sp. AW33-5 | reverse complement strand
TGCCTGGCGTTACGTTGCGGAACACGCTGTACTTGTCGCTATAGAACGCCCCTGGCTTGCCGTGGCACTCGATATACGCTCGTGTCGCCTCGAAGTAGCTGAACGTCGATTCGGTCTGCGTGAAGTGCAGCATCATCAGCCGACTCGTCGCATCGTCCACGTACACCAGCAACGTGCAGGCCGGCGCCCGTTCCTCGAACCATCGATGGTCGCTGCCGTCGATCTGGATCAGTTCGCCGAGGCAGGCCCGGCGCGCTCGCGGCTGGTAGACCTTGGGCGGGCGTAGCCGTCGCGGCACCCATAGGCCAGCGTTGGTCATCAGCTTGCGGACCGTTTCCTTGGCCAGCCGAATGTCGTGGCATTCGTACAGCTTCTCGCAGGCCAGCGTCGGGCCGAAGTCCGCGTAGCGATCCCGGATGATCGACAGCACGCGGTCAGCCGTCATGCTGTCCAATCGATTGTTGCTGGGCTTCGCGCGCCGTTTCGACACGAGACCTTGCGGCCCGTGCTCACGCAATCGGCCGACCAGCCGCCGAATCTGCCGCGTCGTCAGCCCGAGTCGCTCGGCCGCACGCCACGGCTGAAGCTTGCCGTCCGCGACGTCCTGGATGACCTTGAATCTGTCCAGCTCGCGCATCGTCATCGTTATCGTCCCAGTCGCGTTCATCGCCGGCGCTCCCTGTGGGGTGTCGGCGATCAACCTACAAGCCAAAACACGACATTTTTATTTAGCGGAAACGCGACATCTGAACTTGGGACCTACATCAGCGATGTCGTTAGTATCTGTTATGTAAAGTAGCTGGGATGCCGAATAAATTGATTCGCCGGCATCGTTTGCTTGTTCGGCGGTCTTGCCATCATGCTGCAGCTCTTCCTCAAGTGAAATGCTGGAAGCCGGGGCCGCGAAGCTTTCGAAACCGGGTTGGCGCGCGGATATAATGAACCGCTCTCTCCAGAGCTATCTCTCCAAGGAAATTCTTTCACATTTATGGCTACCTATCTCGAACTGAAGGCGCAAGCAGAGGCACTCGCACAGCAAGCCGAAGAAGCGCGGCTTGCTGAGCTGGACAGCATCGTCACTGCGATTCGCGAACAGATCGCCGAATACGGCATCACGGCCGACCAACTCTTTGGTCGCCGGCGTGCAGCAGCGCCCAGCGAGCGTGCGCCGATCGCACCGAAGTATCGTGACCCGAAGTCCGGCGCCACCTGGAGCGGGCGTGGGAAGGCACCGCAATGGATTGCAGGCGCGAAGAACCGCGATCGGTTTCTGATTAAGGACGCGGAATAACACGGCAAATTTGCCGCTCGGAGTGTAGCGCAGCCTGGTAGCGCGTCTGGTTTGGGACCAGAGGGTCGCGGGTTCAAATCCTGCCACTCCGACCATGTATTCGGGCCTGTAGCTCAGCCGGTTAGAGCAGTCGACTCATAATCGATTGGTCGCTGGTTCAAGTCCAGCCAGGCCCACCAATGAAGAGCGCGGCATTGTCAACTTGACGACAGCTGACATGGTAAGACGCAGAACGAATCGGTATCCTTATCAATGCACGGACCGGGCAGCATCAATCACGGTCCAACGATTCCACGCCGCAAGGCGCGCCTTGAGTTTGGTGCGATGGGACTGCGCCGTCATGCGATGTCTGGATAATGCAAAGTGTTGACGGATCGGACCGAAGCTGGATAGAAACACCTGCGTGCGAAGCGGATCGCGAAACCCGTTCATGGCGCGCTCACGGCGACGCGTAGGTTGGTGACTGTTCTCGGCACGGTTATTGACCCGTGCAGCCGCCTTCACGAACACGTGCTTGACGCCCGCGAGTTCTGCGATGTCTGCCTTCGCCGCAGGGCAACTGCGCAGTTGGTCGGTGACGATTTTCCGGGGCACAGGATTCGATCGCAGCACATGCTTGAAGAAGCGTTTGGCTGCGGCCTTGTCCCGGCGCTTCTGCAGCAGCACATCCAGCTCGGCGCCGCATTCGTCCACGGCCCTCCACAGCACGTAGGGCTCGCCGCGCAGCTTCACGAACACTTCGTCCAGATGCCACGTGCTACCGGGCTTGCGTCGCATCGCCTTTGCGCGCCCTGCGAAGGCAGCTCCGAACTTGTCGCACCAGCAACGGATTGTCTCGTAGGTCACTACCACGCCGCGCTCGAGCAGCAACTCCTCGATATCGCGCAGGCTCAGGTTGAAGCGGAAATACCAGCGAACGGCGCAGCTGATGATGCTCGCGGGGAGGCGGTGACCATGGTAAAGCGACTTCGTCTTTTTCATCGCCTCATTTTAGCGCTCCGCGCTCGCGAACCTGACAACGCCCTCAATCACGATGACTTCGTCTGAGCTTTCAATTTCATGACAAATGTTCAGAAATAAAATTACACGCCTGTAGTATGTTGTTTACAAGCTCATAGCAACCCATCTAGTAGGCCGTTGGACGGGAGCATCTCTGATGCGTGGCACGGCACTCCGAAGTGCCAGCACGCTGAGCGGATTCGTGTCGGTTTGATGCCAAACATCCTCAATTGAGGTGGAACCAATGTCGTCTCTCCTTCGATTTGTGCTTCTTTGCGGCAGTTGCCTCGAACGTATGCATGCGAGTGAGGATCCAGGTCGCCTTAGTCAACAGGAGCAGCTAGTCGCCCCGCCCGTGACCAAGATACTTCTCCCGACGGTTCGGCCCGCCCCCCTTCCACCAGCCAGGGACCAGCTCGATGCACTTGCGGTTGCGCAAGTCGGTTGCGTGACCCGCTCAATGTGTCGCGTGACCGTCGCTCGGCTCGCTGCGCGTGTCGCCCCACTGCGTCGTCTATTGCCGAGGCAACACATCTCTAAAACAGCATTTCGTCGGAAATTTACTTCATCAGCATGTGTTCGTTTGCATCGAATCGAATACAGCACCGCGCGAATCAACTTCGCCAATGTGATGCACGGAAGACAGCTCCTCATCGGCACTTGGACACGCGCGAGCATTTGATCGATGCACGTCGACGCGCCGTTTCACCAAACGCGAAATGGGCACGAGGTGATTTGTCGACACGAAGTATTCAAGTCTCGTAATCGCGAACTTCGTCTCGGTGCAACCGTTCGCTCTACGTAGTGCAGTGGTGTCCGTGATATCCGATTCCTCATCTCAATGCTTACGCTTCGGATCCGGGGACGGCAGCAACAGCTAATTCGACAGTCCGCCTGGCGTGGGCACCATTCCCGCAATAGGTGGCACGCTACTGGAGTAGCTATGCAATCACATAATTGCATCACGTCGTTTCGTTGCGTACGAACACATACGACTATCTCAAATCAAGCCGAGTGGCGTCCCGATTTTTCGCGCATCCGCGGGCATGTTGCAAACGCAATCGCCAACCAAATTGAGGAGGCCGTACGTTTGGGCCTGTTTAAACCCGGCGATCGGCTCCCGACGCAGCAAGCGATTGCCAATTCATTGGGCTTTCATCTGAACACAATTTATGCGGCATATCGGGAAGTCGCTCGACGTGGCTTGATCAAGGGATTCGCCCGTCGCGGAACGTTCGTCATTGAATGTGGCGCTCCTACTCGATTGTGATCTACCCTGGGATTTTCGGACTAGCCGGATCTCGAAAGTATCGCTGATGCTGTCAAGTTGTCGATACGGATCTGCTTAAACATATGTTAATTATCATGTTGCGCCACATAGTATAGCTATTGTGCAGGCTTCGAATTAAGCATGCATGGGTGCCGGAATAGGAGTGTTTTATAGAGACCGGCATGGCTAGCGTAGTGTTGAAAGACGCGTCCAAAGCGGACGAAAGCGTCCTCACTATTGGACGAAATGTTGATCTCGACATCACCGAAGGCTTTCTCACCCACGACCGAGTGGAAGCCACGACTCTCGCCGATCGAGTCGTACTGCATAACTTTGGCCCTTACGCAATTCGGACCATCACCGGAATTCTATTATCAAATGTGTAAATTCTTCGTCGCTGAATTAATTGGATGCACCTAGCTCCGAACGAGTCGCAAACAAATCGCCACCGGCCATCGAGTGCCTCAACCAAAATGGCATCCTATGTCCGAGCATAATACCATCGAATTCTGGATCACCAACAACACCAACCAACGCCCCACAATTATCCCTTTTGCATTTTTTGACAGATTGACCGTGAAATACAGGGGGATAACTCGAGACGATATCATGGAAAATAAATTCATTAATAAATTGGTGGCTGCAGCCATTGCCTGCAGCCTTTTTCAAGTGCATGCCGCCCCGCAAGAAAATAATCCAAATAATTCCACATTGAATTTGACCGAGGGTGCCGACAACCCGAATCCATATTTTCTGACACAAGATGAAATTACCGCGTCCCGCGCAGGGGTTCAGAGAGCCGAAATACTCCCGTATACATTGCACGGCAACTCAACAAATCTCTTGGTTAATGGGGATGAATTTTTTACTTCACTGTTTAATGATTTGAGTGCCACAAAGGCCGGTGATATTGTCTGGATGACCGGATGGGATATAAATAAAAATGTAATGCTATTGCCAGATCCAGCCAATCCTGATGCCGCGGCGTTGACAAAAATACAAACCGTGTTAGTGGCTGCAATAAAAAGGAATGTTGCCGTCCGAATACTGCTGAACGCCAACGCATACAGCCCCCTGACGGCGATAGAATTCTGCGCCCCTTTAAACCGGGCCGCCGGACATACGGTTTGTGCACCGGATAGTCGCCATAACAGCAATTTTGGGAACCTGCACCAGAAGGCATGGACAATCAGTCGTAATGGCGAGACCGTTGCGTATGTCGGATCCATGGATATATCTGCCGGTCGATATGATACGAAGCGGCACGATCAAGACGAAAAGTGGAAATCCCAGCCCGCATTTACACAAGGTTATTATGGGTGGACCGGAGGGATGATCGAGGTGAAAGGCCCTGCTGTTCTGGATATAGCGCGCCATATGTACCAGCAAATCAGCGACCCAAAAAATCCGTTTCCGGATTATACGCTATCTCCGATATCTTGGCCTGATCCGAAAGTCGGGTTTTATCAAAGCAGCGCGCAAGTTCAATTGCTACTTACTGCAGGTCAACGGGGAGGCGTCAAGTACGGATACTATTCAAATTGGGCGCCTCAGGGGGAGTTAAGTATATTGTCAGCGACCATAAAAGCAATTAAAAATGCGAAGCAATATATCTTCATCTCCGATCAGTTCATGTGGTATCCGCCGATTATGGATGCTATAGCGGAGCAGCTTCCGAAAGTAAAGGCTGTTGTGCTTGTGACAAATTCGGCTAACGCGCTAGATCACGACATTGTCGGTTACGACATTAAGGACATCTCGTCCGCGAGGCAATACTATCAATACCAGACTTGGAGAAAGTTGATGGGAAGCGACAAGGTATTCGCATATCAGGTCATCAAGGAGGGGCGAGATGCAGAAGACGTTCATAACGTCATCTATACCCACTGGAAGGCACTTATCGTAGATGATGTTTTTGCAATTATTGGGTCGGCCGGGGTGGAGCAAGCCGGGATGACGAATGATGTTGATATGAGCATTGGGATCTATGATCCCGAGGTTGTTAAGAGCATGAGGAAAAAACTGTGGTCAGAATACTTGTATTTCAACGATCCTTATGAAGATGATCCTATTGCTGACATCCAAAAATCATGGCCTTTGGTGGCCGAGAAAAAAGGACGGGTTCGTCAATATTGGCCAGTAAACATTGGTCACAAAAATATTTACGATTATATTTTCGAGGTTTTTGAGCCGTGTGGATATTTGGACGTTAGCCAGTGCCAGCGCATCGGATCGACCTCAAACATGATTCAATAGAAATAACCGGAAATATTGCTGAAGTGCACGTGAATTTTATTTTCATTAATTTCGCGAGGCGGCCAAATTTCCGCATACCGATTATCGTTCGTTTATGTTAATTTAGCGAGTCAGAAAACATGAAAACCTCAGTCAAAAAGAAGTCACTTCCGTTATCTCGTCGAGATTTTCTCTCGGACATGAGCAAGCTTGCCGCCATAGGTATCGTAACGGGCTGGACGCCCATCTATCAGATTGATGCGAATGCACAATCATCCCCCCCTGCTCCGCCTAATTTCCCCAGCGGTATCCCTCTTTACAAGCAAGCATTTCAAAACTGGAGCGGTGAGATATCAATATCAGATGTCTGGACCGCAGCTCCTACCAATACCGACGACGTTCTCACTGTCATTAACTGGGCGCGGGCGAACGACTACCGGATCCGCCCTCGTGGACACATGCACAATTGGTCCCCCCTGACTATTGCGGCAGGCGTCCCGCCATTGCGGACCGTCCTGTTGGACACGACAAAATACCTGACAGCCGTTACCGTCGACACTAAATCGCAGCCCCCACGTGTTACAGCGCAAACCGGCGTTTCCCTTGAAACATTGCTTGCAACTCTCGAGAAGTTCAACCTCGGTGTCGTCGCGGCCCCCGCCCCGGGTGACATCACGCTTGGGGGCGCACTTGCGATCGATGCGCATGGAACTGCCGTACCGGCAACAGGTGAAGTAAGCTTGCCGGGGCAGACCTACGGCTCGCTCTGCAATTTGGTTCGCACCTTGACCGCAGTGGTATACGAGAAAAAAACCGACGAATATATCTTGCGAACTTTCTTTCGAAAAGATATGGACATGGCGGCATTTCTTGCTCACCTCGGTCGCGCATTCATCGTCGAAGCTTCGCTCGATGTGAGCACCAATCAGCGGCTACGATGCCAAAGCTACGTCGACATCCCTGCCGCGGAACTGTTTGCACCAGCAAGTTCGAAAGGTCGAACGATCGAATCGTTTCTCAAACAGTCGGGGCGGGTCGAAGCAATCTGGTTTCCCTTCACCTCTGACCCCTGGCTTAAGGTGTGGACAGTCACACCGCAGCAGCCCCCCTCCTCTCGCGTCGTTACAGAACCGTACAACTATCCGTTCTCCGATTCAATTTCGCCAGAGCTGGCCGCATTGATCAAGCGAATAGTGATCGACGGTGAACGCTATCTGACACCGCTCTTTGGAAAGCTACAACTGGAAATCACAAAATTAGGCCTTGAGTTTACCAAGAGCCACGATCTATGGGGGTGGTCGCGCACGGTACTGCAATACGTACGTCCGACGACGCTGCGCGTAACGGCAAATGGCTATGCCGTCCTCGCCCGCCGCACCGATGTGCAGCGAGTCATCGGCGAATTCGTCCAGTTCTATGAAAACCGGGTGGATGCATACAAGCAGCGCGGCGAATACCCGATGAATGGGCCGGTCGAGATTCGTGTGACAGGCCTCGACGACCCCGCAGATGTCAGCAAAGATGCCACTACGCCCGCGCTCTCTGCAATCAAGCCTCGCCCCGATCATCCAGAATGGAACGTTGCAGTCTGGTTCGACATACTTACCCTCCCAGGGACGCCACTGGCCAGTATGTTCTACCGCGAGATCGAACAATGGATGCTGTCAAACTACGCCGGATCGTACGCGACGATGCGTCCCGAATGGTCAAAGGGCTGGGCCTATACGAATGATGCTGCGTGGCAAGACAGCACGATGATCAGCACTACGATTCCAAACCTCCATCGTGAAGGTCAACCGCCTATCAGCGGTTGGGATACGGCGCTAAATACACTCCAAAGATATGATCCGCACAGAGTCTTTTCTTCCCCGCTTCTCGACCAGCTTATGCCATTCAATTAGTAAGAGACGGTTTCAAAAAGGCCCTGTGGGGCTGTTAGCAGTACGTTATATCCGTCTGGAGCAGCCCCCTGAAACGCCGGACACAGTCACCCATTTACAATAACGGGTAGGCATAAGACTGTGTTTTTGACTAACACCAGGCAGGAAGTGATGGAAGTGTTGACGGGCCCGGAGCGCCGGCGGCGCTGGACGGCGGAGCAAAAGCTGGCGATGGTTCGCGAGAGTTTCGAACCAGGGAAGTCGGTTTCGATGGTTGCGCGGCAGCACGGCGTGAACCCGAACCAACTGTTCCACTGGCGCAAGCTGTACCAGGATGGGAGCCTGTCAGCGGTCAAGGCTGGCGAGGAAGTGGTTCCGGCCTCAGAGCTGGCCGACGCGCTCAAGCAGATTCGTGAACTGCAACGGATGCTCGGCAAAAATGGTATGGACGCCTCCTCATCGCATAATGGAGCGTCGTTCAACCAGGAGAACGCAAATGGAACCGACAGTCGTAGGCGTAGACATCGCCAAGCGGGTCTTCCAACTGCACTGGATCGCTGCGGACACCGGCGAGGTGTTCGACAAGCAGCTTCGTCGCAGCGATTTTCTTGAGCACTTCGCCAATCGTGAGCCCTGTCTCATTGGCATGGAGGCGTGCGGAGGCTCACAGCACTGGGCCCGCCGACTCACCGAGCTTGGCCACCAGGTCAAATTGATGCCAGGCAAACTGGTCAAAGCGTTCGTGACAGGAAACAAGAACGATGTCGCCGACGCGCGCGCAATCTGGGCAGCGGCACGACACCCGGGCGTGAAAGCCGTCCCTGTGAAGACTGAGGCCCAGCAAGCGGTTCTGGCACTGCATCGTATTCGACAGCAACTGGTTATATTTCGGCGCTCTCAATCCAACTGCCTGAGAGGCTTGCTTGGCGAGTACGGAGAGGTCATGGGCGTCGGACGCGCAGCGATGAATCGCGCCATGCCTGACCTGCTGCTACGCCTCGAATTGCGCCTGCCGCGGGTCTTGATCGATTCCCTGCGGGAACAGTGGCAACGCCTTGTCGACATCGACAAGCAGATTACCCTCATCGAGCAGCGACTCCGCGCGTGGCTGCATGAAAACCCGGCCTGCAGAACGATTGCCGAAATCCCCGGCGTTGGGTTTCTGACCGCCACTGCTGCCGTGGCATCGATGGGCGATCCCAAAGCGTTTCGGTCCGGCCGCGAATTTGCAGCATGGCTGGGTCTCGTCCCTGCGCAGTTTGGAACTGGCGGCAAGGTCCGGCTGCTTGGTATTAGCAAGAGAGGCGATCGATACCTGCGCACGCTGATGATTCACGGCGCACGGTCCGTTATGAAGCACGCGAAAGACCCGGGTTCCTGGGCAGTGCAGTTGAGCATGCGGCGCCCGCTCAATGTCGTAGTCGTTGCACTGGCCAACAAGATCGCGCGGACGATCTGGGCTCTCCTGGCTCACGGTCGCTCATATTGCGAGAGCTATCCGCCTCCAGTCACTGCAGCATGACGTGTGTCGAGATCGTATCGCGTTCTATCACCGATCTGTCGTCCAAGGTTGCGCAAGGTAGTGTTGTAATGGCAAACAGGTAAGACCGGGACTCATCAAACCTGCATCGTCTTCTGGACATCACGGTCCGTGGCAAAAATGAGGCATGAGTCAGCGGATTCCATTGGGGCCAGCGGGCTTCGACCTGCATGGGCCGGATATAAAACCGCAGCCTGTATCTGTTCGACAGAGCAACAAACCTTGGCAAGCCGGAGGCGTCCATATAAAGACCATGGAGAACGAGATTCTCCGCGAAGCAGTCGAGTACGGCCGGGCAAAAAAATGGATAGCGCACTCGCCCTCGCTGCCGGAGGACGACCAGTGAAACTGGTTTGTGAAGTTCTCGGCGTGTCGCGCTCGAACGTATCGGCACGACTGTCGCGTCCGGCGACGTGGCGCGATGGCCGTCAATCGCGGCAGACGGACGATGCGAGCGTGGTCGAGGAAATCCGCCGAGTCGTCGGCGATTTGCCCAGCTATGGCTATCGCCGGGTGTGGGGCTCGCTGCGCAATGAACGCATTGCTGCCGGACAGGTGCCGTTCAATGCGAAGCGCATCTATCGCATCATGCGCACTCACGGTCTGCTGATGCAACGGCGTCCAGCCCCGCCTCGGCCGCAACGTCGGCACGATGGCAAGGTGGCCGTCGCGCGCAGCAATCAGCGATGGTGCTCGGACGGCTTCGAGTTCCGCTGCGACAACGGCGAGCCGCTGCGAGTGACGTTTGCGCTGGATTGCTGCGACCGAGAGGCGATGAGCTGGGCGGCCACGACAGCAGGTCACAGCGGCGACATCGTGCGCGACGTGATGCTGGCTGCGGTGGAAAATCGGTTTGGCAACGAACTGCATACCCCGTCCGAAATCGAGTGGCTGAGCGACAACGGTTCGGGCTACACGGCCGACGACACGCGCCGGTTCGCAGTGGCCATCGGCCTGAAGCCATTGACCACACCGGTGTGCAGCCCACAAAGTAATGGGATGGCCGAGAGCTTCGTGAAGACGATGAAACGCGACTACGTCGCCTTCATGCCGAAGCCGGACGCAGCGACTGCCGCACGCAACTTGGCCATCGCGTTCGAGCATTACAACGAGAAGCATCCCCATAGTGCGCTGAAATACCGCTCGCCTCGCGAGTTCCGGCGCTCGATGGATTCAGCAACCTTAGTGTGATGCCGTGTCCGGGATTACAGGGTCAACTCCACCGTCGATCGGGACTGCGTGGCGATACGAGCTATCGGTTTCCGCTGCGTCGCATGCGGTTGACGACCTGGGCAACATGGACATGAGTGGTGGCATGACGCATCACGCCGACGCAATGAACGGCATGTCACACGGCGAAATCAAGGTCCTTGTGGGTGTTTCAGGGCGTGCTCCATTACTCGAAATAGAGTGCGCACGCGAATCTGAACAATTGTCAGAATACAAACAAATACATTTCAAAATCAAAAAGATTTCATGCAATGAAGATTGCAAATTGCAGATGAAATTATAAAAATAACAGCAATTGTTTTGTTTTGCAGGTCCAATTAATCGCAAAAATCGACACAATCTACCGAGGCATTAAATGAAATCCAATAAATCAATCATCCTTGCCATCTCAATATTATTTTTGATTGCGCCACTCGCAAAATCGTACGCAGACGTTCCTGCGACACCGTTACAACCATCCGCAGCAGACATCACAATGGAAAAAGATGGGTGTGATGAGAAAAGCGCAAATCTGCAACGCACTTATACGTGGTCTTTGGACTCAACGAAAAATTCAGGATGCTTCCCTTTATTCACATCTCTGGGATACTCCAATGGAATCGTAACGCTGCCAACCTCCTACTATGTGGCACCATCGCAAACTACACTTAGCCCTTCTAGTAATTTTAGAGCCACCACTCTGCCGGGGACGCAAGCAGCTAGGTCCGGGGGATTAGATTTCACCGCCATCATACGAACCCGCTCTTATGACACTGCTATTTATCCAAAAGATTCGAAAGGAAATTCGTATCCAGTGACGTTTCAGGGCTGGGGAATGATAAATAAGCTTATTTCGTTTAGCGGTGCGGACAATAGTGGTGCGCACGTTATAGCCCCAGATCCTCAATGGGTAACCGCCGCTCACAGGGAAGGGGTTAAAATCTATGGAACGGTTTTCCTAGGTGAGAACTCATCCGCCACCGAGCTGTCAACTCTATTTAGAAATGGAGATAAATTAACCGCATTGGCAAAGGCGCTAAATATTGACGGATGATTAATCAATATGGAGCACAAGGGCAACACCAACGGCGATCTAGATTTTTATAATAATATCTTCAGTAATAATTCGGGTGTTGAATATATCGTGTACTTCCATGGAACAAATGGATTTCCATCGTCACCGATTTTTGATAAATCAAAGTGGGCAACCATTAACGATACAAATATCGTAAACTTCGGCGGACGGGGGAATAGCGTCAAATTGGATTTGGGGCTTGACCTCAATGCGGACACTTTTAGTGGCGCTCCTGGGCAAGTAACCCCGAGCATGACGACTATTACTCAACATGCATCGTATCTTATGTATTTGGACGAACCAGTCTACAGAAGAACAATGGAAGGATATCCCTATCCGGTTAGGGCGCAATCCGCAATGGCTGTGGCCTGCCAGCAGTTCAATGGTACTCCAGACGAGAAATGGAATGGGTTAAAGAATCTTGCCAAAATCCGCGTGCGTAGCGATGCGTTTCCTGGCGGATTTAATGGCATTTCGACAGAGCAGTTGCAAAATCAAGCACAAAATCGGATATGCGTGAATGCAGGAAGCAATGTAAACGATCCCGTCTCGATGGCCCCACCGATTCCAGGGCCCGTTCTAAAGATTGCCAAGAGCAAACTTGCTGCAGGGATGTCACTTCTTAATACAGTTAGTATTTATACAAATACTAATACCAAAACGTCGAATAACTCTCTTCCGGGAACGCTGCTACAGACGTGCAGCTTTGACGCATTTAATACGCCATGTTATTTTGATCTCCGTGGATTGGGTATGCTTAGCGATACCAATGGATTTATGCAATTTGAAATTCGTCCGAGTGATAATTTCAGATCTAAATATTTCGAAACCGGTTTCGGTCAAGTGCCATTTACTTCGCAGCAGAGTGTGCAGGTGGTGCAGACCGTTCCTACGGTTAAGTGGTTCAACAAAATGCCTGATTCAGCAAGAACTGGTACTGCGGCGAATCTTGTCTGGAGCTATGTGTGGTTGAAATATGGAAATGCAAATTTAAAAAAATGTGGAAGCCAATGTTCCAGTTGTTGCTGCGTGCGGCGATGGTGACGACAGTAAATGCAATTTATCCATTCCGTTTAATGCCAATCAAAATCCCCCTTCATCCTATGTATCACTTCCGCCAAACGACAGCAAATCAACGCCGTATAATTATATCGAAGAATTTCCCTCCAGTGTTCGTGACTATCAAGGTAAAACAATAGACAACCTTAAGAGGCAAGCGGAACTGGCTTCAAATACAATAATGTCTAGATACCTCATCTCCAAAGCCGATGATTTGCGGTTTAATTACAGCGGTGCTATGACCAATTGCAGATGGGTGCAATGCGCGGGCTTGTTCCACATTTCTACTGGCGTTTATGATCTGCCAATTCCTTTGTGGTCGACGGCAAATACTTCATGGCCCAATAATCGTGCTGGCGAGTATATTCACGATGGCGAATCTAATTATGGTAATTTCCCCATGATTGATTGGGTGATGAATATTTGGTAGACATGGAAGTGCCGTCGCGTTGAAGCCCGAGGAACAGGCGCTGCTCGCTGAACCTGCGTTGTCGCTGAAGTACGAGCCGAGCGCAGATGTGCCCGCACCGATCACGCCTGCTGCGCGGCCGGTCGGCCGCGGGCCGCACGATGAGAACCCGCGAAGTGGCCGGGATCGATCAAAACGTGAAGCTCAACCGCGCGCTGTGGGTGTTGGGCGACGGCATGCGCAAGCTCAAGCAAAGCTAAGCCCCGACCCGCGGGCCAACCTGAAACGACCCCGCCTAGGCGGGGTTGTCGTTTTGGGGGACGGCCGGATCGAACGGGTTGGGGAAAAATTTTTTGACCTTGGCTTCCGCTCGGGCGCTGCGCTGGTCGGACGTCAGCAGGCGTTTTTGATCGCGCGTCAGATCGGCGGTGAGCCAGTCGTCGGGGAGCCTTGCGCCGACGGAGACAATCGGGCGGCGCTCGCGCGCGACGGGAGGCGTGGCCGCTGCGCGCGGCGTCGTGTCGGCGTCGTTGGCGAGCGTCGGCGCGCGGACCGCTGCCGGAATCGGGGCTTCTTCTGCGCGCTGAACGGAGGAGCCAGTCTCCGGGTGGGGCACGGCCGAGCGGCGGGCCACGACGCCACGTTCCTTGCGGATGCGGGCGAGCGTGCGCACGAAGGTGGCGAACGGAATATCGAGGCCGTTGCGCGCCAGTGCGTCGCGAATCACGACTCGGCGCACGCCGGCGCGAATGGCCGCTTGCACCTCATCGAACAGGTCGCGAAGCCGTGCGGCGGCTGGGCGTTGCGCACCGGCCGCGAGGGCGCGGAGTTCAGAAATGGTAGCGGTGGTATCCATGACCGCGAGCCTATCACCAAAGAAGCCTCAGATTATCACTGATCCGTCATTCTATGTCGCTGATCTGTCCCGACTAAGGCACCTTTCTGCCAATCCTTGTCACCTTCTTAGCACTTCTTTGTCCATAGGGTGTCACCGTCCTTAAAAACGGGCCACTGCGCGAGGCACGACAGATATGTAAACGGAAATGCTGACGCATTTCCCTTTCCATATCCCGTGCTCCAAGGGGATGCCCCTTGGAGAACCCGGCCGGCGTCGCCGGCGGTGCAACCCCGCGCGTTGCGCGGCGTTGCCGGATCGCAACGGGAACCGTGTGCGCAGCGTCGGCCGACCCGCTCGCTGTCGAGCGACAGTTAGTTGGCGGGCCGCTTGACAGTGAGCGTGTTCGTGTTCGAATATCCGTCGTGTGATACAAAATGTGAATACACTTGATGAAAACGAAAACGCTCACGATGCGCCTCAGCGAGTCGCTGGCGCAGGCCGTCGAAAAGCTCAAGGGACAGTGGCAGGAATCGTCGTCATCGGAGGTCGCGCGGCAGCTGCTCGAGCTCGGCCTCGACGCGGATCGGCGTCGGCGCGAAGACCGCGCGAACTTGCGAAGTTCACTGCTCTCGGATCCGCGGGCGGCGCTCGTGCAGTTCCGCGACCGCTACTATCGGAACGAACCGCTGAAGCGCGAGGAATGGGCGTTCATCGGTCAATCTGCGCATAGCGCCTACTTGCTGGCTGGGCGGACCTTTGTCACGCGCGCGGTGCTGGTCGACGTCCTGCAGGCGATGCGCGCGTACTTCATCGCGCGCGCGCGCCACACCGGCCGTACGGAATTCAAGGCCGACGTCTACCACCGATCCAAACTCGATCTGAACGACGGCGAGCCGCTGATCGACGGTGTTGCACGCGTCGCGGCCGCGTTGCCTGCCTGGCCGGACCAGGGCTACGCGGAATGGCTGTCACGGTCGATCGCAGGGATTGGTCACGCTGACGAGCCCGATCTGCCCGACGCGGTGATCCACGAAGCGCTTGCGCCGTACTTCGAGTCGCTGCTGGCACTTGCGGTGCGCGACTACTGGAGGGAGAAGGATGAGCCGATCGTCGAGGGGGACAGCACCTTTGCGCGTCCGCTGACCGTCGTCAAGGCCGACGGACTGTCGGCACAATTCATGATGACCGGGCAACGCCTGAGCGCGATCATCGACTTCGGCGATCTTTGCCCGATGCTTCTAATGCTGAGGTCGCCGCCGCTCATCCAGGACTTCTTCGACCTGGTCGCCGTCGGCACCGCGCTCGCGGACGATGCCGCTCGTCTGCCGGAGTATGGTGCCGGTCCGCGGCGGCTCGGGCTGCCGATCCCACCGTACGACAAGTTCATCCTGTGGGACGGCGACAAGAATTTCCACTTCGACCGGCCGGCGATGACGCGGCTCGCGCATCTTGGCGAGGCGGTGCGAGCCGATCCGGAAGTCGCCGCCCACGAAAAAGCGGCCCGCCTGGCTTGGGGCGTGATCTGATTGGCCTTCTAATTTTTCCAACTCGAGGAATTTTTATGAACGACATTGTCGAAGCGGTGCCGGCGCAATCGCGCGGTGGGGATGTTGCGGTGCTGGCCAGGAAATCGTGGGTGGCCTACGTGGGCCGGCTGGTCGTTGCGATGGCCATTCTGCCGATCGTCACCTCGCTGCTGTGGCAGCGGACACCACTGCTTGCCGCCGCGGTCGCCCTCATCATCATCGCTGGCGTGGTCTATACCGTCGCACTCGAGCGCAGCTACGAACTGTTCATGGACGATCACGGCATTTGGCTTCGACGCGGCATTCTGCCGTGGAGCCGTGGCGTGACCGGCGTGAAGTGGCGAGATCTCGACAGCGCCACTTACTTCACCGGGTTTGTCAGCTGGTTGACGAGCTCGTACACGGTGCGCCTCGAACATCGCTTCACCAAGGCGAACGAGATCCTGATCTCGCACATGTCGGTGGGAAACCGGGCCGTCGAGGAAATCAATCGCACGCATGCGGAAATGATTCGCCGCGCCGGGTAAGCGGCCAGGCGTTGAGGGGTTAGAAGCGCCTCAACTCGTCCTGCAGGAGCACCCTTAGTTTTTGTACAGTGCGACCAGGTGACTGCCGCCGGTGTCTTCGCTCCACACCCGCTGAATGCATTGTCGGTAGCCCTCGGCCTCCTCGAGCTGGTGCCGAAGGCGCACGATCTCCAGAATCAGCCGGTGCACTTGGTCGTCCGGGTAGCGACGCCAAAGCTCGCGCAATTCCCGCGTCGACGGCGTTGCGATGTCGGGTAGAGGATGTCGGAGCATGATGCGCAATAACTGTATAACGAGACAGTGTTTGCGCATTTCAATGTCCAGGTCAAGCGCCGACTGGCGGTTCGCGCGTGGGTGAAAACACGATACCGGCCCGACACGAGCCCGAAGCGAATCAGCCGACCAGGATATAGAGCGTGTTCTTCGGTCGCGACCCACCCACACCGTTGCAGCACGCCAACTCCGGTTTGGGAGGGGTGCCGCGTTTGCTCTTATCGGGGTGGAAGATGCCGGGCCGGAATGTCGCAATGGCCGTACGCTCCAGTCGGTCGAAAGCGTTCTCGACAAGGTTGCCCGACTCCTCGTAGATCGGGCACATCAATTTGAATGTGGGCCTGTTGACCTTGTGCTGGTTCAACCGCTTGTCCAGATTGCTGGTGATGCCGATATAGAACATGCTGTACTCCGACTTTGCGGCAAATGAGTTCAACACCTCTCGCAAATGTCCGATAACGGCCGCATGGTTAATGACGCTCGCGGGCAGCATGTATTTATTGCGAGGATCGCAAAACTGCAAGGCCATGTTGACCTCCACTCAGTGTGACGTGTCAATCGGCAGAATCAGTCCTTCATCCGGACGCAGACAGGGCGACCGCCGACCGGAAGTCGTCCCACACATTTCCATGCGCCTCCGGATGAATGGTCGTAAGAATGCGCCATTCTCGTTTGTCCGTCGAGGGCGGAACGCCCCCTTCCTGCTAAACAGGTTTTTAGATCGCGTGAAGCACCGCGTGCCGTGCGGCGCCCACGCCCGCCTGGCGCTTGACGTACCGACCCGGGGGCCGTCAAGGCGCGCTGCGCCGTTTAGGCCCCCGCGCCTTAGGCGTGGGGGCGTGGATTTGGCTTCCTGCTGTACTGATAAAACTGCGCTGATTAAGGTCCGACAATTAAGCGCTATTCATCCCGACAGCTAAGCGGTCGCCGACGCGCCGGCGCGGTAAATCAAGGGCGGGATCTGTGGATAAGTGGGGGCGAAACGGCCGTTGGCGGGCGTCGAACGTCGTCCCGCGTGCACGAAACACGCTGTGCGGTGCGCGCGCACAAACGCCGGCGCGCGGCTGCTCGTCAGCGCCGCAGTGCCGGGATGATCTGTGGTGGGAGGGGCGCGAGCGCCCTATTCGAGTTCGCGGTAAGCGACGTCGTAACAGCGCTCGCGATCCCAGTCGGGATGCAACAGCTTGAGCATGCCGACACGACGCGCGATCGCCTCGGCGTGGTCGGTGGCCACCGTCGACGTGTCGGCGGCCGCCGGCGCCGACTTCCGCGCCGGTCGTGACCGCTCGAGCCGCTGCGCGATCGCGCTGAGCGCGAGCGAGGCCTGCGCTTCGGCCTGGCTGTCGCGCAATTGCTCACGCTCGGCTTTGGCGGCCTCGGCAGCCGCACGGTAGCGGCGCATGACGGCCTTGCTGCGTTCGTGACGCAGCCACTTCGACAGGCCGAACGCACCGAACAATGCGGCCGGCAGCTGGCGCAGCGACGCGAGGCCGCGATAGCTGCCGTCCTCGGTCCGTTCGGCGCGCTGCTGCGCGGTGACGAGACCGGCGCGCAGCAGATCGCGCATCGCGCGCTCGGCGCGCCGTACCGGCAGGCAAGCGTGCTTCGCCAGGAACGGCATCGTGAGGCTGAGGAAGCCGCCGTCGCGCTGCGGGATGCCGACGCGCAGGCTGGCCAGGTCAAGATATTTCAGCATTGCGCGCAGCAGCTGCACGCAGGCAACGCGGCGTTCGGTGCGCTGCCGGCGATCGCTGCCGTTCGCGGCGTTGAGCGTCGGCAGATGCCGGTCGGGATCGTCTAGGTACGCCACGAGCCGCTGCTGCATTTCGGTCAGGATGCGCGGGCGGCCGCCGCGTCGCGCGGCGTCGTTCTGCGTCGCGTTGGCGGCGTCCGGGCGAGGCTGGTCCGGCTCGACGTCGGGCGGCGGCGCTGCGCAGTAGGCGGAAACGGGTTGCGGCCGATCGTGCATCAGAGGGTCGGCTTTCCGTCGTCGGAGGACATCGCCGGATTCGGCGTCGGCCGATCCGGATCGGGCTGCGGCTGCGACGTCGTGCGCGTGCCGGCAGCCGGCGTGCCGAGCACGTCGCGCACCTGCTGGTCGACGCGCGCATGGCGATACTGATCCATCGCCCGGTTGAGCCGCGCATCGCTGAACTGGACGTGCAGTCCAGCGTCGACGGCGACCTTGGCGGCCGCCAACTGGTAGGCATCGTTGCCGGCCAGCTCGAGCGTGCGACCGAACTTGCTTTGCGCCAGGCGCAGCCCGGTCTCAATCCCGGCCCGGTCGACCTGCAGCACCTGCACGCTGGCGCCGCGATCGCGCACGACGTCGCGGCCGTCGTGCCGATAGGTGACGTGGCCGCGCTCGTCGACCGACCACGACAGGCCCGACGACCGGAAGATGATGGCGTTGTATTCGTCCGGGACGAGCGGCCGCTGCGTGTTCGCCCGGATTACGTTGAACGCCTCGCCGGCGGCGTCGACGTCGGCGGCCGCCGGATCCGGCCACGCGGTACGACGAAGCTCCTCGAGCGCACGCTCGTCGCCCTGGTCGGCCCGCGTGCGCAGCCAGTCGGTGAAGCTCGGGCCGCCGGCGGCGCCGAACTGCTCCTTGAGCGCCGCACGCTCGCGCGCGATTGACTCGCGCAACGCATCGTCGCGACCGAGGTGATCGGCGCGCGCCAACGACGTCGCTGCGCGCCGGCGGGCCGGCGTCAGGCGGACGTCCTGCTTGATGGCTGCGCGCGCTGCGTCAAATGCCGCACGGTTCTCGCCGCGGCGATGCTGCTCGCTCGCGCGCTGCGCAAGCCACGCGTCGCTCCGGGCGGCGACATGCGCCTCACGGGCAAACGAATACTCTCGCCAGAGCGCCGCGCGCGGCAGCTCGCGCGGCGCCAGGGGTGGCTCGCCGGCCTGTTGTCGCTGATACACCGCGCGCAGCAGCGGCGCCGCTTCGCGCCACGACAGATTCAGTTCCTTCGTCAGAAAATCCGACACGTTCAGCGAACGCTTCCCGGCGCGAATGCGATCAGCGCCGTCGCGGCGGGTAACAACCGCGTATTTGGCCGGGCGCACGCCGTGCGTGTGCGACAGCTCGGCCAGCAAGCGCCGGGCGTCGAGCGCGCGCTGGATCTCGCGAAACTCGGCGTACTGGCCGCGTGTCTCGTCGCGCTGCCGGACATCGCGCGCGAGTTGCGACAGCACGTTGTCGGCCACGCGACCCGTGCGGCGCGGCGTGGCGAACGCGTCGTCGCCGGCGCGCGAGCGGCGCGAACGATACGGCGGCACGTCCGCCGGAATTTCGGGCTGGCGCAGCATGATCGGCTGGGCGGCATCGAAGCCGAACGCCGCGTCGATCGTGTCGAACCGGTCGAGAAACGGATCGGGCTGGCGGCCGGAATACCAACCCGGTGGCGACATGCCGGCGCCGGCCGGTGCTCGTGCGGCCGACGGCCGCATCGGCGGCAGGGTGTCGAACGGATCACCGAACGCATAGTGCGCCTCGAGCGCACGGTGATACGCGTCCAGCTCGCCCGGCGCCGGGCCGCCTACTCGTTGCGCTGCAGGCTCTCCATCGCGATCTGCAGGCCGTCGCAGGCGATTCGCGGATACGGCGACGTGTGGCTCCAGCTGGTGAAGCGCATGATCCGGCAGTAGCACTGCAGATCGATCTCCGACGCG
>NZ_JBSAXA010000038.1:0-21844 GCF_053427615.1 Burkholderia sp. AW33-5 | reverse complement strand
CGGCTCAGATCAGGCCACGCCTTCGGGCTGCCATCGGGGTGGTCTGAGATAGCTGGACATGACCCACGAGTCATGCGAATCGCGTTCGTATGTCACCCGGGCCGCACCCGGGGCCAAACCACTCACGACCGCTCGGCCCGACGCATCCAGCGTGCCGCTATGCTTGGCACCCAGGCTGTCGGTGACCGTGAAGGTGCTTTTCTCGACCGGCGCATCCGTCACGTAATGGCGCAACACTTCGAGCTGGCCCGGCCCGGACTTCGGGAATGGCGGGAAGCCCCCACCGGTCCCCTGCGGTCCGTCCGTCTGATGGCTGCCCGCATGGATCGTGTGCGCGCCTGCCGTGCGCACCGTGTAGCCTTCGTCGCTGATGCGCACTTGGGTGCTGCCGGCGTGCAGTACGATTTCCTTGGCCGCGTGGAGCTGGATGCTGTCCGCGGTACTCATCACGCGAATCGACTGCCTGGCTTTCAGGTCGATGCCGTCGGCCTGCGCTTCGATGCGTACCTTCCCCGCGGCCGCGACCAGCGCCATCCCCGCCTTGTGCACGAACAGCGAGAACGCGTTCGACACGCTCGCGAACAACGATTGCCCCACTGCGAGCGCCACGTGACGGCCGCTCGTCACGGCAACGTCCTCGTTGCTCGCCACGTGAACGTTACGCTCGGCCGCCACGCTGACGCCCGCCGCGCTCGCCAGCACCAGATCCGGTTCCTTCAACTCCGGGAAGTCGTTCTCGCCCGCCGGCACATCGCCCCGAATCGCATCGTTGCGCGCCTTGATCGCCTTCGCGACTTCGCTCTGATCCGCGCCGAGCTGCTGCGCCTCGTGCTGCTGCGCGAGACCAGACAGGCTCTCCTGCAGCTCACGCGCTCGCGTTAATCGTCCCAACCCCGCCTTGACTTCCTTCGCCTGGCCGGCACCGTTCGGCTGGCCGTCGGTCGAGACGACTAGCCCCATCAGCGCGCGCACCACGCCCCAGTAATCGGTACGCAGATCGAAGCCCTTTCCGCGCGCGTCTGCCCGGCCCGTCTTCCGCACGATGCGCCGGAGGTTGCCCAGGGCCAGCACCGAGCTGCCGGCATCGCTCGCAATCTGCGTCTGGATTTGCCCCTGCGTATCGTCGATCGCGACATGGCCGGATGCCGTGCCATGGAACTCGCGACCGCGCAGCACCGCGACCGCCTGGTTCGCCGGCTGGTCCAGCGCCGGTTGCCGGAAAGCGTTCACCAGGCTGCCTGCGATCACCGGCAGGTCCGGATCGCCGTAGTAGTGCATCACCGCCACTTCGTGGCCGATCCGAGGCAGGAGCGTCGCCCCCATGTCGCCGCCCTGCCACGGCGACAGCACGCGCAGCCAGATGCCCGCGTGCTCGTCCAATTTGCCTTGGCGGTCCCACTTGAACTGGACTTTTACCCGACCATAGCGGTCGGTCCAGACTTCTTGTCCGGCCGGACCTACGACGATTGCCTTTTCGGGCCCGCTCAGGCGCGGTTTCTGGACACTACGTTCGAGCCGGAACGGCTCATTCGCGGGTAGCAACTCGAACTGCGCTTCGCACCGATACGCTTGCCCCGCGCCCGAGCGATCCCCGACATCCTCGATGTCGAGCCGGCACGACACCACCAAATATTCGCGATTCGCCGCCTGCTGCGGATAGCCCGTCAATGTGAAGGTGCGGCCGACCGTCAATCCGCGGAGATTACCCCGACCGTTGGCGCGCAATCCCGCGCAGCGCCTCGCTTCGAGTTGCACGCGCGCGAGGTGCCGCGCCTCCTGCTGTGTGTGATTGGCTTCTCCCGTGAGGCCGGATGAGCCCGCCAGCGGCTGGCTGTAGTCTCCCCAGTCGTAGATCTCGCCATCCGCGCACGTGGTCTCGCTCTGGCTCTCCTCGGTGACGGTGAGATTCGCGCGCGGCCGCGTGTAGTCGTAATCCACTACCGTCACGCTGCCCGACGTCAGCCGGCTCGTCACCGACAGCGCATGGATGTGTTCCTCATCGATTCGCTTGCCGTCCGGCGACAGGTAGCGCACCGTCTCATACGCCGCGCCGTGCGAATGGTGGCCACCCACCGTATCGCACAGCACGAGCCGCTGGTGGCCACCGTCGTGGTCGATCCACCACCAGATGCCCCATTCCTCCCACAGCCGCTGCAGGAAGGCCCAGTCGGTCTCGAACGCCTGGCGCTGCACGTCGCGCTTCGGGTAGAGGCCGTGGAACGCGCCGGCCAGACGTTTGTCGACCGGGTACGGGTACTTCGCAAGCACCGCGTCCGTGATCTCGACCACGCTCATGTCCTGGAAGATCCGGCTGTCCTGGGTGAGCGTCGCGCGATACAGCCAGGGCCGCAGTTCGAGTTCGTACAGGATCGAATGGCGGTCCGCGCCGGCGACCCGCGCCTCGGTAACCAGTGCCGTGATCTCGCGTATGCCTGCGCCGATGTTGCCGAGCCCCGCATTGCCCGCGAGACCGGAAACAAATTGCCCCTTGCCCTCGAGCTGGATCGAGACGGTCACTTCCGTGCCGACTATCCGATCCAGATCCAGATTGGCGGTGACGCTCGGCGAGAACGCGTATGCATCATCGGTACGCAGCGTGACGAGATAGCGGCATGCGTCGATGCGACCGATCGCTTCGGTGCCTTGCAGGCGCACCGGAGCAAACACCGGCAAACCGTCAACGCCATAGGTCGGCAGCGCCGCACCGGAAATCGCCAGCGTGCGGGCTTGATTGAGTGTTGTCATTGACAATCTCCCGTCGTTCACGCGCCGATTACGGTGGCGCCGCAACCGGTCTTGTCGCCGAGATAACCCACGCGTCGACCCCGATGCGTGCGCGGGCCGCTCGCCAATAGCGGGAAAACGCCACCACATTTCGGGCAGATCACGCCGTGGCCGTCCAGCGATACGGCAATCCCACGGTGCTTCAATTCGTCGGTTGCTTCGACAACCTTGCCACCGTGGTCGGTCACGTCACCAAGACGAACCATGTCGCGGCCCAGTGCATCTCGCATGACAACGCGCCTCGTAAGAGAAATGAAATATTTCTCTTCTACCCAACTTCAAAACGACACGCAATTTTTGAGATGAAGTCACGTGCTGCGGCCACAAACTCCGGCGCCTCCGAGTCCCCTCGCTGTCATAGGTTGCTGGAAAACCCCTAAAGGAATCGCCGGACCGCGAAAGGTAGCGGAAGGTTTCGCCTCCCTATACTCGTCAGGACGATGCAGCAAGCATCGCGCCAAACGAATACAACGAAGGAGACGACCCCGATGCGACCCATCCTGCGCACCCTCGCCGTTGCAGCCAGCCTGAGCTGCGCGCTCGCCGCTCACCCCGCCTTCGCCGACGACGGCGGCAAGGTCACGATCATGGTCGGCGGGATCGCCAAGCTGATCTACCTGCCCGCGCGGCTCACGCAGGAGCTCGGCTACTTCAAGGCAGAAGGGCTCGACGTCGAACTGCTGTCGCAGCCGGCCGGCGTCGATGCCGAGAACGAGCTGCTGGCGGGCGCCGTGCAGGGCGTCGTCGGCTTCTACGACCATACGATCGACCTGCAGAGCAAAGGCAAGGAAGTGAAGGCGATCGCCGTGTTCGGCCAGGTGCCGGGCGAGGTCGAGATGGTGTCGACCAAGGCCGCCCCCACCTTCAAGTCGATGGCCGACGCGAAAGGCAAGACGCTCGGCGTGACGGGCCTCGGCTCGTCGACGAGCTTCCTCACGCAATACCTCGCGCTGCAGCACGGGGTGACGTCGACGCAGTACACGATGCTGCCGGTCGGCGCCGACGCGAGCTTCATCGCCGCGATCAAGCAGGGCCGCATCGACGCCGGGATGACGACCGAGCCGACGGTGTCCGCGCTCGAGAAGATGGGCGACGCGAAGGTGCTGGTCGACCTGCGCACGCTGGAAGGTACGCGCGCCGCGCTCGGCGGCACCTATCCGGCCGCGAGCCTGTACGTGCAGTCGGCGTGGGCCGATTCGCACAAGGCCGAAGCGACCAAGCTCGCGCACGCGTTCGCGAAGACGATGCAGTTCATCCACACGCACAGCGCGGAGGAAATCGCCGCGAAGATGCCGGCCGACTATCAGAAGGACAAGGCGCTGTATGTGTCCGCGCTGAAGGCGTCGCTGCCGATGTACACGGCCGACGCGAAGATGCCGGCCGACGGCCCGGCAACCGTGCTGAAGGTGCTGTCGGCGTTCAACCCGTCGGTGAAGGGCAAGCACATCGACCTGGCGCGCACCTACACCAACGATTTCGTGAACGCGAAGTAATCGAGAGCGACACAGGCGCCGGCGGCGGCGATCCCGCCGCCGCGCGTTCCCCGTTCCGGCCCGGTTGACCGGCCCGGCGTCGCCACGATGCGGCGCCCTCCTCACCCGCAGGACGAATGCGATGAATCAGGCAGTTTCCCCGAGCACACCGGCGATCGAGTTTCGCAATGTGTCGTGCCGCTTCATTTCGCCGGAAGGCAAGGCCACCGTCGCGCTGCGCGACTTCAGCATGAACGTCGCGCGCGGCGAGTTCATCGCGATCGTCGGGCCGACCGGCTGCGGCAAGTCGACCACGCTGAACCTCATCACCGGCCTGCTCAAGCCAGCGTCGGGCGAGGTGCGCGTGATGGGCCGCCCGGTCGACGGGATCGACCCGCGCATCGGCTTCGTGTTCCAGGCCGACGCGGTATTCCCGTGGCGCAACGTGATCGACAACGTCGCGGCGGGCCCGCTGTTTCGCGGCCGCTCGAAGGACGTCGCGTACGCGCAGGCCGAGGAATGGATCCGCAAGGTCGGCCTCGACAAGTTCACGAAGCACTATCCGCATCAGCTCTCCGGCGGGATGCGCAAGCGCGTCGCGCTCGCGCAGACCTTCATCAACCAGCCGGAAATCCTGCTGATGGACGAGCCGTTCTCGGCGCTCGACATGCAGACGCGCACGCTGATGCAGGACGAGCTGCTGCAGTTGTGGTCCGCGAACAAGGGCTCGGTCGTGTTCGTCACGCACGACCTCGAGGAGGCGATCGCGCTCGCCGACCGCGTGTTCGTGCTGACCGCACGCCCCGCGACGCTCAAGCGCGTGTACGAGATCGACCTGCCGCGCCCGCGCGTCACGTCGGAGATTCGCTACGACACGCGCTTCATCGAAATTTCCAAGGACATCTGGCACGACCTGCGCGAAGAAGTGCAGATCGGCTGACAGCAGCAAGGACAGGACAGGAGCATGACCGACATGACGCTTCCCCCCACCGCCATTCCGGCAACGTCGCTCGAGGACGAGTCGCGCGCCGCTCAAACCCGGCTGCGCCGCCGCCGGCAACTGATCATCGGCCTGCGGATCGCCGTGCTCGTCGTCGTGCTGGGCGGCTGGGAACTCGCCGCGCGGCTCAAGTGGATCGATTCGTTCTTCTTCTCGCAGCCGACGCTGATCTTCGCGCAGATCCAGGACTGGTTCGTCAACGGCACGTCGCAGGGGCCGCTGCTCACGCAGGTCTGGGTGACGCTCGAGGAAACCACGATCGGCTTCCTGATCGGCTCGGTCGCCGGCGTGATCTGCGGGATCGTGCTCGGCCGCAACAAGCTGATGGCCGACGTGTTCGGCCTGTACATCCAGATCGCGAACTCGATTCCGCGCGTCGTGCTGGGCTCGGTGTTCGTGATCGCGCTCGGCCTCGGGATGGCATCGAAGATCGCGCTGGCCGTCGTGATGGTGTTCTTCGTCGTATTCGGCAACGCGTTCCAGGGCGTGCGCGAAGCTGACCGCTACCTGATCGCGAACGCGCAGATCCTCGGCGCGTCGCGCCGGCAGATCACCACGTCGGTCGTGATCCCGTCCGCGCTCTCGTGGATTCTCGCGAGCCTGCACGTGAGCTTCGGCTTCGCGCTGGTCGGTGCGGTCGTCGGCGAATTCCTGGGTTCCAAGCAGGGCATCGGCCTGCTAATCTCCACCGCCCAGGGCGCGTTCAACGCGAGCGGCGTGTTCGCGGCGATGATCGTGCTGGCCGTGGTCGCGCTGGCCGCCGACTATCTGCTGACCTGGCTCGAGAAGCGCCTGCTCAAGTGGCGCCCCGCCGCGTTCTGAGCAGCGCACGCATCGGATCACACGCCCGAACCGCGCCGGTTGCCCCGGCGCGGTTCGGCATTGAGGAGAAGGAATGGCGCACAGCCTGCGCGGGCGGCTCTTGTGGTGGCTGCTGCTGCCGCTCGCGGTGTTCGTGCTGATCGCGGGCGCGATGTCGTACGACACCGCGCGGACCACGGCCGGGCTCGTGCAGGACAGCGCGCTCGTCGCGTCCGCGCGCACGATCGGCGAGGACGTCGAATGGCGCGACGGCTATCTCGCGGCCGACGTGCCGCCCGCCGCGCTGGAGATCTTCGAATCGCCGTCGGCCGATTCGGTCTACTACAAGGTGATCGACAGCCGCCAGCGGCTGCTCGCCGGCAATCCGGCGCTCGCCCTGCCCGAGCGGCACGGCATCGAGCCGACGCTGTACGACACGGCGCTCGACGACGTGCCGCTGCGCGCGGTGGTCTACGACCGCCAGCTGTACAACGAGGGCAAGATCGAGACGGTCACGGTGGTCGTCGCGAAAACGACGCGCTCGCACGATGCGATGGTCGCGACGATCTGGCGGCCGCAACTCGTGCGCCTGTCGCTGATGCTGGTGCTCGCGGTCGTGCTCGTCTATCTCGGCCTCACGCTCGAGCTGCGCCCGCTGATGAAGCTGAAGGACGACGTCGCCGACCGCGGGCCGATGGAGCTGGAGCCGATTCGCCCGGAGCGGCTGCAGCACGAGCTGCGGCCGATCGTCGACGCGATCAACCAGTGCATCGCGCGGCTCAATACGCACACGGCCACGCAGCGCCGCTTCATCGCCGACGCCGCGCACCAGTTGCGCACGCCGATCGCCGTGCTCGATACGCAGATCCAGTACGCGCGGCAGCGCGAGCACAACGACCGAGAACTCGCGTCGGTGCTCGACAGCATGCAGCTCAGCAGCCGCAAGATGGCCGACGTGACCGACAAGCTGCTGCTGCTCGCGCACGCGGAAGCGACGCCGTCGACGCTGCTCACGCATCGCGTCGATCTCGCCGCCGTCGTATCGAGCGTGCTGGAGGAAACGATCGTGCTCGCGCAGCAGCGCGACATCGACCTCGGCGCCGATCTCGGCGAACGGCTCGACGTCGCGGGCAGCGACAGCCTGCTGACCGCGCTGGTGATGAACCTCGTCGACAACGCGGTGCGCTATACGCAACCGGGCGGCTACGTGACGGTCGCCGCGCGGCGCGACGGCGACGCCGTCGTGCTCGACGTGGTCGACAACGGCCCCGGCATTCCGGCCGAAGCGCGGCCGCACGTGTTCAAGCGGTTCTACCGCGTGTCGGCCGACACCGAAGGCTCGGGCCTGGGCCTCGCGATCGTCCGCGAGATCGCGCAGGCGCACGGCGGCAGCGCGTCGCTCGCGCCGGGGCCCGGCAATCGCGGTATCGTCGTGACCGTGCGGCTGCCCGCATACGCCTGAAGAGAAGTCGCCATGAAACTCCTGCTGGTCGAAGACAACGCCGAACTCGCGCACTGGATCGTGAACCTGCTGCGCGGCGAGGATTTCGCGGTCGACTGCGTCGGCGACGGCGAACGCGCGGACACGGTACTGAAAACCGAACGCTACGACGCGGTGCTGCTCGACATGCGGCTGCCCGGCATCAGCGGCAAGGAAGTGCTCGCGCGATTGCGGCGCCGCAACGACAACGTGCCGGTGCTGATGCTGACCGCGCACGGCTCGGTCGACGACAAGGTCGACTGCTTCGGCGCGGGCGCCGACGACTACGTGGTCAAGCCGTTCGAATCGCGCGAACTGGTCGCGCGGATCCGCGCGCTGATCCGCCGGCAGGCCGGCGTGGGCACGACGCAGCTCGTATGCGGCGATCTCGTCTATGCGTTCGGCACGCGCGAATTCCGTTGCGGCGACGCGGTGCTCGCGCTGCGCCGCCGCGAGCATGCGATTCTCGAAACGCTGATGCTGCAGCAAAACAAGACGGTGTCGAAGGCGCGGCTGATGGACAGCGTGTTCGCCCTCGACGACGAACCGAGCGCGGATGCGATCGACATCTATATCCACCGGCTGCGCAAGCATCTCGCGGGCAGCACGGCCGAGATCATCACGCTGCGCGGGCTCGGCTACATCCTGCGCGAGAAGAACGCGCAGGACTGACGGCCCCGCCTCCGGCGTCGATTCGTAGCACGTAACGTGTCGGCAGGCGCCCGCGCCCGCCCGCCTGCCCGATTCGCGATTATTGCGCGTTCGGTGTTTTCACCGATCCGATTCTTTCCTCCGGGAAAGCGGCGTGAAGGATTCCACCCTCTACGATGCTACATGTCGGCCCCCTCGCTGTGGCCGGCAACAGCTGGCATACATTACGTACTGCCAACAAACAGATTTCAATGCGGCAGCTCGGAGGAGACGATCTTGAAACGAAAAACCCTTGCCCTTTCCATCGCGGCGGCAGGCCTGTGCGCCGGCACCCAGGCGCACGCGCAGTCGAGCGTGCAGCTCTATGGCCTGATGGACCTGAGCTTTCCGACCTACCGGACCCACGCCGACGCGAACGGCAATCATGTGATCGGCATGGGCAACGAGGGCGAACCGTGGTTCAGCGGCAGCCGCTGGGGCCTGCGAGGCGCCGAGGACATCGGCGGCGGCACGAAGATCATCTTCCGCCTCGAAAGCGAATTCGTGGTCGCGAACGGCCAGATGGAAGACGAAGGCCAGATCTTCGACCGCGACGCGTGGGTTGGCGTCGAGGACGAGCGCTTCGGCAAGCTGACGGCCGGCTTCCAGAATACGATCGCGCGCGACGCGTCGGCGATCTACGGCGACGCGTACGGTTCCGCGAAGCTCACGACCGAGGAAGGCGGCTGGACCAACTCGAACAACTTCAAGCAGATGATCTTCTACGCGGCCGGCCCGACCGGCACGCGCTACAACAACGGCCTCGCGTGGAAGAAGCTGTTCAGCAACGGCATCTTCGCGAGCGCCGGCTACCAGTTCAGCAACTCGACCTCGTTCGCGACCGGCTCCGCATACCAGGTCGCGCTCGGCTACAACGGCGGGCCGTTCGCCGTGTCGGGCTTCTACAACCACGTGAACCACAACGGCTTCAGGAACCAGACGTTCTCGGTCGGCGGCGACTACTCGTTCAGCATCGTGCGCCTGAATGCCGGCTACTTCCGCTACAACGGCGATCAGGGCTCGCTCGGCCAGCGCCACGACGATTCGTGGACCGTGTCGATGAAGATCGCGCCGAAGGGCGCGCTCGACTACGAGCTCGGCTACCAGCAGATGCGCATCAAGAACGCCGCGTACAACGCCGACGGCTTCACGCCGAATGCGAACCTCGGCGCGTTCAGCCTGACCAACGGCGTCGGTAACGGCTTCAAGGAGACGATCTACGGGTCGGTGTTCTATCACCTGAGCAAGCGCACCGAACTGTACCTGGCCGGCGACTACATGAAGCTGCATGGCGGCTACAAGGTGTCGTCGACGTTCGGCGCGAAGAACCAGCTCGAACTGACCTCGGGCATCCGCACGCGCTTCTGACCCTGCGGCCGGGGCGCGCCGCGCCCCGCCGTGCCCTTCGTTCGGGATTCTCCATGCGGGCACGTCGGCGCATTGCGCCGACCGTGCCCTTTTTTCGTCGTTTTTCGGCCCGTGCGGGGCCCCGGTGACACGGCGGTCGGCTGGCGCCGCGACAACCGGCCCGAAGCCGCTTGCGGCCCGTGGGACGGGCGATCGCGGCCGATGCACGCACGATCGCCTCACATCGGTGCTTGACCTGCGCCGACCGACTCGCTAGCGTTTCGGGTTTGCCCGGGTGGCCATTGCCGCCGGTGCCGTGAGTGCGCCCGACGTCCTGGCGCACGCGGCCGGGCTCCGATGGAAAAAACGATGCAGAAACTCGATGCGGCGAGCCCGCAGGCGATGTCGACGGATTTCACCGCCGACAACGTCGCGCGCCTGAAGGCGCTGTTCCCCGAACTCGTGACCGAAGGCCCGGACGGCGCGTCGGTCGACGTCGACGTGCTGAAGGCGCTGGTCGGCGAGCGCACCGTCGGCGACGCCGACGAGCGCTACGGCTTCCACTGGCACGGCAAGCGCAGCGCGCGCCAGGCCGCGCTCACGCCGTCGACGGGCACGCTGCGTCCGTGCCCCGGCGACAGCGTCGCGTGGGACGACACGCGCCATCTCGTGATCGAGGGCGACAACCTCGACGTGATGAAGCTGCTGCACAAGAGCTACGCGGGCAAGGTGAAGCTCGTCTACATCGACCCGCCGTACAACACCGGCAGCGATTTCGTCTATCCGGACGACTTCAGCGACAGCATCCGCCACTACCTGGCGATGACGGGCCAGACCGACGGCGGCGTGAAGCGCAGCACCAACACCGAGGCGAACGGCCGGTTCCACACCGACTGGCTGAACATGATGTATCCGCGCCTGAAGCTCGCGCACGCGCTGCTGTCCGACGAAGGGCTGATCGCCGTACACATCGACGAGCATGAAGTGCACGCGCTCGTGCTGATGCTGCGCGAGATCTTCGGCGAGGAGAACGAGCTCGGCGTCGCCGTGTGGGACAAGCGCAACCCGAAAGGCGATGCGCGCGGCGTCGCGTATCAGCACGAATCGCTGGTGCTGTTCGCGCGCAACGCCGAGACGCTGCTCGAGCAGGCGCCGCTGAAGCGCCCGAAGCGCAACGCGCAGCGCATGCTGGATGCCGCGCACGACGCGGTGTACCGCAGCGGCAACGCGAAGGACGCGCAAAAGGCCTACCGCGCGTGGATGAAGGCGCAGACCAACCTGTCGGGCGGCGAGGTGATGTACGACCGGCTGTCGGCCGACGGGCGCGTGTACCGCCTCGTGTCGATGGCGTGGCCGAACAAGAAGAAGGCGCCGGAAGAGTATTTCACGCCGCTGATCCACCCGGTCACCGGCAAGCCGTGCGCGATGCCGGCGCGCGGCTGGCGCAACCCGCCCGCGACGATGCAGGCGCTGATCGAGCGCGGCCAGATCGAATTCGGTCCGGATGAAACCACGCAGCCGCAGCGGATCTACTACCTCGACGAGAACATGTACGAGAACGTGCCGTCGGTGCTGCCGTTCGCCGGCTCCGACGACGCGCTGCTGAAGACGCTCGGCATCCCGTTCGATCAGCCGAAGCCGGTCGATTTCGCGGCGGCCGTGATCGGCTGGTGCACGCGCGGCGACGACATCGTGCTCGACTGCTTCGCCGGCTCCGGCTCGACCGGCCACGCGGTGATGCAGGTGAACGCGACCGACGGCGGCGCGCGCCGCTACATCCTCGTGCAGCTGCCCGAGGCGCTCGACCGCCGCGACAAGACGCAGCTGGCGGCCGCCGATTTCTGCGCGAAGCTGAAGAAGCCGCTCACGCTCGCGGAAATCACGAAGGAACGCCTGCGCCGCACCGCGCAGCAGGTCGCGCGCGACTATCCGGAAAGCTATGGCGATCTCGGTTTCCGCGTGTACCGGCTCGACACGACCAACGTGATCGAGTGGGACCCGCGCCGCGACGACTTCGACCACGCGCTCTTCGCGTCCGTCGAGCACGTGAAGACCGGCCGCAGCGAGGACGACCTGCTCGCCGAACTGACACTGAAGCTCGGCCTCGACCTGTGCACGCCGGTCGGGCATCACCAGGTCGCGGGCAAGACCGTGCACCTGATCGGCCGCTCGATCGTCGCGTGCTTCGATGCGCGCATTTCGCGCGACGACGCGGGCCCGCTCGCCGACGGCATCGTCGAGCTGCTCGACGCGACCGGCGCGACGCGCGACGTCACGTGCCTGTTCCGCGACAGCGGCTTCGTCGACGACGTCGCGAAGCTCAATCTCGCCGCGCTGCTCGAACAGCACGGCGTGAAGCGCGTGCGGAGCCTGTGATGCGGCTGCATTTCGAAGCGGATCTCGACTACCAGCGCGAGGCGATCGACGCCGTCTGCGACCTGTTTCGCGGCCAGGAATCGTATCGCGGCGACTTCAGCGTGCTCGCGAACGCCGCGCCCGGCACGACGGCCGCCGCGCAAGGCTCGCTCGGCTTCGCGGTGTCGGAGCAAGGCGTCGGCAACCGGCTGTCGCTGACCGACGACGCGCTCGCGCGCAATCTCGCCGACGTGCAGCTGCGCGGCGGGCTGCCGCCGTCCGGCTTGCCCGGCTCGCGCGACTTCACCGTCGAGATGGAGACCGGCACCGGCAAGACCTACGTGTACCTGCGCACGATCTTCGAGCTGAACCGCCGTTACGGCTTCACGAAGTTCGTGATCGTCGTGCCGTCGATCGCGATCAAGGAAGGCGTGCACAAGACGCTTTCCATCACCGAGGACCATTTCCGCGCGCTGTACGCGGGCGTGCCGTACGACTATTTCCTGTACGACTCCGCGAAGCTCGGCCAGGTGCGCCACTTCGCGGCGAGTGCGGCGATCCAGATCATGGTGATGACGGTTGCCGCGATCAACAAGAAAGAGATCAACAACCTCTACAAGGACAGCGAGAAGACCGGCGGCGAGAAGCCGATCGACCTGATCCGCGCGACGCGGCCGATCGTGATCGTCGACGAGCCGCAAAGCGTCGACGGCGGGCTCGAGGGGCGCGGGCGCGAAGCGCTCGCCGCGATGGCGCCGCTCTGCACGCTGCGCTATTCGGCGACGCACGTCGACCGCCACCACATGGTGTACCGGCTCGACGCGGTCGACGCGTACGAGCGCAAGCTCGTCAAGCAGATCGAGATCGCGTCGGCGATCGTCGAGGATGCGCACAACAAGCCGTACGTGCGGCTCGTCGGCGTGTCGAACCGGCGCGGCGCGATCAGCGCGCGCATCGAGCTCGACGTCGCGACCGCGGCCGGCGTGAAGCGCCAGATCGTGTCGGCGACCGACGGCGACGATCTCGAACGCCTGACCAGGCGCGCGCTGTACGCGGGGCTGCGAATCGGCGAGGTGCATGCGGTGAAGGGTGCCGAATACGTCGAGCTGCGCCATCCGGAAGGCGAGGCGTTCCTGTCGCTCGGCGAGGCGTTCGGCGACATCGACACGCTCGCCGTGCAGCGCGAGATGATCCGCCGCACGATCCGCGAGCATCTCGACAAGGAATTGCGTCTGGCCGAGCGCGGTGTGAAGGTGCTGTCGCTGTTCTTCGTCGATTCGGTCGAGCGCTATCGCCGCTACGACGAAAACGGGATGCCCGTGAAGGGCGACTACGCGCTGATCTTCGAAGAGGAATATGCGCGCGCGGCGCGCGTGCCGGCCTACCGCGCGCTGTTCGACGGCGTCGACGTCGCGCTCGAAGTCGAGCGCGCACATAACGGCTACTTCTCGATCGACCGCAAGGGCGGCTGGACCGACACGAGCGAAAGCAGCGCCGCGGCACGCGAGAACGCGGAGCGCGCGTACGGCCTCATCATGCGCGAGAAGGAAGCGCTGCTGTCGTTCGACACGCCGCTGAAGTTCATCTTCTCGCATTCGGCGCTGAAGGAAGGCTGGGACAACCCGAACGTGTTCCAGATCTGCACGTTGCGCGACATCCAGACCGAACGCGAGCGTCGCCAGACGCTCGGCCGCGGGCTGCGCCTCGCGGTCGACCAGGACGGCGAACGCGTGCGTGACCCGGGCGTCAACACGCTCACCGTGATCGCGACCGAGCGCTACGAGTCGTTCGCGGAGAACCTGCAGAAGGAAATCGAGGCCGATACGGGCATTCGCTTCGGCATCGTCGAGGAGCACCAGTTCGCGGCACTGCCGGTGCAGGAAGGCGACGGGCCCGCGCATGCGCTCGGCATCGAGCTGTCGCGCGTGCTGTGGACGCATCTGCATGAGCAGGGCTACGTCGACGCGCAGGGCAAGGTGCTCGACCGGCTCAAGGATGCGCTGCGCCAGAGCGCGCTCGTGCTGCCCGTCGCGTTCGAGACGCTGCGCGCGCCGATCGTCGCGACGCTGCGCAAGCTGTCGGGCCGCTTCGCGGTGCGCAATGCGGACGAGCGTCGCGCGATCGCGTTGCGGCGCGATGCTTCGGGCAAGGCCATCGTGTTCGGCGACGACTTCCGCGCGTTGTGGGACCGCATCCGCCATCGCACCGTGTACAGCGTCGAATTCGACAACGCGAAGCTCGTGCGCGATTGCACGGCCGCGCTGCGCGACGCGCCGGACATCGCGCGCGCACGGCTGCAATGGCGCAAGGCCGAGATCGACATCGGCAAGGCCGGCATCGAGGCGATCGAGGTGGCGGGCGCCGGCACGGTGCTGATCGACGAAGGCGAGTTGCCGCTGCCCGACCTGCTCACCGAACTGCAGGACCGCACGCAGCTCACGCGCCGCTCGCTCGCGACGATCCTGGCCGACAGCGGCCGGCTCGACGATTTCCGCGTGAATCCGCAGCAGTTCATCGCGCTGGCCGCCGAGGCGATCAACCGCTGCAAGCGGCTTGCGCTGGTTGCGGGCATCGCGTACCGCAAGCTCGGCGAACGCCACGTGCATGCGCTCGAGTCGTTCGAAAGCGAGGCGCTGACCGGCTATCTGCGCAATCTGCGGCCCGATGCGCGGAAGTCGATCCACGAGGCCGTCGTGTGCGAGACCGACGCGGAGCGTGCATTCGCCGATGCGCTCGAAGCGCACGACGGCGTGAAGCTGTACGCGAAGCTGCCCGCGTGGTTCCGCGTGCCGACACCGCTCGGCAGCTATCACCCGGACTGGGCGGTGCTCGCGGAGCAGGACGGCGGCGAGCGGCTGTATTTCGTCGTCGATACGCCGAATGCCGACGGCGACGTGACGAGCGAGCACGAGCGCGCGAAGCTCGTGTGCGGCGACGCGCATTTCCGAGCGCTGGTGGACGGCGAAGAGGCCGCGCGATTCGTGCGCGTCAGGCAGGCCGATGCGTTGTTCGAGCCGGTCACAGCCGTCGCGCCGCTGGCGGGCGCGGGACGCTGAAACGAAGGGCGGCGACGAGCCGCCCTTTTTTTCGTTTCATCGATACGGATGCGATGAATCCGCTTGTCATACGGATGAAAGCGATTCGTATCCTCGCGGGTTCGCGTGTGTGGTTACGGCTGGTTGCAAATCGGGGTCGATGCGATCGCGGTGCGCAGCACCTCCGTTTTCTCCCCGCCACGAAAAAGGGCGCCGAAGCGCCCTTTCTCCACATGCGTGCGCCGCAGTTACAGCGTGCGGCCGAATGCGTTGCGATGTGCGTGATGCGTGGATGTCGACGCATGCGCGGTATGGCCGTGCGTATGCGCGTGACCGTGACCCGGCTGCGTGCCAGCACGATCGGCGATCGTGTCGGAGCGGTCGGCTGCGCGTGCGAGGCCCTTGTCGCGGTCGCCCGCGTGCACGCTGTTCGAGTTGCTCAGTGCTTCGCCGCTCATGTGGCCGGCGGACATGCCGCCCGCGTTGCCACCCATGCCGCCGGCACCGTGACCACCACCGTTGCCGCCACCACCACCATTGCCGCCGGCTGCCGCATTCGCGGAAACGGCACCGAGTGCGAGGAGCGCGGCGGCCAGTACGGACAGATATCGTTGCGTTTTCATTGTTTGCTCCCTGGAGCGTGTTCGAATGATTGCATTCTAGGAACTCGCGGTTTCCGCGCGACTCGACGTTGTAAATGATCGTAACGGTGCGCGAGATGCGCATTCGTCAGATCAATGTGCGACATGCCGGTCGCGCGCGCGGACTGCGTGGCCGGCCGTCGTCGGACGAAGGGAGATGAAAGGCGGGAACGGCACCGTGGCACCGTCTCGCCGTTTCCGCCGTTGTGCGCGCTTACTGCGCCGTCTGCACGCCCTGCGCGGCGGCCTTGCGCTGCGCCGCCACCTCCTGCTCGTGCTTCTTCGCCATGTGGTGGCCGACGATGCAGCCGCCGACCGCGCCGACCACGGCGTGATGTCCCGCGTAGTGGCCGGCGACGCCGCCCACCACCGCGCCCTTCATGCAGCCCGCCGCGTGCGCGCTGCCGATCGTTGCGAGCGCAACGACGGCGGCCGCCGCGCACGACCTGATGTGTCGAATGGGCATCATGCGATCACTCTCCTCTTGTCGTCGTGATCAGTATTCTCGTGGGCCGCTCGCCCGGTTCAGTTCCAGCGGCCGCGCCAGCCGTCGCCGTCACGCCAGGCGCGCTCGCGCCACTCGTGCTCGCGCCATTCACGGCGACGCCACTCGTGTTCACGCCATTGACGCGCACGCCAGTCGTCGTCGCGGTAACCCACCGGCGCGTACATCACCGGCGGAGGCGGCGCCACGTAGACCGGCGCCGGCGCCTCATAAACGCCCGGCACACCGATCCCGACCGACAGGTCGACATGGGCCGATGCGACACCCGAAGCTGCCAGCGCCGCTACACCGAGAACTGCACCGAGGATAAGTTTCTTGCTCATTTCGCGACTCCCTGCACGTGTCGTGCGTCATGTGACTACGGTTCGGAGTCTAGGCACGGGGCGCCGACACAGGTGAAACCGGTCTGCGAGACCGGTAACGGACGTTTACGGGGAGGCGCAAAGCCTTGCAGGACAAGGGTGGCGGGCGATTCGACACGCCGTTGCGACGGCGCATCGAATCGGCAAAGGCGGGAATTTTTGCCGAAAAGCGCGCCGGCGACGCACGCCGTGCGCGCCGATCGAACGACGTCACGCGCGGATATCGTCGACGCTGCGCAGCCAGTGCACGCTGAACAGATTGTCCGCGTCGGTCCACACGGTGTCGGGCTCGAAGCCCGCCCGGCGCGCGATCGCATGGAAGCCGTCGATCGTGAACTTGTGCGAGTTCTCCGTGTGGATGTGCTCGCCCGCCTCGAAGCGGAACGCGTGGCCACGCACGTGCACCGCTTGCGCGATATCGCTGACGAGATGCATCTCGATGCGCTGCCGTTCCCCGTCGTAAAACGCGTAATGCGAGAACGCGTCGAGATCGAAGTCCGCGCCGAGCTCGGCGTTCGCACGGGCGAGCAGGTTCAGGTTGAACCGCGCGGTCACGCCTTGTGCGTCGTTGTACGCGCGATGCAGCGTGCGCGCGTCCTTCACGAGATCCACGCCGACCAGCAGGCCGCCGCCGCGCAACAGCCGCGCGGCGTCGCGCAGGAACGCGTCGGCTTCCTCGGGCGAGAAGTTGCCGATCGTCGAGCCGGGGAAGAAGCCGATGCGCCGGCGCGGCGTCTCCGTCAGTTCGGCCAGTTGCTCGGCCTTCGTGTAGTCGGCCGCGATCGGCGCGACGTCGAGCCACGGATACGCGGCACGCAGCCGCGCGGCGGCGCCGTGCAGGTAGTCGGCCGAGATGTCGATCGGCACGTAGCGCGCCGGCGCGTTCGCGTAGTTGTCCGCACACGCGTCGAGCAGCACGCGGATCTTCTCGAGCGAGCCCGCGCCGAATTCGACGATGTCCGCATGCGGGCCGACGCGCCGCACGATCTCGGCCGCGCGATCGCGCAGGATGCCGAGTTCCGTGCGTGTCGGGTAGTACTCGGGCAACTCGCAGATGCGGTCGAACAACGCCGAGCCGGCCGCATCGTAGAAGTATTTCGGCGAAATGCTGCGCGGCGTGCGCGACAGTCCGTCGATCAGATCGCGCTCGAACGCGCTCGGCCGCGAATCGCGGGCGGGTTGCAGGCCACCGCTCGTGGCCGTCAGATCAGACGTCTCGCGCAAGTCGCACTCCCGTGAATTGCCAGCGCGCGGCCGGCGGAAAGAAATTGCGGTACGTCGGCCGTTCGTGCCCCGGCGGCGTCGCGATGCTGCTGCCGCGCAGGACCTGCTGGCCCACCATGAACTTGCCGTTGTATTCGGCGGCGACTCCCGCGAGCGGCCGAAAGCCCGGATACGGCTCGTAGGACGAACGCGTCCATTGCCACACGTGCCCGAGCATCTGCTGAATACCGTCCGCGCCGACTGCGGCTTCCCATTCGAATTCGGTCGGCAGGCGTGCGCCGGCCCACTCCGCGTACGCGGCCGCTTCGTAGAAGCTCACGTGACACACGGGCGCATCGGGCACGAGCGGCTCCACGCCGTGCAGACCGAACGCGCGCCATGCGTGTACGGTTTCCGGCTCACCGTCGTCGTCGGAAAGCCAGTAAGCGGGCCCTCGCCACCCTTCCCGCTGCACCGTCGCCCAGCCGTCCGACAACCAGTATTCAGGGCGTGCGTAACCGCCGTCCGCGATGAAGGCCGCGAATTCGGCATTCGTCACGAGACGGTTCGCGATCTCGAACGGACGCACGAGCGCCGTATGGCGCGGCCGTTCGTTGTCGAACGAGAACGTGTCGCCGTCGTGGCCGATCTCGACGAGTCCGCCCGGCTGTTGCAGCCAGCGCAACGGGCCGGCATCGCCCGCGGCCAGGGCCGCAAGCTCATCGGTGCCGTTGCGCGGCCGGAACGCGGGCTTCAGCGGGTTGCACGAGAACGCATGCAGCATGTCCGTGACGATCAGCTCCTGATGCTGCTGTTCGTGATGCAGGCCGAGTTCGATCTCGGGCGCGATCGTGGCGAGCATCGTCGGATCGGCGCCGTCGAGCGCGCGCAGCATCGCGTCGTCGACGTACTGACGGTACGCATGCACCTCGTCGAGCGACGGACGCGTGAGCAGCCCGCGCTGCGGCCGCGGATGGCGCGGGCCGAGCGCTTCGTAATAGGAATTGAAGAGGAACTGGAACGCGTCGTCGAACGGCGCGTAACCGCGCACGCGGCGCATCAGTACGACGGTTTCGAAGAACCAGGTCGTATGCGCGAGATGCCATTTCACCGGACTCGCATCGGGCATCGACTGCACGGCCTGGTCTTCGGCGGACAGCGTCGCCGTCAACGCGACGCTATGGGCGCGCACGTCCTGATAACGGCGCTGAAGCTGGGATGCAAGGAGGCTCATCGGTTTACCGTCCACGTCGCGATTCGCTGCGTTGCGTTGCCGGAAAAAGGAAAGCCTTGCGCTCGGATGCGCGCGGCTGACGTGCGACCTTCAATGCTGCGTCGTCGGGCAGCCGGCGCGCGCGCCGGGCCGCTGGTGCGGCGACACTTCATCTGCCCGTGCAGAACAGTATGGGCCAGAAATGTGAACGTCGCGAATCGGATTTCGGGCGAAACGAAGACGAAAGACAAATGAAAGCACTCGCGCTTCGAGCGGCGGCGGTATAACGAGGCGTCGATGCCCGTGATGGCGGGGCCGAGAGGTCGATCGCAAAGGGCATGCCTGCGCGTCGGCATTACCGTCGCCTCATGACAGCCGCGCGACACGCATGAAAGGTCGACGACCGGGGCACACCGGAGGGACGGCGTCACGCAGTCGATATCGGCCCCGATCCGCACGTTGGCATCGCGGCCGTCGGTGCGATGTTCAACTGCCCTGCCCGCCGTGCGCTTCCCGGCTTTTGAAAAATTTTTCGCGTCGATGTCACACGCGCGGGGGTCTCGCTCGTCATATCAACGGAACCCACACGAAAGGAGAAGGAACCATGACTGCGAAACTCAATCCGTTTGCCGCCGCCCCCGCGCTGATGAAGAACTGGATGGCCGTATCGGTCGCCGCTGCCGGGAGCCTCGAGCCGACGCTGATCGAGCTGGTCAAGATCCGCGCATCGCAGATCAACGCGTGTGCGAACTGCCTTAACATGCACACCGTCGAGGCGCGCGAGCAAGGCGAGACCGAGCAGCGCATCAACCTGCTGGCCGCGTGGCGCGAAGCGCCCTGCTACACCGACCGCGAACGCGCGGCGCTCGGCTGGACCGACGCGCTCACGCGGCTGTCGGAGGGCCATGGCGCGCACGAAGCCGCGTATGCGGCGCTGAACGACCATTTCAGCCATGAGGAACAGGTGAAACTCACGGTGATGATCAACGTGATCAACGGCTGGAACCGGCTGGCCGTCGGCTTCGGGCTGTGGATCGATCCGGCTGAAGCGAAAGCCGCTGCCGCGAAGATGGTGGCCTGATGACCGATCTCGATCCGGCTGCGGGCAGCGCCGAAGACCGGGACGACGCTGCGGCGAGCTTCGATCCGCTGCGTCGCACGCTGATCCGCGTCGCGTACCGGATGCTCGGTTCCGTCGCGGACGCCGAGGACATCGTGCAGGAGGCGTTCATCCGCTGGATGGACGTCGATCGCACGGAGGTGCGCGTGCCCGAGGCGTTCCTGCGCCGCATGGTGATGCGCATGTGCCTCGATCAGTTGAAGTCCGCGCGGCACCAGCGCGAGACGTATATCGGCCCGTGGCTGCCGGAGCCGGTCGTCGAGGAAGATGAACAGGAGGACGTCACGCTGCCGCTGATGCTCGCGCTCGAACGGCTCTCGCCGCTCGAACGCGCGGCGTTTCTTCTGCACGATGTGTTCGGCCTCGAGTTCGACGAGATCGCGACGACGATCCAGCGTGACCCGGCCGCATGCCGGCAGCTTGCGGCGCGGGCGCGCACGCATGTACGCGAGGCGCGGCCGCGGTTTCATGTCGAGAAGCAGCGCGGGATCGAGCTGGCCGAGGCGTTCTTCGCGGCGTCACGCAGCGGCGACATGCGCGCGCTCGGCGCGATGCTCGCCGAGGACGTGAGCCTGCATTCGGACGGCGGCGGCAAGCGCTCGGCCGCGGGCAAGCCGGTGTTCGGCTTCGAGCGTGTGATGAAGGTGCACGAATACCTGGCCGGGCTGTTCGCCACGCATGCGTCGACGCTCGTGCGTGCCGGGTTCGTCAACGGGTTGCCGGGTTTCGTCACGCTGGAGGCCGACGGCGAGTTGCAGACCACGGCGCTCGAGATCGAAGACGGAAAGATCGTCGCGATCTATGTCGTGCGGAATCCTGACAAGTTGAAGCATCTGCATTGATGCTTGACGAGCGGGGGCTTTGCGCCCCGTCTTGTCGATTGCTGGCTGCCGGTCTCGCATGTATCGCACATGGAGCATCGCGCGCATGCATTGGCTATTTCGACCGCAAAAAGAAAAACGCCACGCGATGTTGCCGCGTGGCGTTTGTATGTTGGCGAGCCGGATTGCCCGTAGGCAATGCGCACTGCCAGACCCCTTCATTTTGTTCGTTGGTAGGCTCGATTGGATTCGAACCAACGACCCCCACCATGTCAAGGTGGTGCTCTAACCAACTGAGCTACGAGCCTAAGAAGCCGCGAATTATAGAGAGGGTTTTGGAGGTGCGCAAGTCCCTTCGTGAATATTTTTTGAATCGGGCGTGTGCGGGTGTCGATGATCGATGAAGTCTCGCGATGCCGGGCACGTTGGCTTCACTGCTTCGCCTCACAGTAAAACGTGTCGATGCGCTGTGACGTTATCCACATTGCCCTCTGGATAACCGTCCGGCAAGCCTCTGGATTCACAGTGGAACGATTGAGGATATGTCGGCGTGGCTGTGAATCGACGAAAAGTTGTTCTGTGCTTCACAGAGTTTTGCGTGTGTATCGCCGGTGGTTATGCGTTCCGATTCGTCTTGGAAATTCAGGGCGTTACGGAGGTTATCCACTGTGAGGCACCGAGCTTGTTAACTATCACTACGTATGTATACGAACTCTGTTAACACCTTTGGATAAGCACAGTCCGTCGACTGTGATCCGGGCACGGTATGCACTTCGTCCGGCAAACGGAGCAATGGAAGTCGAAGCCTGTGACCAGCTCGAACGCTCGTGTCTGTAGAATCGCCGGGGTTCAGAATCGTTGTCGGTACAAGGGCCGACGATTCAACATGAGGTTCGATCCCGACGATCGATGAAGGCACCCGTCAATGTGAGGCTGGTGACAGGTATTGCTGGCTGCGCCGCAGGTGCATATGCCCGATGTGGCCGCAGTTGCACGAGGATCCGTTATGACAAAC
>NZ_JBSAXA010000037.1:0-24635 GCF_053427615.1 Burkholderia sp. AW33-5 | reverse complement strand
ACGCCATGAAAAAAGCCGCCGTGCGCGAAGCACGGCGGCTTTTTTTGTCGGCTGCGCGGCGCTGTGTCAGGCCACGCGTTCGCCGGTCGGCGCGGTGCCGTCGGGCGCGTGATGGCGGCCGTGCTGCTTCGCGAGCAGGTCGCGGTACAGGCCCGGACGGTTGCGCAGCACGTCGGGGCTGCCGTCGTCGATCACCTTGCCGTTGCTCATCACGATGATCCGGTCGAAGTTGCGCAGCGTCGACAGCCGGTGCGCGATCGCGATCACCGTGCGGCCGACCATCAGGCGGTCGAGTGCGCTCTGGATCGCTTCCTCGGATGCGCTGTCGAGCGCGGACGTCGCTTCGTCGAGCAGCAGGATCGGCGCGTTCTTCAGGATCGCGCGGGCGATCGCGATGCGCTGGCGCTGGCCGCCCGACAGCTTCACGCCGCGGTCGCCGACGATCGTGTCATAGCCTTCCGGCATCGCCTCGATGAACTCCGAACAGCGGGCGTCGCGCGCGGCGGCGAGCACTTCGTCGCGGGTCGCTTCGGGCCGGCCGTATGCGATGTTGTCGTAAATGGTCCGGTGCAGCAGCGAGATGTCCTGCGGCACGAGCGCGATCGCGTGCCGCAGGCTGTCCTGCGTGATCGCCTTCACGTCCTGCCCGTCGACCATCACGGCGCCGTCCTGCGTGTCGTAAAAGCGCTGCAGCAGCGCGAGCACGGTCGACTTGCCGGCGCCCGACTTGCCGATCAGGCCGACGCGCTGGCCCGGTTCGATATGGAGATCGAAGTGATCGAGGATCGCGCGGCGGTGCGGATACGCGAACGTCACGCGTTCGAAATCGACGCGCCCGCCCTTGGCCGACAGCGGTTGCGCGTCGGAGCGGTCCGGCATCCCGTGCGGCTCGAGCAGCGTCTTTACGGCTTCGGACAGGCGTGCCACGTGCTGCGTGACGTCGACGAGCGCGACCGCCAGATCGCGCGTGCCGTGCAGGATCGTGAAGCCGAGCGAGCTGACGAGCACGATGTCGCCGGAGGTCGCGCGGCCCTGGTCCCACAGCCACAGCGCCCAGCCGAGCAGGCCGGCGGACAGCATTGCGGTGATCACCGCGTGCAGCAGGCGCAGCTTCTCGAGATAGAGCAGGCTTTGCTGGCGCGCGTCCATCTCGGCCTTCACCGTCGCGCCGAAGCGCTTCTGTTCGCGCAGCGTCATCCCGAACGCGCGCACGAGGCCCATGTTGCCGATCACGTCGACGAGCTCGCCGTCGACCGCGGCGGCCTTCGACGCGAACGCGTGATGGCGCGCGGAACCACGCCCGGCGAGCTTGAACAGCACGACCGAGAGCACGGCCGAACAGCCGAGCAGGCCGGCGGCCATCAGCGGGTTCACGACGATGATCATCAGGATCGCGCCCATCACCGCGATGCACGGCGGCAGCACGTTCCACGCCATCGTGTTCTCGGACGTATAGACGGCGTTCGACGTGGCGGTGATGCGGCTCGCGAGCGTGCCCGGCTGCTTTTCCGAGTAGTACGTCGGCGAGTGGCCGATCAGGTACTGGAACAGGTCGCGCCGCAGGTCGCCGGTAACCGCGACGAACGTGTGCGCGGCGACCCAGCCGCCGACGCGCCACAGCAGGTTGTCGGCCGCGATCAGCCCGACGAGCAGCGCGAACGCGCTCCACAACGGGCCCGGATGATGACGCCCGGTCGCGAGCACGTCGATCAGGTGTTTGATCGCGTATTGCGAGCCGAGCGCGCAGCCGACGGCGGCCACCACGCTGCAGAGCACGACCAGGTGCGCGACGGGATGCAGGCGGATGTAGCGGAACAGGAACGCGATCGGCCGATGCGCGTAGCTCGACAGCTTCGCGTTGTGGGCGTTGCGCTGGGCAGGGGTGAGAGATTCCAAAATATGCGTGCGGTGATTCGGTGATTGAGCTGATCGATGGATCGCAGCCCACGGTCGCCCGGACTGAATAATCCGGCATTGTAAACAAGGCCGCGCATTGCGCTGCGCGAATCTTGCCTTGGTCAGGGGCGCGCGATCAATTTTGAGATAAAATCCGGCATCCTGTCCTGCCGCATGCGCCGGAATCGCGATGCCGGCGGCGAGGGATGACCCGGAACGCCAAAAGGGCCTTCCACTCTAGAACGGACGCCCAAGTCCGCGGGTTGCAAAGTGTTGCACCTTTGTAACAAAGTAAAGTGTTTGAAATGTTGTGCGCCGTATCGGGATTAACCCTAGATAATCGGCTCCGGGTTCGATTCCAGGTTTTTACGAACCCCTGTCAACGGGTCTTCGTTTCAAACGTTCTATGCCTGTCGCGTCGCCGACGCTCCTTGAGCAGCGCGGGTTCGACGCCCCCGGCAGGCTGATTCGTCCGACTTTCGGACGACATGCATCCAGCCCGGACCGCCGGCAGGTTGCCGACCCATACCTGGTTTTTAGCCGATTTTTTAGGAGTTACGCATGCGAATCGCCCAAATCGCTCCGTTGCACGAAGCGGTGCCCCCGAAACTGTACGGTGGTACCGAGCGAGTGGTGTCCTACCTCACCGAAGCTCTCGTCGAGATGGGGCATGACGTCACGCTCTTCGCGAGCGGCGATTCGCAAACGTCGGCGAAGCTCGAAGCGTGCTGGCCGCAGGCGCTGCGCCTCGACCCGACGATCCGCGACGTGATGGCTCCGCACATGCTGCTCCTCGAGCAGGTGCGCCGCCGTGCGGAAGAGTTCGACGTCCTGCACTGCCACATCGACTACTACCCGTTCTCGCTGTTCTCGCGCCAGCCGGTCCCGCATCTGACGACGATGCACGGCCGTCTCGACCTGCCGGAACTGCAGCCGATCTTCAACGCGTTCAGCGACGTGCCGGTCGTGTCGATCTCCGACAACCAGCGCATCCCGCTGCCGCAGGCGAACTGGCTGTCGACCGTGTATCACGGCCTGCCGGAAAACCTGCTGACGCCGATCCCGAACGTGAAGCCGAGCTACCTCGCGTTCCTCGGCCGCATCTCGCCGGAGAAGCGCGTCGACACCGCGATTCGCATCGCCGAGCAGGCCGGCCTGCCGATCAAGATCGCCGCGAAGCTCGACAAGGCCGACCGCGCGTACTACGAAGAGAAGATCAAGCCGCTGTTCGCCCTGCCGCACGTCGAGTACATCGGCGAAATCAGCGAGTCGGAAAAGACCGAATTCCTGGGCAACGCGCACGCGCTGCTGTTCCCGATCGACTGGCCGGAGCCGTTCGGCCTGGTGATGATCGAGGCGATGGCCTGCGGCACGCCGGTGATCGCATTCAAGCGCGGTTCGGTGCCGGAAGTGATCGAAAACGGCGTGTCGGGCTTCGTCGTCGAAGACGAACTGTCGGCCGTCGCGGCGCTCAAGCGCCTCGATACGCTGCCGCGCGAGAAGGTGCGCGCCGCGTTCGAAGCACGTTTCTCGTCGAAGGTGATGGCGCAGAACTACGTGAAGGGCTACGAGGAACTGCTGCGCCAGAAGCGCCGCACGGTGCTGCGCGAAGTCAACGCAAGCTGATGCCGGCGCGCCGGCCGCACTGCGGCTGAGGCCGTCATCGACGCCCCGTCCGGGTCCCCGGCGGGGCGTTGTCACATCTGCGGCGCCGATCTGTTGTATTCTCGCCGCGCCCGGCGCCGCGAACGGCCCCGGAAGCGGTCCGGCACGCCATCCGGCCGTCTGTCCAGACGGTAATGTCCCTATAATGGCCGTGCCGCGAAATCCGGCCCCGCACGAACATCGAGAGGAGAGCAGTCTTGGCGAGATCGAAAACCACGCGCGCAGCGCCGGCCCCCGGCGCCGGCGTGATCTTCGCGTTGCGCGCGATCGGTCTCGTGCTGCTCGCGCGCTGGCTGTTCTCGATGTCCCAGATGGGCTATCGCGCGTCGCTGTCGGCGATGGTGTCGTCGCCGTGGGCGTTCGTCTATCTCGTGCTGATCTTCCTGCTGCTCGCGCTGCCGGGCGCCGTCGCGCGCGCCGAGCGGCCGTTCCATCCGCTGCCGCAGTGGCTGCGACAGGCGCTGCGGGTCTTCGCGCTGATCGGTTTCCTGTTTGCCGTGTGGTCCATCGGCGCGTTCGCGTGGGCGGCCGGCTGGCGCCGTGCGCTGCACGCGGTGACGGCGACGAACGGCTGGCTCGTCGCCGCGCCGGCGCTGTATGCGGCGATCGTGTGGATGTGCCGCCCGCGGCCGCTGTGGCGCACCAACGTGGCCGCTCGCCGCTTCGCGGTCGGCCGCTACGCGATCTCGCTCGATACGCTCACGCGTACCGCGATCGTCTGGATGGAGAGCCGCAAGGTCGGCCAGTACGACGCGCGCGAACTGTCGGTCCGCTGGCCCGGCCGGAGCACGGCCGCCGAAGCCGAGCAGGGTGCGCAGGCGGCCGCCGTGCCGCCGCGTCGCGGCAGCCTGTTTCGGCGGCCGAAGGTGGAACTGCTGTGGGATTCGCCGGCGGCCGTCGGTCATAACCGGCAGATCGTGATGCGCGCGCCGCTCGCGACCGAGGGCGACCGCGTGGCGGTGCTCGCGCTCGACGCCGCGCTCAAGCAGATCGTCTGACAAGGCCTGCGCGGCGCGCGGGCGACAAGGAGGCGCAATGATCGTTCGCTGGTTGCTGGCAGCCGTTCACCTGATGGCGTTCGGCGTCGCGTTCGCCGCGATCGCGGGGCGCAACCGCGCGCTGCGCCGGGTCATCGCGTCGGCGCAGGCCGCCGACCTCCCGGGCGTGTTCAAGGCCGACGCGGCTTGGGGATTGTCCGCGCTGGTGCTGATCGCGACGGGACTCACGCGCGCGTTCGGCGGTTTCGAGAAGGGCGCCGGGTATTACCTTCACGAGCCGCTCTTTCACCTCAAGATGACCGCGCTCGTGCTGATCCTGCTGCTCGAGATCGTGCCGATGCTCGGGCTGATCCGCTGGCGCATCGCCGCGCGGCAGCAGCAGATGCCCGATCTGGGCCGCGCACGCACCTACGTGCGGATCGGCCATTGGCAGGCCGTGCTCGTCATGGTCATCGTGTTCGCCGCGTCGGGAATGGCGCGGGGGATCGGGGCGGCCGGCTAGTCTCTCGACCGGGTGGACCCGCCGCCCGGCTCGTTCGGTGCTCAGCGCACGAGGCAGGGGCGCTTGTTGTTGAACGTCCACCCCGGAATCAGATACTGCATCGCAGCTGCATCGTCGCGCGCGCCGAGCCCGTGCTGCTTGTACAGCTCGTGCGCGACCGCGACCGCATCCATGTCGATGTCGATGCCGAGACCCGGACGCTTCGGCACTTCCACGAGCCCGTTCTCGATCTTCAGCGGCTCGCGCGTCAGCCGTTCGCCGTCCTGCCAGATCCAGTGCGTGTCGATCGCGGTGACCTGACCGGGCGCGGCGGCCGCGACGTGCGTGAACATCGCGAGCGACACGTCGAAGTGGTTGTTCGAATGCGAGCCCCACGTGAGGCCCCAGTCGCGGCACATCTGCGCGACGCGCACCGAGCCCTGCATCGTCCAGAAGTGCGGGTCGGCGAGCGGGATGTCGACCGCCTGCAGCTGCACCGCGTGGCCCATCTGCCGCCAGTCGGTCGCGATCATGTTGGTCGCCGTCGGCAGCCCGGTCGAGCGGCGGAATTCGGCCATCACCTCGCGGCCCGAGTAGCCGTTTTCCGCACCGCACGGATCTTCCGCATACGCGAGCACGTGATGCAGGTCGCGGCACAGCCGCACGGCCTCGTCGAGCGACCACGCGCCGTTCGGATCGAGCGTCACGCGTGCTTCGGGGAAGCGCTCGGCGAGCGCCGTCACGGCTTCGACCTCGCGTGCGCCTTCGAACACGCCGCCCTTCAGCTTGAAGTCGTTGAACCCGTAGCGCGCATGCGCGGCTTCGGCGAGGCGCACGACCGCCTCGGGCGTCAGCGCGGCCTCGTCGCGTACGCGCGTCCAGTCGTCGGTCGCGCCGCGGCCATCGCGGTAGGGCAGCGCGGTTTGCGTGCGGTCGCCGACGTAGAACAGGTAGCCGAGCATCTCGACGCGCTCGCGCTGCTGTCCCTCGCCGAGCAGGGCGGCCACGGGCACGCCGAGATGCTGGCCGAGCAGGTCGAGCAGCGCGGCCTCGAGCGCGGTGACCGCGTGGATCGTGGTGCGCAGGTCGAAAGTCTGCAGGCCGCGGCCGCTCGCGTCGCGGTCGGCAAAGGTGCGCCGCACGTCGTTGAGCACCGCATGGTAGTTGCCGACCGGCTGACCGACGACGAGCGCGCGCGCATCCTCGAGCGTGCGGCGGATGCTTTCGCCGCCCGGCACCTCGCCGACGCCGGTGCGGCCCGCGCTGTCCTTCAGGATCACGAGGTTGCGGGTGAAGAACGGGCCGTGCGCACCGCTCAGGTTGAGCAGCATGCTGTCGTGGCCGGCGACCGGAATGGCTTGCAGGTCGACGATGCGCGGCGTGTCGTGGGAAGGCGAGGCAGTGACGGCGTTCATGGCGGCGATGGCGAAAGTGTGGGCAATGCCGTGCGGCAAAAGCTTTGCCGCGCGCGGCGGGAGGTGCGATCATTCGACAACCGACGTGCGCGGCGCGCAAGCCCCGCATGTCGACAGCAACCCGAAAGGGTGGGGGCGACCCGCTCGATGCCGGTGTCGCGGCGGACCGGAACAAGCGCGGATGCGCGCTTCGGTCGACCGTGAAACCGGGCGCCGGCAGCCGCGCAGAAGCGCGAATGTCGGCCGATCGCGAATCACGGGACCTGGCAGGTGCTTGTACGCCGGCCTCGGTCGACAGGAGATCCGTGGCTCGATCATCAGTCGTCGGATGACTTGTGACGCAGTATAATGAATCATCGGCGTTCGCTCAAACCCCGCGTAAACCCTCGGCTCACATTACGATCATTCAAAAAGGAACCGGCCTCATGTCCGTGCCCACGCTTCCCGCAGCGCCGCGCCGTCGCGCACGCAGCCTCGCACAAGATGTCGTCGACGCGCTGACCGCGCAGATCGAAAACGGCACGCTGCGTCCCGGCGACAAGCTGCCGACCGAAACCGAAGTCATGGCGGCGCAGGGTGTCAGCCGCACGGTCGTGCGCGAAGCGATCTCGCGGATGCAGGCGAGCGGCCTCATCGAGACGCGCCACGGCATCGGCAGCTTCGTGCTCGAACCGACGCGCCGCCAGACGCTCGGCATCGATCCCGCGACGATCACGACGCTGCGCGACGTGCTTGCCGTGCTCGAGCTGCGCATCAGCCTCGAAAGCGAATGCGCGAGCCTCGCGGCGCAGCGCGCGAACGATACCGATCTCGCCGCGCTGCGGCGCGCGCTCGACGCGATCGCGTCGGGGGCGGGCGGCGGCCGCGACACGGCCCAGCTCGATTTCCAGTTCCACCTGCAGATCGCGCAGTCCACCGGCAACCGCTATTTCGTCGACATCATGACGCAGCTCGGCGCGTCGATCATTCCGCGCACGCGCGTGAATTCGGCGCGCTTCGCCGGTGACGACCTCGAGCGCTATGTCGGCCGGCTCAATCACGAGCATGAAGACATTTACGAGGCGATCGCGCGTCACGACCCCGAAGCCGCGCGTGCCGCGATGCGCACGCACCTGACCAACAGCCGCGAGCGGCTGCGCCGTGCGCACGAGGCGGCCGAGGCGGAACGCGATACGCAGGCCAGCTGACGAGACGGCCCGCGCATTGCCGCGGGCCACGGCGAATATCGCCGAAATAACATCAGTCATCGTATAAGATCGGCGCGATTGCGCCGATCGTTTTATTGCCGGCTACCCATTCGTCGGTATCCGCATCGCGCGTGTGAAGGCGGGGCGGCGTTCCCGCCACCGCCCGCGCCCAGGCGGCCTGGCTGTCCAGGCCGCCCATCCCGCTTCGATCAGCCTCCCTTCGTCACGATGGTCTTCCACGCACCGCTCTTCACCTGATACAGCGTCGACATCCCGCTCTTCAGCGAGCCGTCGTTCGCGAACGAGATGCGGCCGGTGACACCTTCGAAGTCGACTTTCTTCAACGCCGGGCGATAGACCTTCGGATCGGTCGAGTTGACCGCCTGCATCGCCTTGATCGCCGCCCACGCCGCGTCGTAGCCGAACTGCGCATACGACAGCACGTCGACGCCGAAGCGCTTCTTGAACCGCTGCTCGAAATCCTTGCCCTGCGGCAGCTCGTCGAGCGGCCGTCCATACTCCCACGCCATCGCGCCTTCGGCGGCCGGGCCGGCGATCTTGATGAACTCGTTGTCCTTCACGCCGCCGCCGCCGACGAACTGCGCGTTCAGCCCGAGCTGGCGCATCTGCTTGATGAAGTTCGCGGCGAGCGAATCGAGACCGCCGAAGAAGATCAGGTCGGGGTTCTTGCCCTTCAGGCTCGTGATCTGCGCGCGGAAGTCGACCGCCTGGTTGCTGGTGAACTCGCGGCCGATGATGTTGCCGCCGGCCGCCTTCACGGCCTTCTCGAACTCGTCGGCCTCGCCCTGGCCGAACGCGGTGCGGTCGTCGATGATCGCGATGCGCTTCGCCTTGGTCACGTCCACCGCGTACTTGCCCGCGTTGCCGGCGTTCTGGCCGTCGGTCGCGATCACCATGAACATGTTCGCGAGCCCGCGCGACGTGAGCGTCGGATTGGTCGCGGCCGGGTCGATCACCGGGATGCCGGCCTTGTCGTAGACCACCGACGCCGGAATCGTCGTGCCCGAGTTGAAGTGGCCGACCACCACCGACACGTTCTGGTCGACGAGCGCCTGGGCCGCCTGCACGCCGATGCGCGGGTCGGCCTGGTCGTCCTGCACGACGAGGTTGAAGTGCGCGGGCTTGCCGGCAATCTGAATCTTCTGCGCAGCCGCATCGTCGAGCGCGAGCTGCACGCCGTTCTGGAGATCCTTGCCGTAACCGGCGTTCACGCCGGTGAGCGGCGCGGCGAAGCCGACCTTGACGTCGGTCGAGTCGGCCGCCTGAGCGGCCTGTTGCGAGAGGAGAGCTACCGCGGATACGACCGATACCGACAACAGGGAATGACGCAATTTCATGTTCGTTCCTCTTGTTCTTACACCAGCGGGTGGATACCGCACGCAGCCGGCGGGCCGGGCGCGTGCGACGGGCGGGCGGTTCGACCGCTTCTCGGAATCGGGCGGGGAGGTCGGCATGCTGATGCTTCCCGGAAGAATCTCCCGTCAGGCTCTGCGAGGAGCCCCGATCGCCTCGATATATAGGTCGCCGATATGTGCGGGTCTTGGGAATTTGCCGCGCATTCGGTGCGGATTTGCGCATAGCTTCCACGCGAGCGCGGATGGCCGGTATCGGGAGTTTCCCGTCGCGAGCGCGACAGGCGGGGAGGCGGGCGGCGGTGCGGAGTGAGAACACGGCGCGGCCCGCCGGGGCCGCGCCGCGTCATGACAGCCGTCAGTCGGACAGCGCGTCCGATGCGGCTTCGGCGTCGTCGTGCGCCGCGGTCGTGCGGATGGCCGGGTCGCTGGTGCTCGGGCGGCCGGTCTCGACGTGGCCCGCGAAGCGGCGCTGGAAGCCGAGCGGCTTGCCGTCGCTGACGGTCAGGTCGTACCAGCCGTTGCTGCCGCGCAGGTCCCAGTAGTCGTCGACGTGCGTGCCCGGCTTGAGGTCGAACTCACGCGCGTGGCCGTGGCCGTAGGCGTTCGTCACCTTGAGCCGCACGGCTTTGTGGCCGCGGTTCATCAGGCGCAGCGTGATGTTGCCGTTCGCGACGTCGTAGCCGTAGATCACCTCGGGGTTGACGCTCGCGGGGCCGACCGCCAACGCGGCGGGGCTGCGGAAGTGGCAATAGAAGCCGTTCGGGCCGTACACGTCGAGGTCGTACAGGCCGAGCGACGGCGCCGGGCTCCACGTGTCGGAAAGCCGCTTGCCGGCGTCGACCGTGTAGGTCCACGGGCCGTCGACGCGATTGCGCGCCTGAACCTGGAACGCCGCGCCCGCGGTGCCGGTGTTCGCGAAGGTCAGCCGGAACTGGCCGCTCGCATTGTCGATCCGGCCGTGCACGAACAGCTCGTACGGCAGCGCGCGCGCCGGACGCAGGCCGGCCTCCTGCTTCGGCAGATGCTGGACGACCGGCGGCACCGGGATGTAGTCGGGGTGACGGTTGCGGTCGGGCGGCGCGTAGCCGCTCGTGTCCGGGAGCTGCGGCCAGCTTGCGTCGGGCGTCGCGAAGTCGAACGCGGACGTCAGGTTGCCGCACACCGTGCGGCGCCACGGCGACACGTTCGCCGCGGTGACCGCGTACTGCGCGCTGAAGCGCGCTTCGATGAATTGCAGCAGCGACGTGTGATCGAAGGTCTGCGAACAGACCCAGCCGCCCTTGGTCCACGGCGACACCACCAGCATCGGCACGCGCGGCCCGAGCCCGTACGGGCCAGCCATGTGCGACGCGTCGCCGGCGAACACCTCGTTGGTCGTCGCGACCGTCGATAGCCCGTTGTCGCGCGACTGCGGCGCGAACGGCGGCTGCACGTGGTCGAAGAAGCCGTCGTTTTCGTCGTACGTGATGAAGAGCGCGGTCTTGCTCCACACGTCCGGATTCGACACGAGCGCCTTCAGCACCTGCTTGATGTACCACGCGCCGTAGTTGGCCGGCCAGTTCGGGTGCTCCGAATAGGCTTCCGGCGCGCAGATCCACGACACCTGCGGCAGCGTGCCGTTCTTCACGTCCTGCTGCAGCACGTCGAACAGCGTGCCGCCGGCGCTGATGTTGGTGCCGGTGCGCGCCTTTTCGTACAGCGGCGTGCCGGGCAGCGCGCTGCGGTACTGGTTGAAGTAGAGCAGCGCGTTGTCGCCGTAGTTGCCGATGTACGGGTTCTGCGTCCAGCCCCACGAGCCGTTCGCGTCGAGCCCCGTGCCGACGTCCTGGTAGATCTTCCACGACACGCCGGCCTGCTCGAGCACTTCCGGATAAGTCGTCCAGCCGTAGCCCTTTTCCTCGTTGCCGAGCACCGGGCCGCCGCCCGTGCCGTCGTTGCCGACGTAGCCGGTCCACATGTAATAGCGGTTCGGGTCGGTCGAGCTCGGGATCGCGCAGTGGTACGCGTCGCAGATCGTGAACGCATCGGCGAGCTGATAGTGGAACGGGATGTCGTCGCGCTTCAGGTACGCCATCGTCGTGGTGCCCTTGTTCGGCACCCACTGGTCGTAGCGGCCCTTGTTCCACGCGGCGTGCATGTCCTGCCAGCCGTGCGGCAGGTCCTGCAGGAACTGCAGGCCGAGCTTGTCGGCGCCCGGGTGGAACGGCAGCAGCTCGGCCGGGCCGACCGGCTGGTGGAACACCGACTTGCCGTTCGCGAGGCGCAGCGGGCGCGGGTCGCCGAAGCCGCGGACACCGCGCATCGTGCCGAAGTAATGGTCGAACGAGCGATTCTCCTGCATCAGGATCACGATGTGTTCGATGTCGCGGATCGTGCCGGTACGGCGGTTCGCGGGAATGGCGAGCGCATCGCGGATCACGGGCGGGAAGAGGTTCAGCGCGGCGGCGCCGGCAGTGCCGGCGGCGACGCGCAGGAAGTCACGACGGTTCGATCGGGTCATGGTCGTTATCGTGCGTTAAAGGGGGAGCCGGTTGGCGGGACATGCGGGAAATAACGGGCGCGTCCGCGGCGCAGGATGCGGCTGCGCCAGTCGTGCCGCCGCGAGCATAGCGAGTATTCGGTGTCATTCATGTGAAGTCCGGAAACGTTTGCACGCGCGGCATTGAACGGACAACGGCCGACGGTCGTGATGCAAGGGAAGCGGGGATGCGGACAGCGGGAAAGCGGACAGCAGAACGGCAGAACAGCAGAACAGCAGAACGGCAGAACAGCAGATCGCGCGCGCCGGCGACGCGGATGCGGCGGCGTCAGGCGTCCGTCACCCACGCGCCGAACCATTCGCTCGGGCGCGCGATTTCATCCTGCGCGGCAACGAGTTCGAGCTCGTAGCGGCGCGCGTCGTAGGTCGCCTTCACGACCGCGTGCACGGCCGCGAGCGTGTGCTCGAACGCGGCGCGCACCGAGTCGCCGCGCAGCCGGCGTGCGACGAAGATGGCGCTGGTGAGGTCGCCGACGCCGACCGGATGGCGCGGAAACGCATACAGCGGGCGCTGGCCGATCCACGCTTCGGTCTCGGTGACGGCGAGCATGTTGAAGCGGTCGGCCGGGCTGTTGCGGTCGTGCAGGTGCTTGACGAGGATGATCTTCGGGCCGCGGCGGATCAGCGCGCGGCAGGCGTCGACGGCTTCGGCGACGGTCTCGATGCGCCGCCCGGCGAGCTTCTGCAGCTCGGTGTGGTTCGGCGACATGCCGTCCGCGAGCGCCGGCATCTCCTGGACGATGAATTCCTCGACGCCGGGTTCGGGCCGGATGCCGCCCGTCTGGCCCAGCGCCGGGTCGCAGAAGTACCACGCGTTCGGGTTCATCGCCTTCACCGTGCGCACGATCTCGACCGTCGCGCGCGCCTGCGCCGGCGACCCGACGAAGCCGGACAGCACCGCGTCGCAGCGCTTGAGCGCGCCGATCGCGGCGACCCCGTCGACGAGTTGCTCCATCTTCGCGGCGTCGATCGCGCTGCCGGCCCAGTGGCCGTACTGCATGTGATTCGACAGCTGGACGGTGTTGAGCGGCCAGACGTTGACGCCGAGGCGCTGCATCGGGAACACGGCCGCGCTGTTGCCGGCGTGTCCGTAGATGACGTGCGACTGAATGCTGAGGACGTTTTTCATGAGCGTTCGCCTGCAGGCGTTTCAGGGTCACGTCACACGATACCCGAGATCGTCGCGTGCGCGGAAGTCGCGCGGTCATCGAGTGTTGCGCGCCGTCGTCAGCCCGACCGCGTAGAATCGCGGGGCGCGCAGCCGCCTGGCTGCCCGCGTGCATTTCCCTTTACCGTGATCGCCATGCCTTCGATTTGCAAGATGTTGTCCCTCGCGCGCGCCGCCGTGCTCGGCGCGGGTGTCGCTGCCGCATGCGCGACGCCAGCCGCGGCCGCCGTCCCGGCGCCGGCCGGTAACGACGGGCCCGTGTACGGCCCCCGCCTGGAAGGCTTCGCCTATCCGGAGCCGGTGCACCGCTACGCGTTCGTGTCCCAGCGCGAAACCCTCGAGATGATGTACATGGACGTGCAGCCGGCGCACCCGAACGGCCGCACCGTCGTGCTGCTGCACGGGAAGAACTTCTGCGCGGCGACGTGGGAGGACACGATCGGCGTGCTGAGCCGCGCCGGCTATCGCGTGATCGCGCCGGACCAGATCGGCTTCTGCAAATCGTCGAAGCCCGAGCGCTACCAGTTCAGCTTCCAGCAGCTCGCGCGCAACACGCATGCGCTGCTCGAGTCGATCGGCGTGAAGTCGGCGACGATCGTCGGCCATTCGACGGGCGGGATGCTCGCGATGCGCTACGCGCTGATGTACCCGAAGGCGACCGAGCAGCTCGTGCTGGTGAACCCGATCGGCCTGGAGGACTGGAAGGCGCTCGGCGTGCCGCCGCTGTCGGTCGACTACTGGTATGCACGCGAGCAGAAGACGACGGCGGACGGCATCCGCCGCTACGAGCAGGCGACCTACTACGCGGGCAAGTGGGCGCCGTCCTACGAGCGCTGGGTGCAGATGCTTGCCGGCATGTATCGCGGCCCGGGCCGCGACGCGGTCGCGTGGGACTCCGCGCTGATCTACGACATGATCGTCACGCAGCCGGTGGTCTACGAACTCGGTGCGATCCGCGTGCCGACGCTGCTGCTGATCGGCGACAAGGACACGACCGCGATCGGCAAGGACGTGGCGCCGCCCGAGGTGCACGCGAAGCTCGGCCGTTACCCGGAGCTCGCGAAACGCACGCAGGCGGCGATTCCCGGCGCGCAGCTCGTCGAATTCCCGGCGCTCGGGCACGCGCCGCAGATCCAGGACCCGGACGCGTTCCACAAGGCGCTGCTCGAAGGCATGGAGGCGGTGCACCCGCAGTGACGCCTGCACGGGCGCACCCGCCCGGTCAGCGGGTTTCGTTCGCGAGTTCGTCGCGGATCTGTGCCGCCAGTTCGAACGAGCGCACCCGCGCGGCGTGATCATGGATCTGCGCGGTGATGATGACCTCGTCCGCGCCCGTTTGCGCGATCCGGTCGCGCAGCTTGTCGCGCACCGTGTCGCGCGAGCCGACGGCCGCGAACGACAGCGCGTGTGCGACGTTCGCGAGTTCGAACTCGCTCGCCTCGAGCGTGTCGACGGGCGGCGGCAGCTTGCCCGGCGTGCCGCGGCGCAGGTTGATGAACTGCTGCTGCAGCGATGTGAAGAGGCGCCGCGCCTCGTCGTCGGTATCGGCCGCGAACACGTTGATCCCGACCATCGCATGCGGTTTCGGCCACGCGGCCGACGGCCGGTACTGCGCGCGATAAAGCTCGAGCGCGCGCATCAGGTAGTCCGGCGCGAAGTGCGACGCGAATGCGAACGGCAGCCCGAGCATCGCGGCGAGCTGCGCGCTGAAGAGGCTCGAACCCAGCAGCCACACGGGCACGTCCAGCCCCGCGCCGGGCACCGCGCGCACGCGCTGGCCGGGCACCGGTTCCGCGAAGTAGCGCTGCAGCTCGGCGACGTCGTCCGGAAACGCGTCGGCGCTGCCGATCAGGTCGCGGCGCAGCGCGCGCGACGTGGTCTGGTCGGTGCCGGGCGCGCGGCCGAGCCCGAGGTCGATGCGCCCCGGATACAGCGACGCGAGCGTGCCGAACTGCTCGGCGATCACGAGGGGCGCATGGTTCGGCAGCATGATCCCGCCCGAGCCGACGCGGATCGTCTTCGTCGCGCCCGCCACATGACCGATCACGACGGCGGTCGCCGCGCTCGCGATGCCGGGCATGTTGTGATGTTCGGCGAGCCAGTAGCGCCGGTAACCGAGACGCTCCGCGTGCTGCGCGAGATCGACGGTGTTGCGGAACGCCTGGGCGGCGTCGGCGCCGACGGGAATGGGGGCGAGATCGAGTACGGAAAACGGAATCATCGGGTGGCCTTCGAAGGGGAGGGGCGCGGTGATGCGCATGCGCAACAGATGCCGACGATTTTGCCAAAGGGTTCCGGAACGCGCTGGCGACGCGCGGATACCCATGAGCCTTTCAGGGGTGCAAGGTAAGGTCTGGCGATTGTTGCAAGAATCAACCTAATCTCAGAATAATTACCAATCTTTACGGCGATTGGGCATGTCTTCGCATCGACGCACAAAATTCCACGAAACGTTTGATTTTCAAGACTGCAATATGCCTGCAAAGCGCTTACGCTAACGTGAACGAGGTGGTATCAGAATGGTTCGTCGGCCGCACAGCTTTGCCGAAATTGCACCAGTCCGTTTCGCGAGGCGTCCGAGCGCGGGGCGGCGCGGGCTGATAAAATCCGGCGCCTGCCCATGTTGTGCCGATGGCAGCTATTCGAATCTTCCCGCATCCCGTCCCGGGCATCGCGCGAGGATATGCCACGCGAAGCCGGGCATGGCCGCCTTCGGGGACCGGGCCGTGCCTCCCCTTTACACAGACGCTGCTGGAACAAGGAGTCGGGTCGTGCCCGCGTTCGTTGCTGTCGGAATATCCAATCACGTTCAACCCGGTTCGATCGATCGGCAGGGCGCGCGCGTTGCCGGAGAGCGTCGCGCATGACGCCGGCCGTCACGTTGCTGGACTGGCTCCTGACGGTGTTTGCGCTGGCCGCGGCCGGCTATGCGCTCGTTGCCGCGTTCGCGCCGCGTCCGCGCACGCCGCGCACCGCCGCGCGCGACGGCTTCGAGCCCGTCAGCGTGCTCAAGCCGCTGTGCGGCGCGGAGCCGCACCTGTACGAGAACCTCGCGACGTTCTGCGAGCAGCGCCACCCGCGCCATGAAGTGCTGTTCGGAGTCGCGTCGGCGGCCGATCCGGCCATCGCCGTGGTCGAGCGGCTGCGCGCCGATTATCCGGAATGCGACATCACGCTCGTGATCGACGCGCGCGTGCACGGCAAGAACCTGAAGGTCAGCAACCTGATCAATCTGGCGGAGCGCGCGAAGTACGGCCGCATCGTGATCGCGGACAGCGACATCGCGGTGCAGCCGGATTATCTGGAGCGCGTGACGGCGCCGCTCGCCGACGCGTCGGTCGGGGTCGTCACGTGCCTGTATCATGCGCGCAGCGTCGGCGGGTTCTGGACGCGGATCGGCGCGCAGTTCGTCGATGCCTGGTTCGCGCCGTCGGTACGGATCACGCACCTCGGCCGCTCGAGCCGCTTCGGCTTCGGCGCGACGCTCGCGCTGACGCGCGACACGCTCGACCGGATCGGCGGCTTCATCGCGCTGAAGGACGAACTGGCCGACGATTTCTGGCTCGCCGAGCTGCCGCGCCGCCTCGGGCGGCGCACCGTGCTGTCCGAGGTCGAGGTCGCGACCGACGTGATCGAGCCGTCGTTCGGGCCGCTCTGGCACCGCGAGACGCGCTGGCTGCGCACGATCCGTTCGCTGAATCCGGCCGGCTTCGCGTTCCTGTTCATCACGTTCACCGTACCGTGGCTCGCGATCGGCGCGGCACTGGCACTGCGTCTCGACGGCACCGTCGCCGGCACGCTGGCGGGTGGCGCGGCTGTCGCGGGCGCGTTCGGGCGGCTCGTGCTGCACGCGCGCGGCGAGGACGGCTGGCGCGCGTTCTGGCGCGATCTGCCGCTCGTCGCGGTGCGCGACACGCTGCTCGCGCTCGAATGGCTCGCGGCCGCGTTCGGCACGCACGTCGTGTGGCGTGGCGCGAGGATGACGGTCGTCGGCGGCGAACGCGCGACGGCGGCAGTGGAAGGCGGGGACGGCCGCTGAGGCGTGTTCCCCGAGGGAGCCGGCCATGCGCCCGGCCCCGATCGAATCCGGCCCGAAGGCCGAGACGCGCCGCGCGGCAACGCCGCGCGACGCGACATGACAGAGAGGCGGGCGCCGGCAGGGCGGCCCGCGGTTGATTGACTGAATCGTTGAAACGAATCGAACTATGCAGGCTACCGGAGCATTCATGAAAACGCTGTTCTTGCAGGCCCCTTCGTATGACGGCTTCGACGGCGGAGCCGGCTCGCGCTACCAGGCGAAGCGCGAAATCCGTTCCTTCTGGTACCCGACGTGGCTCGCGCAGCCGGCCGCGCTCGTGCCGGGCAGCCGCGTCGTCGACGCGCCGGCCGACGGCCTGTCGGTCGAAGAGACGCTGAAGATCGCCAACGACTACGACCTCGTGATCATCCACACGAGCACGCCGTCGTTCCCGACCGACGCGATGTTCGCGCAGGATCTCAAGAAGATGAAGCCGTCGATGCTGGTCGGCATGGTGGGCGCGAAGGTGATGGTCGATCCGCACAACTCGCTCACGGCGAGCGAGGCGATCGACTTCGTGTGCCGCGAGGAATTCGACTACACCTGCAAGGAAATCGCCGAAGGCAAGCCGTTCCCCGAGATCAAGGGCTTGAGCTGGCGCGCGAAGGACGGCTCGATCGAGCACAACGAAGCGCGTCCGATCCTCGAGAACATGGACGAGCTGCCGTTCGTCGCGCCCGTCTACAAGCGCGACCTGAAGATCGACAACTACTTCATCGGCTACCTGAATTACCCGTACGTGTCGATCTATACGGGCCGCGGCTGCAAGTCGCGCTGCACGTTCTGCCTGTGGCCGCAGACGGTCAGCGGCCATCGCTACCGCACGCGCTCGGTCGAGAACGTGCTCGCCGAAGCGAAGTGGATCCGCGACAACATGCCGGAAGTGAAGGAACTGATGTTCGATGACGACACCTTCACCGACGACCTGCCGCGCGCCGAAGCCATCGCCATCGGTCTGGGCAAGCTCGGCATGACGTGGTCGTGCAACGCGAAGGCGAACGTGCCGTACAAGACGCTGAAGGTCATGAAGGAAAACGGCCTGCGCCTGCTGCTGGTCGGCTTCGAATCCGGCGACGACCAGATCCTCGTGAACATCAAGAAGGGCGTGCGCACCGATTTCGCGCGCCGCTTCAGCGCGGACTGCAAGAAGCTCGGCATCAAGATCCACGGCACCTTCATTCTCGGCCTGCCGGGCGAGACGCAGGAAACCATCAAGAAGACGATCGAGTACGCGAAGGAAATCAATCCGCATACGATCCAGGTGTCGCTCGCCGCACCGTATCCGGGCACGACGCTCTACAAGCAGGCCGTGGAAAACGGCTGGATGGAAGAGAACAAGACTATCAACCTGGTGAGCAAGGAAGGCGTGCAGTTGGCGGCGATCGGCTATGCGCACCTGTCGCGCGACGAGATCTATCACCACCTCGAGCAGTTCTATCGCCAGTTCTACTTCCGTCCGTCGAAGATCTGGGAGATCGTCCGCGAGATGCTGACGAACTGGGACATGATGAAGCGCCGTCTGCGCGAAGGCGTCGAATTCTTCCGCTTCCTGCGCGCGCACGAGGCCTGATTCGTGACGACGCAGCGGGCGGCGCGGGCGCTGATCTTCACCGCGGACGACTTCGGGCTGCACCCGCGCGTCAACGCGGCGGTCGAGCGCGCGCATCGCGACGGCGTGCTGAACGCCGCGAGCCTGATGGTCGGTGCGCCCGCGGCGCAGGATGCGATCGAACGCGCGCGGCGGCTGCCGTCGCTCGCGGTCGGCCTGCACCTCGTTCTCGCGGACGGGCCGGCCACGCTGCCCGCGCATGAAATTCCCGCGCTCGTCGGCCCCGACGGGCGGTTCGGCGACGCGATGGCGAAGGACGGCTGCCGCTTCTTCTTCCTGCCGCACGTGCGTGCGCAGCTGCGCCGCGAGATCCGCGCGCAGTTCGAGGCGTTCGCGGCGAGCGGCCTGCCGCTCGACCACGTGAACGCGCACAAGCATTTCCACCTGCATCCGACCGTGCTGTCGATGATCATCGAGATCGGCCGCGACTACGGGCTGCGCGCGGTGCGGCTGCCGTACGAAACGCGCGCGCCCGCGCTGCTCAAACCGTGGATCGCGCTGGTGCGCGCGCGGCTCGACCGCGCGGGGCTCGCGCATAACGACTACGTGGTCGGGATCGAGCATACGGGTGCGATGGACGAGGCCGTGCTGCTCGACGCGCTCGCGGCGCTGCCGCCCGGCGTCGGCGAGATCTACTGTCATCCGGCGGAAGCGGGCGACGGCCCGATCACGCCGACGATGGCCGACTACCGCCCGGTCGACGAACTGGATGCGCTGCTGTCGCCGCGCGTCGCGGCCGCGCTGAAGGCCGCGGGCGTCGCGACCGGTGGTTTTGCCGACGTGTTCGGCCAGCCGGCGGCGCGGCGCGGCACGCGAGCGTCGCGCGAAGCGGGGGCGCAGCCGTCATGACCAAGTGGATCAAATGGCTCGGCTGGCCGATCGGCATCGGAATCCTGCTCGCGCTCGGTTTGCACGAAGGTGTCGGCGACGTGACGCAGATGCTCGAGCGCGCCGGTTTCGCGCTGCTGTGGCTCGTGCCGTTCCACGCGCTGCCGTTGCTGCTCGACGCGTATGCGTGGCACCAGCTGCTCGACCGGCGCGCGTCGCTGTCGTTCCTGTGGTGGGTCGCGACCGTGCGCGAAGCCGTGAACCGGCTGCTGCCGGTGGTCGGGATCGGCGGCGAGCTGGTCGGGATCCGGATGGCGCGCTGGCAGGTGCCCGACGCGAGCCGCGTGACCGCGTCGGTGATCGTCGAGGTGCTGGTGACGATCGTCGTCCAGTATGCATTCGCCGCGCTCGGCCTCGTGCTGCTGCTCGCGACGACGCACGATATGGGCGGCGGCACGATCGGCCTCGCGCTGCTGCTGACGCTCCCGCTGCCGGTGCTCGGCGTCGTGCTGATGCGTCGCGGCGGGATCTTCCATGCGATCGAGCGGTTCGCCGGGCGTCTGCTCGGCGATTCGCACCGGTTGCTGCAGGGCGTCGACGGCCGCCGCCTCGATGGCGACATCGACGCGCTGATGTCGCGCACGTCGCTGCTGTTCAGCGCGTTCTTCTGGCAGTTGTCCGGCTACGTGCTCGGCGCGCTCGAAATCTACTGGGCGCTCGCGCTGCTCGGCCATCCGGTATCGATCGGCGGCGCGATCGCGATCGAGGCGATGACGCAGGCCGTGCGGCATGCGGCGTTCATGGTGCCGGGCGGCCTCGGCGTGCAGGAGGCGACCGTCGTGCTGCTCGCGCAGATGTTCGGCGTCGATCGCGAGACGGCGCTGTCGCTCGCGCTGGTCAAGCGCGGCCGCGAGGTGCTGTTCGGCTGCCTGGCGCTCGGTTCGTGGCAGCTGGCCGAACTGGTGCGCACGCGCCGCCGGATCAAGGCGGTGCCAGCCGGGGCGCGCACCCTGCAGGCAAGCCGCGAGGCCGAGGTGCAAACCGAAACGATGCAGTGAACACGAGACGGGCCGCGCGCCCGTCTCGCGCTTTTGGCGTTGCACGGGTATCCTTGCCGCGTGTTTTCTCGACGCGCATTTCTTCCGATGATTTTCCGTTTCCGGCTGCTTCCCGTGACGATGCTGGCCGCCGCGCTGGCGCTGACCGGCTGCGACGACAAGCAAGGCAATCTCGACGTGCAACGTATCAGGGACTTTTTCAACGCGATCAAGCCGGCGCCGCTGCTGCTCAAGGGGCTGAAGGCCGGCGTATCGACCGAAGCCGACGTGCGCGCCACGATGGGCAAGCCCGAGACCGAGCGCGCGTTCACCGACGGCTCGAAGCGCCTCGAATATCCGCGCGGCCCGATGGGCAACCAGACCTGGTTCGTCGACCTCGACGCGAGCGGGCACTACACGGGCGCGACGCAGGTGCTGACCGCCGAGAACTTCGCGAAGGTGCGTCCCGGAATGACCGAGGACGAAGTGCGGCGCCTGCTCGGCAAGCCGGGCGACATCGCGCAGTACCCGCTGAAGCCCGAGACGGTGTGGAGCTGGCGCTGGCTCGAGGACGGCGTGAATACCGACGCATTCTTTAACGTTCATTTCGGCCCGGACGGGCTTGTCTATACGACTTCGCGCTCCGACATCCTGAAGGGGCGGTGAGACCGCCCGCGGCGCTATATCGAAAAAGCGACCGGAAAATTGCAAAAAGTCCGCTTCCCTGCATGTCATCCGACTGTCAGGAAGCGGCTTTTTTCCTTTTGAAACAGTGGCGTAGGCCTTGCCTGCAAATGGTGCGACGAATTGCTGCGACGCAGCAATCGCATGCACTGTGATTTGAGGCAATCAATTTCGCTTGCGACTATCCGCGTCAGCCCGGCGCGGGAAGGTATGCGTGCCGGTGTTCATATCAACACTGGAGACGCGCGTGTTCCTTTACGGCTTTGGTCCTGTCCTCTGGGCCGGCACCGTGCAGACCATCGAGCTGTCGGTGCTGTCGCTCGCCGCTGCGGTGGCGCTGGGGCTGATCGGCGCGGTGGCAAAGCTGTCGCACAACCGGGTGCTGCGAGCGATCGCGACCGGTTATACGACGCTGATCCGCTCGGTGCCCGATCTCGTCCTGATGCTGCTGCTGTTCTACAGCATCCAGATCTGGCTGAACCAGTTCACCGACCTCGTCGGCTGGGATCAGATCGACATCGATCCGTTCGTCGCCGGCGTGCTGACGCTCGGCTTCATCTACGGCGCGTACTTCACCGAGACGTTCCGCGGGGCGTTCCTGTCGGTGCCGCGCGGCCAGCTCGAGGCCGGCGCGGCGTACGGGATGAGCGGGATGCGCGTGTTCGTGCGGATCATGTTTCCGCAGATGATGCGTTTCGCGCTGCCCGGCATCGGCAACAACTGGCAGGTGCTCGTGAAGGCGACCGCGCTGGTGTCGATCATCGGTCTCGCGGACGTCGTGAAGGCCGCGCAGGACGCCGGCAAGAGCACGTTCAACATGTTCTTCTTCATTCTCGTCGCGGCGCTGATCTACCTCGCGATCACGACCGTTTCCAACCTCGTGCTGATCCAGCTCGAGAAGCGTTATTCCATGGGCGTGCGGCACGCAGAACTATGATCGAGATCCTCCAGGAATTCGGCCAGGCGTTCCTTTATTGGGACGGCCAGCGCCTCTCCGGCCTTGCGGTGACGCTGTGGCTGCTCGTCGCGTCGATTTCGCTCGGCTTCGTGTGCGCGGTGCCGCTCGCGGTCGCGCGCGTGTCGAAGAAGAAGTGGCTGTCGATGCCGGTGCGGTTCTACACGTACGTGTTCCGCGGCACGCCGCTCTACGTGCAGCTGCTGCTGATGTACACGGGCATGTACAGCCTCGAGTTCGTGCGGTCGCATTCGCTGCTCGACGCGTTTTTCCGCAGCGGCTTCAATTGCGCGATCCTCGCGTTCGCGCTGAACACCTGCGCGTACACGACCGAAATCTTCGCCGGCGCGATTCGCGCGATTCCGCACGGCGAGGTCGAGGCGGCGCGTGCTTACGGGATGTCGCCGTTCACGATGTACCGCCGGGTGATCCTGCCGTCGGCGCTGCGCCGCGCGCTGCCGCTGTACAGCAACGAGGTGATCCTGATGCTGCATGCGACCACCGTCGCGTTCACGGCGACCGTGCCCGACATCCTGAAGGTCGCGCGCGACGCCAATTCCGCGACCTACATGGCGTTCCAGTCGTTCGGAATCGCCGCGCTGATCTATCTTGCGGTATCGTTCGCACTCGTCGCGGCATTTCGCCGGGCGGAGCGCCACTGGCTCGCGTATCTCGCGGCCGGCCGTCATTGATTTCACTTCGAGGAGAGCCAGTTGGCCGAGATCACTCAAACGAGCGCGTCCGCTTCCGTCAAGCTTGCCGCCGTCGACATTCACAAGCGCTACGGCGATAACGAGGTGCTCAAGGGCGTGTCGCTGAACGCGAAGGCGGGCGACGTCATCAGCATCATCGGTGCGAGCGGTTCGGGCAAGAGCACGTTCCTGCGCTGCATCAATTTTCTCGAGCGGCCGAATGCGGGGCAGATCGTCGTCGACGGCGAGGCCGTGCGCACGAAGACCGACCGCGCCGGCGCGCTCGAGGTGGCCGATCACAAGCAGTTGCAACGCATCCGCACGAAGCTCGCGATGGTGTTCCAGCACTTCAATCTGTGGGCGCACATGAACGTGCTCGAGAACGTGATGGAAGCGCCGGTGCACGTGCTCGGCATTTCGAAGAAGGAAGCCGAGGAGCGGGCGCGCGAATACCTGGAGAAGGTCGGTTTGCCGCCGCGCGTCGAGAAGCAGTATCCGTCGCATCTGTCGGGCGGCCAGCAGCAGCGTGTCGCGATCGCGCGCGCGCTGGCGATGCATCCCGACGTGATGCTGTTCGACGAGCCGACTTCGGCGCTCGACCCGGAACTGGTCGGCGAAGTGCTGAAGGTGATGCAGAAGCTGGCCGAGGAAGGCCGCACGATGATCGTCGTCACGCACGAGATGGGCTTCGCGCGCAACGTGTCGAACCACGTGATGTTCCTGCATCAGGGGCGGACCGAGGAAGAGGGCGATCCGAAGGAGGTGCTGGTGCGTCCGCAGAGCGAGCGTCTGAAGCAGTTCCTGTCGGGCAGTCTCAAGTAACGCGAAAGGCGGGTTTCATACGTGGTACCGGTGTCTCGTCCCGCAGGCGCCACCCGCACGACGCAGGTGGCGATCGTTGCATTGCCGCCCGTGTCGATGTCGGGTGTGGGTCCGATCGTCGATGCGTTGCATCTCGCGAACGAGATCGACGGGCGCTTGCTGTATCGCTGGCAGGTGTGTTCGTGGGACGGGCGGCCGGTGCCGCTCGCCGGCGGTGCGCAGTGGCATGCCGATGCGGCGTTCAACGATGCGATCGCGTGCGACTGGCTGATCGTCGTGTCGGAGCGGTTTCAGCAGTTTGCGGACTATCGGTTGTTTCTCGCGAGTCTCGCGCGGGTCGGGCAGCGGACGCCGGTTGTGACCGGGATTCACCACGGCGTGTGGTGGCTCGCGATGGCCGGGCAGCTTTCCGGATATCGCGTGAGCGTGAACTGGGAGACATATCAGCAGTTCGCCGAGCAGTTCGAGCGGTCGATCGTCACGCAGCAGATCTTCGAGATCGATCGCGATCGGGCGACCTGTGCGGGCGGGCAGGCGACCGTCGATTTCATGCTGGCCATGATCGGCCGGGAACACGGGGCGGATCTGGGTGAGCGCATTGCCGATGCGCTCGGGGCCGGCACGCTGCGCAGCGGCGAGGAGCGGCAGCGGATTCCTTTCGTGACCGCGCCGGGCGAGCGGCATCCTCGGCTGAACGATGCGTTGCTGTTGATGGAAGCCAATGTCGAGGATCCCTTGACGACCGATGAGATCGCCGGGCTCGTGGGCGTTTCCCGGCGGCAGCTCGAAAGGCTTTTTCGCCAGTATCTCGGGGCGATGCCCTCGAAGTATTACCTCAATCTCCGGTTGCTCAAGGCCAGGACCCAGTTGCAGCGGACCAGCAAGTCGGTGGTTCAGGTCAGTCTCGCTTGCGGGTTCTCTTCTGCTGCGCATTTTTCCAATGCTTATCGCGAGCGGTTTGGTGTGACGCCTCGGGAGGATCGGCGAGCGTGGCTCGAGAAGCAGACCGGCGGGGGGAGTGAGCCTCGTGGGGGGGCGCTGGTCGAGCGTGGTGGCAAGGATTGAGGTTTTTTGCGGTGCGCGGTTTGTTGGTGTGAAGCACCTGGGATCGTGTCGGTCTATTAGCGTCGCCCCTGCGCGGGGCGGCGGTTACTTTTCTTTGTGAGCCTATCCGAATGTTTGTGTGTGAGGCATAAACTGATGGC
>NZ_JBSAXA010000036.1:0-26514 GCF_053427615.1 Burkholderia sp. AW33-5 | reverse complement strand
CAAGATCATCGAGTAACATCGACGATCCGCGGATCCCTCCGGGGTCCGCGATTCCACGGTAGGCAGTCGTACCGTCGAAACCGGGTGTCCAGTTTGATCTGGCACCCGGTTTTGTCTTTGTGGCGTGCGCGTTGCCGTCTTGACAAACGCACACCACCATTCCGATTTTTCGTGTAGAATCGCGGGCTTAGCAGTGGAAGTACCGTTCGGAAGCTGGCGCCTCGCTCCCCGCAGGTAACAGGTTTCGCGTTCTTTTAGTGTCCGGCGATGCAACATCGCCTCGCTCTTTTCAAGGAATCGTCATGCAGCAACAGAAAATCCGCATTCGCCTGAAGGCTTTCGACTATCGTCTGATCGATCAATCGGCTGCCGAAATCGTCGATACCGCGAAGCGGACTGGCGCAATCGTCCGTGGCCCGGTGCCGCTGCCGACGCGCATCCAGCGTTTTGACATCCTGCGTTCGCCGCACGTCAACAAGACGTCGCGCGATCAGCTCGAAATCCGTACCCACCAGCGCCTGATGGACATCGTCGATCCGACCGACAAGACGGTTGACGCGCTGATGAAGCTCGACCTGCCGGCTGGCGTCGACGTGGAAATCAAGCTGCAGTAAGGCTTTCGGCGCCATCCGGCGTGCCGGGCGGTGCTAAGTCTTTGTATTGCTTGCGGAAATCGATAAGTCGGGCTATACTGCTTGGCTTTTCGCGTATTCGCGTAAAAAAGTTGGGCCTTGCGTGCCCGGCATTTTGTAAATCAGCCCCGACCAATCGCAGTCGGGAATGGAGAAAATGATGAGCCTTGGACTCGTAGGTCGCAAGGTTGGCATGACCCGTATCTTCACGGCTGAAGGGGATTCGATTCCCGTCACCGTGCTGGACGTGTCGGACAACCGCGTGACGCAGATCAAGACTGTTGAAACCGACGGCTACACGGCCGTGCAGGTTGCATTCGGCTCCCGCCGCGCATCGCGCGTGACGAAGCCGCTGGCAGGTCATCTCGCCAAAGCCGGTGTCGAAGCCGGTGAAATCCTCAAGGAATTCCGCATTGACGCGGCCAAGGCAGCTGAGCTGTCGAATGGCGCCGTGGTCGGTGCTGATCTTTTCGAAGTGGGCCAGAAGGTCGACGTGCAAGGCGTGTCGATCGGTAAGGGCTACGCCGGTACGATCAAGCGTTACAACTTCTCCTCCGGCCGTGCTACCCACGGTAACTCGCGCTCGCACAACGTGCCGGGCTCGATCGGTATGGCGCAGGATCCGGGTCGCGTTTTCCCGGGTAAGCGCATGACGGGTCACCTCGGTGACGTTACGGTGACGGTGCAGAACCTCGAAATCGCTCGTATCGACGCAGAGCGCAAGCTGCTGCTCGTCAAGGGTGCGATTCCGGGCGCGAAGGGCGGCAAGGTTTTCGTGACGCCGGCCGTCAAGACCAAGGGGGCGAAATAATGGAACTCAAGCTCCTGAACGAAAATGGTCAGGAAGGTGCAGTGGTCAACGCGTCGGACGTCGTGTTCGGTCGTGACTACAACGAAGCGCTGATCCACCAGGTCGTCGTCGCGTACCAGGCGAATGCTCGCCAGGGTAACCGCGCACAGAAGGACCGTGAGCAAGTCAAGCACACCACCAAGAAGCCGTGGCGTCAGAAGGGTACGGGCCGCGCTCGTGCCGGTATGTCGTCGAGCCCGCTGTGGCGTGGCGGTGGTCGCATCTTCCCGAACTCGCCGGAAGAGAACTTCTCGCACAAGGTCAACAAGAAGATGCATCGCGCAGGTCTCTGCTCGATCTTCTCGCAGCTGGCCCGTGAAGGCCGTCTGTCGGTCGTCGAGGACATCATCCTCGAAGCGCCGAAGACCAAGCTGCTGGCTGACAAATTCAAGACCATGGGTCTCGACTCCGTGCTGATCATTACGGACACGGTCGACGAGAACCTGTACCTGGCTTCGCGCAACCTGCCGCACGTGGCGATTGTCGAGCCGCGCTACGCTGACCCGCTGTCGCTGATCTACTTCAAGAAAGTGCTGGTCACGAAGGCTGCGGTCGCCCAGATCGAGGAGTTGCTGTCATGAGCGAGATTCGCAAGAACGATCATCGTTTGATGCAGGTCCTGCTCGCACCGGTGATCTCGGAAAAGGCGACGCTGGTTGCCGACAAGAACGAGCAGGTCGTGTTCGAAGTCGCACCGGATGCCACGAAGCAGGAAGTGAAGGCGGCTGTCGAGCTGCTGTTCAAGGTTGAAGTTGATTCGGTCAACGTGCTGGTTCAGAAGGGCAAGCAAAAGCGCTTCGGCCGTTCGATGGGCCGCCGTAAGGACGTGAAGAAGGCGTACGTTTGCCTGAAGCCCGGCCAGGAAATCAACTTTGAAGCGGAGGCCAAGTAATCATGGCAATCGTGAAAGTTAAACCGACTTCGCCGGGTCGCCGCGCGATGGTCAAGGTGGTCAACAAGAATCTGCACCAGGGCAAGCCGTTCGCGGCACTGCTCGACTCGCAGAGCTCGACCGCCGGCCGTAACAACAACGGCCGCATCACCACGCGTCACAAGGGTGGTGGTCACAAGCAGCATTACCGTATCGTCGATTTCCGTCGCACGAAGGACGGCATCCCGGCAAAGGTCGAGCGTCTCGAGTACGACCCGAACCGTAGCGCGAACATCGCGCTGGTGCTCTACGCAGACGGCGAGCGTCGCTACATCATCGCCCCGAAGGGCCTGACCGTCGGCCAACAGCTGATGTCGGGTTCGGAAGCGCCGATCCGTGCAGGCAACACGCTGCCGATCCGCAACATTCCGGTCGGTACGACGATCCACTGCATCGAGATGCTGCCGGGCAAGGGCGCGCAAATGGCGCGTTCGGCTGGCACGTCGGCCATGCTGCTGGCACGTGAAGGCGTCTACGCGCAGGTTCGTCTGCGTTCGGGCGAAATCCGCCGCGTGCACATCGAGTGCCGTGCAACGATCGGTGAAGTCGGCAACGAAGAGCATAGCCTGCGCCAAATCGGCAAGGCAGGCGCGAACCGCTGGCGCGGTATCCGCCCGACGGTGCGTGGCGTTGCGATGAACCCGGTTGATCACCCGCACGGTGGTGGTGAGGGCAAGACGGCTGCAGGTCGCGACCCGGTGAGCCCGTGGGGTACGCCGGCTAAGGGTTACCGCACCCGCAGCAACAAGCGCACGACGACGATGATCGTCCAGCGCCGTCACAAGCGTTAAGGAGTAGGCAATGGCACGTTCTGTAAAAAAAGGTCCGTTCTGCGACGCCCATTTGCTGAAGAAAGTTGAGGCGGCTGCAGCTTCGCGCGACAAAAAGCCGATCAAGACCTGGTCGCGTCGCTCGACGATTCTGCCGGATTTCATCGGCCTGACGATCGCTGTTCACAACGGCCGTCAACACGTTCCGGTGTACATCTCGGAAAACATGGTCGGCCACAAGCTTGGCGAGTTCGCACTGACCCGTACGTTCAAGGGTCACGCGGCCGACAAGAAGGCCAAGAAATAAGGGGCAATCAAGATGGAAGTGAAAGCAATTCATCGCGGTGCCCGCATCTCGGCGCAAAAAACGCGCCTTGTGGCTGACCAGATCCGCGGTTTGCCGGTCGACAAGGCGCTGAACGTTCTGACGTTCTCGCCGAAGAAGGCGGCTGGCATCGTGAAGAAGGTTGTGCTGTCGGCAATCGCGAATGCGGAGCACAACGAAGGCGCAGATATCGACGAGCTCAAGATCAAGAGCATCTACGTCGACAAGGCTGCATCGCTCAAGCGTTTCACCGCGCGCGCCAAGGGCCGCGGTAACCGCATCGAGAAGCAATCCTGTCACATCACTGTGACGGTCGGGAATTAAGGAGCCATACGATGGGACAGAAAATTCATCCGACTGGCTTCCGCCTGGCTGTCAGCCGCAATTGGGCTTCGCGTTGGTACGCGAACAACAACAATTTCGCGGCGATGCTGCAGGAAGACATCGGTGTTCGTGAATACCTGAAGAAGAAGCTGAAGAACGCTTCGGTCGGTCGGGTCGTCATCGAGCGTCCGGCAAAGAACGCGCGCATCACGATTTACAGCTCGCGTCCGGGCGTCGTCATCGGCAAGAAGGGCGAGGATATCGAACAGCTGAAGACGGAACTGCAACGCCGCATGGGCGTGCCGGTTCACGTCAACATCGAAGAAATCCGCAAGCCGGAAACCGATGCGCAACTGATCGCTGACTCGATCACGCAACAGCTCGAGCGCCGGATCATGTTCCGTCGCGCGATGAAGCGTGCGATGCAGAACGCGATGCGTCTGGGTGCCCAAGGCATCAAGATCATGAGCGCAGGCCGTCTGAACGGTATCGAAATCGCTCGTACGGAGTGGTATCGCGAAGGTCGCGTGCCCCTTCACACGCTGCGTGCCGACATCGACTACGCGACCTCGGAAGCGAAGACGACCTACGGCATCATCGGCGTCAAGGTATGGGTGTACAAGGGCGACACGCTCGGCCGCAATGACGCGCCGGTGGTCGAAGAAGTAGCCGAAGACAAGCGTCCGCGTCGCAATGCGCGTCCGGGCGACCGTCGTCCGCGCCGTGACGGCGAAGGCGGCGCTCCGGGTGCTCGTCGTGGCGCACCGCGCCGTGGCGCCGGCAAGCCCGAAGACGGCAAGACGGGAGAATAACGATGCTGCAACCGAAACGCAGGAAGTATCGTAAAGAACAGAAGGGTCGTAACACCGGCAAGGCGACGCGCGGCAACGCAGTGTCGTTCGGTGAATTCGGTCTGAAGGCGATCGGTCGCGGTCGTTTGACCGCACGTCAAATTGAAGCGGCGCGTCGTGCAATGACGCGTCACATCAAGCGTGGCGGCCGCATCTGGATCCGGATCTTCCCGGACAAGCCGATTTCGCAAAAGCCGGCAGAAGTGCGTATGGGTAACGGTAAGGGTAACCCGGAGTACTACGTCGCCGAAATCCAGCCGGGCAAGATGCTCTATGAAATGGACGGCGTAACCGAAGAACTGGCACGCGAAGCGTTCCGTCTGGCCGCAGCGAAGCTGCCGCTGAAGACGACGTTCATCGTGCGCCAGCTCGGCGCCTAAGGAGAAAACATGAAGGCTTCCGAACTTCTCCAGAAAGACCAGGCCGCGCTCAACAAGGAGCTGGCGGACCTGCTGAAGGCGCAATTCGGCCTGCGCATGCAACTCGCGACCCAGCAGCTCACGAACACGAGCCAGCTGAAGAAGGTTCGTCGCGACATCGCACGTGTGCGGACCGTCATGACTCAGAAGGCGAACCAGAAATGAACGATAGCGTGAAAACCTCGCTGAAGCGGACGCTGGTCGGTCGGGTCGTCAGCAACAAGATGGACAAGACCGTCACCGTGCTGATCGAGCACCGCGTCAAGCACCCGATCTACGGCAAGTATGTCGTGCGCTCGAAGAAGTACCACGCGCATGACGAAGCGAACACCTGCAACGAAGGCGATCTCGTCGAAATCCAGGAAACTCGTCCTGTTTCGAAGACGAAGGCCTGGACGGTGTCGCGCCTCGTCGAAGCAGCTCGCGTCATCTAAGCGGGCAGAGCAGTAGGCAGTAACAGGCACTTCGCCAAGAAGTGCTTGAAATCGCAAAGTTTTTGCTTGCGTGACCGGGATTATTTGTTATAATCCCGGTCTTCCCTCTTTATGGGAGCCCCGTCGCGGGCGAAGTTGGTGGGGGAAGCGGACTGGCGCCAGCCTGTCCGAAAGATTCACCGAATTGCGATGGCGGGTTTCGTTTGCCGTCGCTGCTGTTCCAACCCAAGCAGCCGATTGGCTGACGGGACCAAGACTGACCGAATGCATCATGGTGGTGCATCCGGATTAAGTTGGGAAAGACAAACCATGATCCAGACCGAATCTCGGCTCGAAGTAGCCGACAACACGGGTGCGCGTGAAGTCATGTGCATCAAGGTGCTCGGCGGCTCGAAGCGTCGTTATGCCGGCATTGGCGACATCATCAAGGTGACCGTCAAAGAAGCAACGCCGCGCGGGCGCGTGAAGAAAGGCGAAATCTACAACGCCGTGGTGGTCCGCACCGCCAAGGGTGTTCGCCGTCAAGACGGCTCGCTGATCAAGTTCGACGGCAACGCCGCTGTGCTTTTGAATAACAAGCTTGAGCCGATCGGCACCCGTATCTTCGGGCCCGTGACGCGTGAGCTGCGTAGCGAACGATTCATGAAGATCGTTTCGCTGGCGCCGGAAGTGCTGTAAGGAGTCGCGATGAACAAGATTCGCAAAGGTGACGAAGTTATCGTCGTCACTGGCAAGGACAAGGGCAAGCGCGGCGTCGTGCTGGCTGTCGGTGCTGAACATGTGACGGTTGAAGGTATCAACCTCGTCAAGAAGCATGTGAAGCCGAACCCGATGAAGGGTACGACGGGCGGCGTGGAAGCGAAGACGATGCCCCTGCATATTTCGAACGTCGCACTGGTCGACGCGAATGGCAAGGCGTCGCGTGTTGGCATCAAGGTCGAGGAAGGCAAGAAGGTTCGCTTCCTGAAGACGACCGGTGCCGTACTGAGCGCCTGACGCAGCGGAGTAAAAAATGGCTCGTTTTCAAGAGTTTTACAAAGAAAAGGTTGTGCCCGGCCTGATCGAGAAGTTCGGTTACAAGTCGGTCATGGAAGTGCCGCGCATCACCAAGATCACGCTGAACATGGGTCTTGGCGAAGCGATCGCTGACAAGAAGATCATCGAGAACGCCGTTGGCGACCTCACGAAGATCGCTGGTCAGAAGCCGGTCGTCACGAAGGCGCGCAAGGCAATCGCAGGCTTCAAGATCCGCCAGGGCTACCCGATCGGCGCGATGGTGACGCTGCGTGGTCGTGCGATGTACGAATTCCTCGACCGTTTCGTGACCGTTGCCCTGCCCCGCGTGCGTGACTTCCGCGGTGTGTCGGGCCGTGCTTTCGATGGCCGCGGCAACTACAACATCGGTGTGAAAGAGCAGATCATTTTCCCCGAAATCGACTACGACAAGATCGACGCACTGCGTGGGCTGAACATCAGCATCACGACGACTGCGAAGACCGACGACGAAGCAAAGGCACTGCTCGCCAGCTTCAAGTTCCCGTTCAGAAACTGAGGTTACCGTGGCTAAACTGGCACTGATCGAACGTGAAAAGAAGCGCGCCCGCCTGGTCGCGAAGTTCGCAGCAAAGCGCGAAGCGCTGAAGGCGATCGTCGAAGACCAAAGCAAGTCGGAAGAAGAGCGCTACGAAGCACGCCTTGAGCTGCAGCAACTGCCCCGCAACGCAAACCCGACCCGCCAGCGTAACCGCTGCGCGATCACGGGCCGTCCGCGTGGCACGTTCCGTAAATTCGGCCTCGCGCGTAACAAGATTCGTGAAATCGCATTCCGTGGCGAGATTCCTGGCCTGACCAAGGCGAGCTGGTAATAGGAGAAACGTAAATGAGCATGAGTGATCCTATCGCCGATATGCTGACTCGCATCCGCAACGCGCAGATGGTCGAGAAGGTATCGGTCGCGATGCCCTCGTCGAAGGTCAAGGTTGCAATCGCGCAAGTCCTGAAGGACGAAGGTTATATCGACGATTTCGCCGTCAAGGCGGAAGGTGCGAAGTCCGAACTGAATATCGCGCTGAAGTACTACGCAGGTCGCCCGGTCATCGAACGCCTCGAGCGCGTGTCGAAGCCTGGTCTGCGCGTGTACCGCGGCCGTAACGACATTCCGCAGGTCATGAATGGCCTGGGCGTGGCAATCGTGTCGACGCCGAAGGGCGTGATGACCGACCGCAAGGCGCGCGCTACCGGCGTCGGCGGCGAAGTCATCTGCTACGTCGCTTAAAGCCGAGGAGAGAGAAACATGTCTCGAGTAGGTAAGAGCCCGATCGCGCTGCAAGGCGCGGAAGTCAAGCTGGCCGACGGTGCTATCACCGTCAAGGGCCCGCTGGGCACCATCACGCAAGCGATCAATCCGCTCGTGAACGTGGCGAACAACGACGGCACGCTGAATCTGTCGCCGGTCGACGAAAGCCGCGAAGCAAACGCACTGTCGGGCACGATGCGCGCGATCATCGCGAATGCCGTGCACGGCGTGACCAAGGGTTTCGAGCGCAAGCTGACGCTGGTTGGCGTCGGTTATCGTGCGCAAGCGCAAGGCGACAAGCTGAACCTGTCGCTGGGTTTCTCGCACCCGGTGGTGCACCAGATGCCGGAAGGCGTCAAGGCTGAAACCCCGACGCAAACCGAAATCGTGATCAAGGGGATCAACAAGCAACAAGTCGGTCAAGTGGCTGCGGAAGTCCGCGGTTACCGTCCGCCGGAGCCCTACAAGGGCAAGGGCGTGCGCTATTCCGACGAGGTTGTGATCCTCAAAGAAACGAAGAAGAAGTAAGGGTGCGCAATCATGGATAAGACTCAATCTCGCCTGCGCCGCGCTCGCCAGACGCGTATCAAGATCGCTGAGCTGCAGGTCGCGCGTCTCGCCGTGCATCGCACGAACACGCACATCTACGCTCAAGTGTTCTCGCCCTGCGGCACCAAGGTGCTCGCCAGCGCGTCGACGCTCGAAGCAGAAGTGCGCGCCGAACTGGCCGACAAGTCGGGCAAGGGCGGCAACGTTAATGCTGCGACGCTGATCGGCAAGCGTATTGCCGAGAAGGCAAAGGCCGCCGGCATCGAATCCGTCGCCTTCGACCGCTCGGGCTTCCGCTACCATGGCCGCGTCAAGGCGCTGGCTGAGGCAGCTCGCGAAGCTGGGCTCAAGTTCTAAGGAAGGAATTCGTCATGGCAAAGATGCAAGCGAAAGTTCAGGCTGACGAGCGCGACGACGGCCTTCGCGAAAAGATGATTTCGGTCAACCGCGTGACCAAGGTCGTGAAGGGTGGCCGTATTCTCGGCTTCGCCGCACTGACCGTGGTCGGCGACGGTGATGGCCGCATCGGTATGGGCAAGGGCAAGGCGAAGGAAGTGCCGGTCGCTGTCCAGAAGGCAATGGAACAAGCTCGCCGCAACATGTTCAAGGTGCCGCTCAAGAACGGCACGCTGCAGCACGAAGTGCACGGCAAGCATGGCGCATCCGCTGTCCTCCTCGCTCCGGCGAAGGCAGGTACGGGCGTGATCGCCGGTGGCCCGATGCGCGCAGTGTTCGACGTGATGGGCGTTCAGAACGTCGTGGCAAAGAGCCACGGTTCGACGAACCCGTACAACCTCGTTCGCGCCACGCTGGACGGTCTGCGCAAGCAGTCGACCCCGGCAGACATCGCGGCGAAGCGCGGCAAGTCCGTCGAAGATATTTTGGGCTAAGCCCGGGTGGTCACCATGTCTGAAAAAACTGTCAAGGTTCAGCTCGTTAAGAGCCTGATCGGGACCCGCGAATCGCACCGCGCGACCGTGCGTGGCCTGGGCCTGCGCCGACTCAACTCGGTTAGCGAGCTGCAGGACACGCCGGCGGTCCGCGGCATGATCAACAAGGTCTCGTACCTCGTTAAGGTCATCGCGTAAGCGGCCCTACGGATCAAGGAGTTGATATGGAATTGAATAACCTGAAGCCGGCCGCTGGCGCCAAGCACGCCAAGCGTCGCGTCGGCCGCGGCATCGGTTCGGGCCTCGGCAAGACGGCTGGCCGTGGTCACAAGGGTCAGAAATCGCGTTCGGGCGGCTTCCACAAAGTCGGTTTCGAAGGCGGTCAGATGCCGCTGCAACGTCGTCTGCCGAAGCGCGGCTTCACGTCGCTGACGAAGGAATTCGTCGGTGAAGTGCGCCTGGGCGACCTCGAGAAGCTGCCGGTCGATGAAATCGATCTGCTCGCACTGAAGCAAGCCGGCCTGGTCGGCGAGCTGACGAAGAGCGCAAAGATCATCGCGACGGGCGAACTGAAGCGCAAGATCGTCGTGAAGGGTCTCGGTGCCACCAAGGGTGCGCGCGCTGCGATCGAAGCGGCTGGCGGTTCGTTCGCCGAGTGACACGCGTAGCGCGTCGTTACTTGCATTCATCGGAGAAGGTACTTGGCTAACAGCCCGAGTCTTGCAAAACCCGGTCGAAGCACGGCGAAATTCGGCGATCTGCGTCGGCGAGCGATGTTCCTGCTCCTGGCGCTGATCGTCTATCGCATCGGCGCGCACATCCCCGTGCCGGGCATCGATCCGGATCAACTGGCGAAGCTGTTCCAGAGTCAGGCGGGCGGCATCCTGGGCATGTTCAACATGTTCTCGGGTGGCGCGCTTTCCCGCTTCACGATCTTTGCGCTGGGGATCATGCCGTACATCTCGGCGTCGATCATCATGCAGTTGCTGGCGATCGTCTCGCCGCAGCTCGAGGCGCTGAAGAAGGAAGGGCAGGCAGGGCAACGGAAGATCACGCAGTACACGCGGTATTTCACCGTGGTGCTCGCGACCTTCCAGGCGTTCGGTATCGCGGCTGCGCTGGAAAACCAGCCGGGCCTCGTGATCGACCCCGGCATGCTGTTCCGGCTGACGACGGTCGTGACGCTGGTTACCGGCACGATGTTCCTGATGTGGCTGGGTGAGCAGATCACCGAGCGTGGTCTGGGCAACGGCATCTCGATCATCATCTTCGGCGGGATCGCAGCAGGGTTCCCGAATGCCGTCGGTGGGCTGTTCGAGCTGGTGCGCACGGGTTCGATGAGCATCATTTCGGCGATCATCATCGTCGTTCTGATTGCCGCGGTGACTTACCTGGTCGTGTTCATCGAACGCGGTCAGCGCAAGATCCTCGTGAACTACGCGAAGCGCCAGGTCGGCAACAAGATCTACGGTGGCCAGTCGTCGCACTTGCCGCTGAAGCTGAACATGTCGGGCGTGATTCCGCCGATCTTCGCGTCGTCGATCATCCTGTTTCCGGCCACGATTCTCGGCTGGTTCAGCACGGGTCAGCCGTCGGGAAGCTGGATCTCCAACACGTTGCATAACGTCGCGGAGGCGCTGAAGCCGGGTCAGCCGGTCTATGTGCTGCTGTACACGCTGGCAATCGTGTTTTTCTGCTTCTTCTACACCGCACTGGTGTTCAACAGCAGGGAAACCGCGGACAACCTGAAGAAGAGCGGCGCGTTTGTTCCGGGCATTCGTCCGGGCGATCAGACCGCACGATATATCGACCGCATCCTGACGCGTCTGACGCTGGCCGGTGCGATCTACATCGTCTTCGTGTGTCTGCTGCCGGAATTCCTGGTGCTGCGCTGGAACGTGCCGTTTTATTTTGGTGGAACGTCGCTGCTGATCATTGTCGTCGTCACGATGGACTTCATGGCGCAGGTGCAGTCGTACGTTATGTCGCAACAGTATGAGTCGCTGCTCAAGAAGGCAAACTTCAAGGGCGGCAACATCCCAATGCGTTAATTAAGGACTATGGCCAAAGACGATGTAATCCAGATGCAAGGTGAGGTGATCGAAAACCTCCCGAATGCGACCTTCCGTGTGAAGCTGGAAAACGGCCATGTCGTGTTGGGGCATATCTCCGGGAAGATGCGGATGCACTACATCCGCATCCTGCCGGGCGACAAGGTGACGGTTGAATTGACGCCTTACGATCTGTCTCGTGCGCGGATCGTGTTCCGGGCGAAGTGATTTGAAAAAAGGGTATTATCATGAAAGTGATGGCATCGGTTAAGCGCATTTGCCGCAATTGCAAGATCATCAAGCGCAAAGGCGTCGTTCGCGTGATCTGCAGCTCGGATCCGCGCCACAAGCAGCGCCAAGGCTGACCGCGCGTTTGTTTGCGCTTTTTGTTTGAGGAAAAACAATGGCTCGTATCGCAGGGGTTAACATCCCGAATCACCAGCATACCGAGATCGGCCTGACGGCAATCTTCGGTATCGGCCGCACGCGCTCGCGCAGCATCTGCACGGCAGCTGGCGTGGAATTCTCGAAGAAGGTCAAGGACCTGACCGACGCAGACCTCGAAAAGCTGCGTGAAGAAGTGGGCAAGTTCATCGTCGAAGGCGATCTTCGCCGTGAAGTGACGATGAACATCAAGCGCCTGATGGACCTCGGTTGCTACCGTGGTGTTCGTCATCGCAAGGGCCTGCCGATGCGCGGTCAGCGTACGCGTACGAACGCACGTACCCGCAAGGGTCCGCGTCGTGCAGCGCAAGCGCTGAAGAAGTAAGCGGAACTGACAGTTACAGGAAAACGTAATGGCTAAGGCTTCGAACACCGCGGCGCAACGCGTTCGCAAGAAGGTTAAGAAGAACGTCGCTGAAGGCGTGGTTCACGTTCACGCGTCGTTCAACAACACGATCATCACGATCACCGATCGCCAGGGCAATGCACTGGCATGGGCGACGTCGGGCGGCCAGGGCTTCAAGGGCTCGCGCAAGTCGACGCCGTTCGCTGCTCAGGTTGCTGCTGAGTCGGCCGGTCGCGTGGCGATGGAATACGGCGTGAAGAATCTGGAAGTGCGGATCAAGGGCCCGGGCCCGGGTCGTGAGTCGGCAGTGCGCGCACTGCATGGCCTCGGCATCAAGATCACCGCGATTTCGGACGTCACCCCGATTCCGCACAACGGCTGCCGTCCGCCGAAGCGCCGTCGTATCTAAGAATGTGCTGGCACGTTCGTGCTGGCACATTTGCCTGTCGCCGCGTAGCGTCGACGGGCGTTGCTTTTTTGATTGACTAAGCCCACCGTTCGCCCCAAAGGGCGCGAACTAGCGCGGATTTCGATCCGCGTGACTGATTGATAAAGGAATGCAAAGTGGCACGTTATATCGGCCCTAAGGCCAAGCTGTCCCGCCGTGAAGGCACCGACCTGTTCCTGAAGAGCGCGCGCCGCTCGCTCGCCGACAAGTGCAAGCTCGACAGCAAGCCGGGTCAGCACGGCCGTACCTCGGGCGCACGTACGTCCGACTATGGTACGCAGCTGCGCGAAAAGCAAAAGGTCAAGCGCATCTACGGCGTCCTGGAGCGTCAGTTCCGCCGCTACTTCGCTGAAGCCGACCGTCGCAAGGGCAACACGGGTGAAAACCTGCTGCAACTGCTCGAGTCGCGTCTCGACAACGTCGTGTATCGCATGGGCTTCGGCTCGACCCGCGCTGAAGCGCGTCAGCTGGTGAGCCACAAGTCGATCACCGTGAACGGCGTCGTCGCGAACGTGCCGTCGCAGCAAGTGAAGGCGGGTGACGTCGTCGCGATCCGCGAAAAGGCAAAGAAGCAGGCGCGTATCGTCGAAGCGCTGTCGCTGGCCGAGCAAGGCGGCATGCCGAGCTGGGTTGCAGTCGATGCGAAGAAGTTCGAAGGCACGTTCAAGCAAATGCCGGAACGCGCTGACATCGCAGGCGACATCAACGAAAGCCTGATCGTCGAATTGTATTCGCGTTAATCCGATTGACGGCCGAGGTACCCCGATTGCGTTACGCAAGGAGGGGCCTCGGCTGTTTATTTTCTGGTTGTTACCGGTCAGCCTTATCGGTGTAACGAGCCGAGGGTATTGAAAAGGAAAGCCCATGCAAACCAGTTTGCTGAAACCCAAGATCATCGCCGTGGAATCGCTGGGCGAGAACCACGCGAGGGTGGTCATGGAACCGTTCGAACGCGGTTACGGCCACACCTTGGGCAATGCGCTTCGCCGCGTGCTGCTGTCGTCGATGGTTGGCTACGCGCCGACCGAAGTCACGATCGCCGGCGTGGTGCACGAGTATTCGACGCTTGATGGCGTGCAAGAGGACGTCGTCAACCTGCTGCTGAACCTGAAGGGTGTGGTGTTCAAGCTGCACAACCGTGACGAAGTGACGGTGACCCTGCGCAAGGAAGGCGAAGGCGTCGTCACGGCCGGCGATATCGAGCTGGCTCACGATTGCGAAGTCATCAACCCGAATCACGTGATCGCACACCTGTCGAAGGGCGGCAAGCTCGACGTTCAGATCAAGATCGAAAAGGGTCGCGGCTACGTGCCCGGCAACGTCCGTCGCTATGGCGAAGACACGGCCAAGATCATCGGCCGCATCGTTCTCGACGCGTCGTTCTCGCCGGTTCGCCGCGTGAGCTACGCAGTCGAAAGCGCACGTGTCGAGCAGCGTACCGACCTCGACAAGCTCGTGATGAACATCGAGACGAGCGGCGTGATCACCCCGGAAGAGGCGATCCGTCAATCGGCCCGCATCCTGGTCGACCAGCTGTCCGTGTTCGCGGCACTGGAAGGCACGGAAACGGCTGCAGAGGCACCGTCGCGCGCACCGCAGATCGATCCGATCCTGCTGCGTCCGGTGGATGATCTCGAGCTGACGGTTCGTTCGGCGAACTGCCTGAAGGCCGAGAACATCTACTACATCGGCGACCTGATCCAGCGCACGGAAAACGAGCTGCTGAAGACGCCGAACCTCGGTCGCAAGTCGCTCAACGAGATCAAGGAAGTGCTCGCTTCGCGCGGTCTCACGCTGGGCATGAAGCTCGAAAACTGGCCGCCGGCTGGTCTCGACAAGTAAGCCCGGTTGTTGCTGTAGTTGGCAAAGATGCGGATTTTCCTTTAAAATCCGCATCTTGCTTTTTTCGTTACCGGCCCGTGCACCCCAGCGGTGCGATAGAAGAGCTGGATCAAAACTTTGAATCAAGGAAACTGAAATGCGCCATCGTCATGGTCTGCGGAAACTGAACCGCACGAGCAGCCACCGTCTGGCTATGCTCCGTAACATGTCCAACTCGCTGATCGAGCACGAAGTCATCAAGACGACGCTACCGAAGGCGAAGGAACTCCGTAAAGTCGTCGAGCCGCTGATCACGCTCGGCAAGAAGCCGTCGCTGGCAAACCGTCGCTTGGCATTCAACCGCCTGCGCGATCGTGACTCGGTGGCGAAGCTGTTCGACGTGCTCGGTCCGCGTTTCGCGAACCGTCCGGGCGGCTACCTGCGCGTGCTGAAGTTCGGCTTCCGCGTCGGCGACAACGCACCGATGGCACTGGTCGAGCTGCTCGATCGTCCGGAAGTCGACGAAACGGAAAACGTGCAAGAAGCCGAGTAAGCTTCCAGTACGCAGCAGTATCTGAAAAGGGCCGGGCAAATGCTTGGCCCTTTTTGTTTTTGTGGCGCCGCGGGCTGCGATCGATTGTCGCAGCCCGCGGCCGGCAGCGTCGCGCAGGCTGCGCTACGATACGGAACTGTCGGCGCGGGCCTTCGATGGGCCGATCGTGGCGGCGGAAGCCGGTAAAAACCAGCCAGGAGGGCGCGTATGGTGGTGGTGTTGATGCTGACGACGGTGCCGGACGCGGCGACGGCCGCAGCGCTCGCCGACGGCGCGCTCGATGCGCGGCTTGCCGCGTGCGTATCGGAGCTCGGTGCGATCAAGTCGCGCTATCACTGGCAGGGCAAGGTCGAGACGGCCGACGAGATCCAGTTGCTGTTCAAGACGAGCCCCGTGCGCTCGCTCGAACTGGAGCGATTTATTCTCGCGCATCATCCGTACGAGACGCCGGAAATCGTCTCGTGGCAGGCGACGGCTTCGGCCGCATACGGCCAATGGGTGACCAGCGAAACTCAACGTCTATTTCATGTTTAACGGTATGGCGCTTTCCGTGCGCGTGCGCGCGCTGCGGGTCCTCGCAGTCCTGTTGTCGTTCATGTTCATGCTGGGCGGCCTGTCGGTCGCGCGCGCGGCCGACGATTTTCTCGATCCGTCGGTCGCATTCAAATTCAGCGCGAGCGAAGCGCCGGGGCAGGTGGACGTCCGCTTCAAGGTCGCCAATGGCTATTACCTGTACCGAGAGCGGTTCGCTTTCGCGGTGAAGGGCGGGCAGGCGACGCTCGGCGATCCACTGTTCCCGGCCGGTCATGTGAAGTTCGACCAGACGTTCCAGAAGGAAGTCGAGACGTATCGCGACGAGGTCGTGATTCATGTGCCGGTCAAGCAGGCGGCGGGGCCGTTCGAGCTCGCGGTGACGTCGCAGGGGTGTGCCGACGAAGGGATCTGCTATCCGCCCGCGGAGCACGTCGTGAAGGTCGACGGCGCGGCGCTGGGCGCGGCCGCGCCGGCCGACGGCGCACCGGCCTCGGGCAACTGGTTCGACAAGGTCACGAGCGCGGATTTCGCGCAGTCGCTGCTCGAGGGGCACGGCTTCTTCACGATCGTCGCGCTGTATTTCGTCGCGGGCGTCGTGCTGAGTCTCCTGCCCTGTTCGTATCCGATGATTCCGATCGTGTCGGCGATCATCATCGGCCAGGGCACGCGGGCGACGCATGCGCGCGGCTTTGCGCTGTCGCTGACGTACGTGGTCGGCATGGCGCTCGTCTATACGGTGCTGGGCATCGCGGCGGCGCTGGTCGGCCAGAGCCTTGGCGCGTGGTTGCAGAACCCGTGGGTGCTCGGCGCGTTCGGCGTGCTGCTCACGGCATTCGCGGTATCGCTGATTTCCGGCAAGGACATCGCGTTGCCCGAGCGCTGGCAGAACGGCGCGGCCGAAGCGTCGCGCGCGCGGCAGGGCGGCCACTTCGTCGCCGTCGCCGCGATGGGTGCGTTGTCGGCGCTGGTCGTCGGCGCGTGCATGACGGCGCCGCTGTTCGCGGTGCTCGCGTTCATTGCGCACACCGGCAATGCATGGCTCGGCGGTGCCGCGCTGTTCGCGATGGGGCTGGGGCTCGGCGTGCCGCTGCTCGTCGTCGGCGTCGGTGCCGGCACGGTGCTGCCGCGCGCGGGCGCATGGATGGATGGCGTGAAGGTGTTCTTCGGCATCGTGCTGCTCGCCGCCGCGCTGTGGATCGTGTGGCCGGTGCTCGCGGGCGGGCTGAAGATGGTGCTCGCCGCGCTGTGGCTGCTCGTTGCGGCGGCGGCGCTCGGCCTGTTCACGCCGCATGCCGGCGCCGCGTCGATCTGGCGCCGTCTCGGTCGCGGCCTCGGTGCGGCGCTCGCGATCTGGGCCGCGACGCTGCTCGTCGGGCTCGCGGCGGGCTCCAACGACCCCGTGAAGCCGCTGGCCGTACTCGCGGCGCGCACGGTTGCGTCGGGCGATGCGTCGGGCGATGCGTCGGCAGCCGGCGCGGCGGCCGGGCAGGCGGGCCCCGCGTTCGCGTCGGTGCGCTCCAGCGGTGAGCTCGACGCGCTGCTCAAGACGTCGGGCCGACCCGTGATGCTCGACTTCTACGCCGACTGGTGCGTGAGCTGCAAGGAAATGGAGCATCTGACGTTCACCGATTCGCGCGTGCAGGCGCGGCTCGCGCAGCTTCACCTGGTGCGCGCGGACGTCACAGCGAACAATCCGGCCGACCAGGCGCTCCTCAAGCGCTTCAACCTGTTCGGGCCGCCGGGCATCATCTTCTTCGATCGCAACGGCAATGAGATCGGCCGCGTGGTCGGCTATCAGGCGGCCGAGACGTTCCTGCGCAGCCTCGATCGCGCGGCGGTGCCGACGGTGTAAGGCGCGCGCCTCCGCGCATATGGGCGCCTGCTACGCCGACCGGACGACAAATACAAAACGGCGGGACACCGATGAAGTGTCCCGCCGTTTTTCTTGATACGCGCCGTCGTGCGGCTCAGCGCTGCGCTTTCAGCAGACGGGCAGCGTCGAGCGCGAAGTACGTGAGGACACCGTCGGCGCCTGCGCGCTTGAATGCGAGCAGCGATTCGAGCACGACCTTGTCGTGGTCGAGCCAGCCGTTCATCGCGGCGGCCTTCAGCATCGCGTATTCGCCGCTCACCTGGTACACGTAGGTCGGGAAGCGGAACTCGTCCTTCACGCGGCGCACGATGTCGAGATACGGCATGCCGGGCTTGACCATCACCATGTCGGCGCCTTCGTCGATGTCGAGGCGCACTTCGCGCAGCGCTTCGTCGCTGTTCGCCGGATCCATCTGGTAGGTCATCTTGTTGCCCTTGCCCAGATTGGACGCCGAGCCGACCGCATCGCGGAACGGGCCGTAGAACGCCGACGCGAACTTGGCCGAATAGGCCATGATGCGCGTATGGATATGGCCGTCGTTTTCCAGCATCTCGCGGACTGCGCCGATGCGCCCGTCCATCATGTCCGACGGCGCGACTATGTCGACGCCGGCTTCCGCCTGCGCGCGCGCCTGGTCGACCAGGATCTCGATCGTGTCGTCGTTGACCACGTAGCCGTTTTCGTCGAGCACGCCGTCCTGGCCGTGGCTCGTGTACGGATCGAGCGCGACGTCGGTCAGCACGCCGAGCTCGGGGAAATGCTTCTTCAGCTCGCGCACCGCGCGCGGGATCAGGCCTTCCGGATTGGCCGCTTCGCGGCCGTCAGGCGTTTTCAGCGACGGCTCGATGGCCGGGAACAGCGACAGCACGGGCACGCCGAGTTCGACGCACTGCTCGGCGACATGCATCAGCAGATCGACCGACACGCGCTCGACGCCGGGCATCGACGGGACGGCCTGGCGTTCGTTGGTGCCGTCGACGACGAACACCGGGTAGATCAGGTCGTCGGTGGTCAGGCGGTTTTCGCGCATCAGGCGCCGGGAGAAGTCGTCGCGGCGCATCCGGCGCGGACGATGAAGCGGATGGAAGCTCATGGCGATTTGGTAGAAATCAGGGCAAGAAGGACCTTACGGAACCCTTAGGTCATTTTCGAGATCGTTGGTATATGATAGCGATCGAGCGGCACGCGTCGCGTGCAGCTCCCCGCTTCTCCTCCCTGAGCGGGTGCCTGTCGTTTTTCGATTAGGCTGTTTGACCCGCCGTTCAACGGCGGGTTTTTTTATGAGCCGGCCGAATTCGCAGGTGCCGTCAGGTGCGCACGGCCGATCCCGGCCGCGCGTTGCCCGCTTATTGTGCTACAGGCTCGCCTTTTTCGTCGGCGGCGGACGGCCGCACCCAGCTCTCGATCAGCTCGTGTGCCTCGTCGAGCCCCGTGCGCTTCAGCGCCGAGAACAGTTGGACGGTCAGCTTGCCTTTCACGCCCTGGTCGCGATACGCGTCGAGTCCCTTCTGCGTGTTACGCAGCGCGTTGATGCTTTCCTGGCGCGTCAATTTGTCGCACTTCGTCAGGAGCGTGTGGATCGGCTTGCCGGTCGGCGCGAACCACTCGATCATCCGGCGATCGAGGTCGGTCAGCGGGCGGCGCGAATCCATCATCAGGATCAGGCCGCACAGCTGCGAACGCGTCGCGAGATAGGACGACAGCAGCATTTCCCAGTGGGCCTTCGCGGCCCCCGGCACTTCCGCGTAACCGTAGCCGGGCAGGTCGACGAGGTTCGCGACGGGCTCGGCGGCCGGGCCGACGGAGAAGTAGTTGATGTGCTGCGTGCGGCCGGGCGTCTTCGACGCGAACGCGAGCCGCTTCTGATTGCACAGCACGTTGATCGCCGTCGATTTGCCGGCATTCGAGCGGCCCGCGAACGCGATTTCCGGTTGCACCGTCGGCGGCAGGTCGCGCAGATGGTTGACGGTCGTGTAGAAGCGGGCTTGATGGAGCAAAAAGGCCATGGGGGAAACCGGAGGGACGGGGCGGCGCGAGCCGCTTGGTGGAGGCGGGGTAGCCCCGATAGGCGCGGGAGCTTTCAGCGCGATATTGTACAATACGCCGGTTTTGCCGAAGGGCTGCGGGCGCCTGCCTCGCGCTTTTATGCAGCTTCTGCGGTAGACTGGTCGACGTCGTTTTTTGCAGAACCTCAAATTCCCACAAGACGAAACAGGGTGTGCGAATGAATCGACTGTGCAAGTCTCTGATGGTGCTTCAGGTTGCAGCAGGGTTCGTAGGTTTCGTAGCGGAGGCAAACGCGGCGGATGCGGCAAAGCCGGATCTGGACCGCGGCAAGGCGATTGCCGGGCAAGTCTGCGCGTCGTGTCACGGCGCCGACGGCAACAGCGCATCGGGCAGTTTCCCGAAGCTCGCCGGCCAGCATCCCGAATATCTGGTCAAGCAGTTGAACGACTTCAAGGCCCAGCCGGGCGCGAAGGGGCCGGCGCGGACCAATCCGGTGATGGTCGGGTTTGCGAGCGCGTTGAGCGCGGACGACATGCGCAACGTCGCCGCGTATTACGGATCGCAGTCCACGAAGCTCGGCACTGCACGCGATGCGGCGACCGTGCCGATCGGCCAGAAGATCTATCGCGGCGGCATCGCGGACAAGGGCGTGCCCGCCTGCGCGAGCTGCCACGGGCCGACGGGGCAGGGGATTCCGGTCCAGTACCCGCGTTTGTCGGGGCAGTGGGCCGATTACACGGTGGCCCAGTTGACCGCGTTCCAGCAGGGTGTCGGCGCGCGCAACAACAACGAGGCGATGCATCAGATCGCATCGCGTCTGTCGGACAACGAGATCAAGGCCGTCGCGGATTACATCGCGGGCCTGCGTTGAACGGACGGTCGCGAATGGAATGACCGGACGCCCGAAGGGCGGCCGGAGTCAGAACAAGAAAAGGGTGGGGCGCCGCACCGTTGCGGTTGCCTCGCCCTTTTTTGTCGGCACTCGCCGGGCCGTCCCAAGAGTGCTGACCGCCCCCTCGGGGGCAGCGAACATAGTGAGCGTGGGGGCTGTTTCCCCTTAGTCGGAGTTTGAATGAGCGTTACCACGTCGGGGTTGCAGTCGAAGTCGGGTCAAAGTGCGTCCAGGCGCGCGGTCGAGTTGCTGAGCTCGATGCGCTTCGCGATCGCACTGTTGGTGGTGCTGTCGATCGCGAGCATCGTCGGGACGGTCCTGACCCAGGATGACCCGTATCCGAACTACGTGAACCAGTTCGGGCCATTCTGGGCGGACATCTTCCGCTCGCTGGGCCTGTACAACGTGTACAGCGCGTGGTGGTTCATGCTGATCCTGATCTTCCTCGTCGTGTCGATCTCGCTGTGCGTGATCCGCAACGCGCCGAAGATGCTTGCCGACGCGAAGAGCTGGAAGGACAAGGTGCGCGAAGGCAGCCTGCGCGCCTTCCACCACAAGGCCGAATACTCGGCGTCCGGCACGCGCGCGACCGTCGCGGCCTCGCTTGCCACGTTCGTCACCAAGGCCGGCTACAAGCACGTCGTGCGTGAAACCGACGGTGCAACGCTGATCTCCGCGAAACGCGGTGCGCTGACGAAGTGGGGCTATATCTCCGCGCACCTTGCGATCGTCGTGATCTGTATCGGCGGCCTGCTGGACAGCAACCTGCCGATCAAATTCCAGATGTGGATGTTCGGCAAGAGCCCGGTCAACACGAGCGCGACGATCAGCGAAATCTCGCCCGACCATCGGTTGTCGGCGTCGAACCCGACGTTCCGCGGCTACGCGTGGGTGCCGGAAGGCCAGTTCGTGTCGACCGCGATCCTGAACCAGCCGAGCGGTTCGCTGATCCAGGACCTGCCGTTCTCGATCCAGCTCAACAAGTTCATCGTCGACTACTACACGACGGGCATGCCGAAGCTGTTCGCGAGCGACATCGTCGTGATCGATCGCGAGACGGGCCAGAAGATCCCGGCGCGCGTCGAGGTCAACAAGCCGTTCACGTACAAGGGCGTGTCCATTTACCAGTCGAGCTTCCAGGACGGCGGCTCGCAGATGGAGATGACGGCCTACCCGATGACGGGCGGAAACGCGAAGACCTTCGCGGTGAAGGGCACGATCGGCAGCACGGCGCCGCTGCAGATGGCGGGCAGCGATGGCGACACGATCGAATTCTCCGACTTCCGCGCGATCAACGTCGAGAACATGGCGGACGCGAACGGCAAGCCGGACGTGCGCGGCGTCGCGAAGACGGAGTCGCTCAAGGAAGCGTTCGACGAGCGGCTCGGTTCGGGCGCGAAGACGTCGAAGCCGATGCAGCTCCACAACATCGGCCCGTCGGTACAGTACAAGATTCGCGGCAAGGACGGCCAGGCGCGCGAATTCAACAACTACATGCTGCCCGTCGACATGGGCGGCACGCGCGTGTTCCTCGCCGGCGTGCGCGCGAGCCCGAACGATCCGTTCCGCTACATGCGGATTCCGGCCGACAGCCAGGATTCGATCGGCGAATGGATGCGCCTGCGCGCCGCGCTCGAGGATCCGGCCGTGCGTGCCGACGCCGCCGCACGTTTCGCGCAGCGTTCGCTGCCGACGACCGAAGCGTCGCTGCGCGGCCGCCTGCAGGACAGCGCGTTCAAGGTGCTGACCCTTTTTGCGGCGAGCGACGACAGCGTCGGCCGTGGCGCCGACGGCCAGCCGATCGGTGGCTTCCAGGCGGTGGCGACGTTCATCGACCGCTCGGTGCCGAAGGCCGAGCAGGAAAAGGCGGCCAGCCTGCTGCTGCGCATGCTCGAGGGGTCGATGTGGGAGGTCTGGCAGATCGCACGCGAGCGTGCCGGCGAACCGGCCGCCCAGCAGGGCGCCGATACGATCCGCTTCGTGCAGAACGCGATCAATGCGCTATCCGACAGCTTCTTGTACGGATCGCCGGTCTATTTGCAGCTCGACTCCTTCAAGCAGGTGCAAGCTTCGGTATTTCAGCTGACGCGCGCACCCGGCAAGAATCTGGTGTATCTTGGCAGCCTGCTGTTGGTCGCCGGCATCTTCTCGATGTTCTACGTGCGCGAGCGGCGACTCTGGTTCTGGCTCAAGGACGCCGGTTCGGGCGTCGATGTGGTGATGGCGATGTCCACGGCCCGCAAGACCTTCGATTTCGAGAAAGAATTCGTGCAGACGCGCGACGCGGCCGGCGCCGCCTTGCGCGCCACGCCGCGCGACGCCGCACCCGCCGGTGCGGCAGCGACTGCCCGTCCGCCCGCCGGCGACGGTTCCGATTCCGAGAATTCCACCCGGTAACATCATGGATCTCACTCAAGTTTCCTCTTCCCGTTCGGGGCCGGTCCAGGCCCCGAATCCGGCGCCGTTGTTCGACGACCGTCCGTTCCTCGCGCGCCTGTCGATCATCGACTGGCTGTTCGCCCTGGCACTCGTCGTCGGTGCGGGCTATGCGTTCGTGCATTACAACGAACACATGAATTACTACGACAAGGCGGTGATGATCGGCACGGTGCCGGCGCTTGTCGTGCTCGGCTGGCGCTGGAAGCCTGCGCGGCTGATGATGGCGTCGATCGCGGTGCTGTCGCTGCTGTCGATCCAGATCTACCAGGGCGATCTCGCGCGCGCCGATTCGGCGTTCTTCCTCAAGTACTTCCTGTCGAGCCAGTCCGCGATCCTGTGGATGAGCGCGCTGTTCGTGCTCGCGACGATCTTCTACTGGATCGGCCTGCTCGCGCGCTCCGAATCGGGCTCCGCGATCGGCCAGAAACTGACGTGGGTCGCGGTGCTGATGGGTTTCACCGGCCTGATGGTGCGCTGGTACGAGTCCTACCTGATCGGTGCCGACGTCGGGCATATCCCGGTGTCGAATCTGTATGAAGTCTTCGTGTTGTTCAGCCTGATCACCGCGCTGCTTTATCTGTATTACGAAGGCCACTACGGCACGCGCTCGCTCGGCGCGTTCGTGCTGCTGGTCATCAGCGCGGCCGTCGGCTTCCTGATGTGGTACTCGGTCGCGCGCGATGCGCAGCAGATCCAGCCGCTCGTGCCGGCGCTGCAGAGCTGGTGGATGAAGATTCACGTGCCGGCGAACTTCATCGGCTACGGCAGCTTCGCGCTGTCGGCGATGGTGTCGGTCGCGTACCTGATGAAGGAGCGCGGCGTGCTCGCCGATCGCCTGCCGACGCTCGAGGTGCTCGACGACGTGATGTACAAGTCGATCGCGGTCGGCTTCGCGTTCTTCACGATCGCGACGATCCTCGGCGCGCTGTGGGCCGCTGAAGCATGGGGCGGTTACTGGAGCTGGGACCCGAAGGAAACCTGGGCGCTGATCGTGTGGCTCAACTACGCGGCCTGGCTGCACATGCGCCTGATGAAGGGCCTGCGTGGCGCGGTCGCCGCCTGGTGGGCGCTCACGGGCCTGCTCGTGACGACGTTCGCGTTCCTCGGCGTCAACATGTTCCTGTCCGGGCTGCATAGCTACGGCAAGCTGTAAGATTTCCGACGTTGGTCCGACAAAAGACCGCCGGCGCACTGCGTGCCCGGCGGTTTTCTTTTGTAACGGGCGGGCGGTCCGGGCGTCGAACGGCGCAGCACGGGTCGGGTCGAACGCTCATGAAGCGTGCGCGCCGCGCATGCAGGAGGAGCAGCACGATGTGGATCAAACACTCTTTGCGCACCGTACTGACCGGCGGTGATATCGCGCAGAGCCAGATTACGCCGCGCGCGGTATTCGAGAACCGGCGGCGCGTATTGCAGGCCGCCGGCCTGGCGGCGGCGGGCGGATTGCTCGGCGACAGCGGCGCGGCGTTCGCGGCCTATGCGTCGCCGGACGCGCGGGCCGCGAAGCTCGCGGCGAAAACCAACCCGAGGTTCGTCGCGGCCGACAAGGTGACGCCGTTCAAGGACATCACGTCCTACAACAACTTCTACGAATTCGGCACCGACAAGAGCGACCCGGCCCAGAATGCGGGCACGCTGCGGCCGCGTCCGTGGCGCGTGAGCGTCGAGGGCGAGGTGCTGCACCCGAAGGTGTTCGATCTCGACGAACTGCTGAAGCTCGCGCCGCTCGAGGAGCGCGTGTACCGGCTGCGTTGCGTCGAAGGATGGTCGATGGTGATTCCGTGGATCGGCGTGCCGCTGTCCGAACTGATCAAACGCGTGCAGCCGACCGGCAACGCGAAATACGTGCAGTTCATCACGCTGGCCGATCCGTCGCAGATGCCTGGGCTGTCGGCGCCGGTGCTCGATTGGCCGTATTCGGAAGGGCTGCGGATGGACGAGGCGATGAATCCGCTGACGCTGCTGACGATGGGCGTGTACGGCCAGGTGCTGCCGAACCAGAACGGCGCGCCGGTGCGGATCGTCGTGCCGTGGAAGTACGGCTTCAAGAGCGCGAAGTCGCTGGTGAAGATCCGCTTCGTCGACAAGCAGCCGAAGACGAGCTGGAACACGTATGCGTCGAACGAATACGGCTTCTATTCGAACGTGAACCCGAACGTCGATCACCCGCGCTGGAGCCAGGCGACCGAGCGCCGGATCGGCGAGGACGGCTTCTTCACGCCGAAGCGCAAGACGCTGATGTTCAACGGCTATGGCGATCTCGTGGCGTCGATGTATCAGGGCATGGACCTGAAAAAGAACTTCTGAGCTTGCCGGTGAGAAACGACATTCCTTCCTCCACGCTGACACCCGCGCGCGCGTCCGGCATGCGCACGGCTGCCGCCGGTGGTGCCGGGGCCGGGGCGGCGCGTACCGCCTCGCCGCGCTGGCTTGCCCCCGCCAAGGTGCTGGTGTTCGCGGCGGGTCTCTATCCGCTCGCGCGTCTCGTGCTGTTCGGGCTGACCGACCGGCTCGGCGCGAACCCGATCGAGTTCATCACGCGTTCGACGGGCCTCTGGACGCTGGTGATCCTCTGCATCACGCTCGCCGTCACGCCGCTTCGGCGCGTGACGGGCGTTCCCGCGTTGCTGCGCTTTCGCCGGATGATCGGCCTGTTCGCGTTCTTTTACGCGACGCTGCATTTCACGACGTATCTGTGGTTCGACAAGTGGTTCGACGTGCTCGCGATCCTGAAGGACGTCGGGAAGCGTCCGTTCATCACGGTCGGCTTCGCCGCGTTCGTGTTGCTGATTCCGCTGGCCGCGACGTCGCCGCGCGCGATGGTGCGCCGGCTCGGCCGTCACTGGGCGACGCTGCATCGCGCAATCTATGCGATTGCGCTGTTCGGCGTGCTGCATTTCTGGTGGATGAGGGCAGGCAAGCACAATCTCGCGCAGCCGAAGCTCTACGCGACGATCGTCGCGGTGCTGCTCGGCTGGCGGCTGCTTGAATGGGGCTGGCGGCGCATCCGTGCTTGACGATGCGGGCTTGAAAAAAACAAAAGGCGATGACGGGAAGTCATCGCCTTTGTTGCGAACGAAACCGCGCGGGCCGCGGGGTGCGATTATTGCGCGACAACCGGGCCGGATGCGGGCGTCGCGGCTCTCGACGCATCGCTCGACAGCTCCGGCGACAGCGTGAGCGGCGTGCCGGAAGAATCGGGAATGCTTTCGGTCGACGCGTTTTCATCGGTCGGCGTGACGTCCGACGGCGGCGTGTCCTGTTGCTGGATGGGCTTCGCCGGCAACGGCGGCACGGTGGGCAGATAGAGCGGGCCGCGTTGACCGCAGCCGGCAAGTATCGCCAAAGCCGCTACAATCGCGCTCATCCGGAAAACGACTCGCATGATCGTCCCTGAACAATTTAACCGATAGAGTTTAGCATGTCCGATACTGAATACCTGGCCCGTGCCGAGGCCGTGCTGGCGGCCGTCGAGCGTACCGTGGACGCCGCGAACGACGGCGACCACGACATCGATCTGGAGCGCAACGGCAGCGTGCTGACGCTGACGTTCGAGAACGGCTCGAAGATCATCATCAATCTCCAGCCGCCGATGAAGGAACTGTGGATCGCCGCGAAGGCGGGCGGATTCCATTACCGTTTCGTCGACGGCGAATGGCGCGATACGCGCACCGGGTCCGAGTTCTTCGCGGCGCTCACCGACTACGCGACGCAGCAGGCCGGCCAGCCGATCACGTTCGGCGCGTAACGTCCGGCGCTCGCCCGGCCGGGCGCCCGATACGCCGGATCGAAGCACAAGAAAAAAGCGCCCTCCGGGGCGCTTTTTTCATGCTCG
>NZ_JBSAXA010000035.1:0-37546 GCF_053427615.1 Burkholderia sp. AW33-5 | reverse complement strand
GGAAGTTCATGACCGCTCCTTCACCGAGCGCAGCCGCGCGATCGCGCCGTCGACGCTGATTGCGAGAATCACGGGGATTTCGCCGAAAATCAGTACGACGGTGCCAGCGGCCATCAGGCCTTGAAACAGTGCTCCCGTAACCGCGAGAACGGTGCGGTCTGGCGAAGAAATCGTCGGCTTCACGTACTCGAAGAACGCAGGCAGGTAATGCGCCACGCACATCACCCATTCGTACTGGAGGAACACCCCGCCACCGACCACAACGACGTTGCGCAGCGTGAACACGGCTTCCAAATATTTAATGACGTTGCGCATGTCTCACCACTCCGCTACGTCGCGCGGCCAACCGCTCTTGCACATCACAACTCCGATCGCGACCCAGCCGAACGCCACGATCGCCGCCGCGATCAGGTCGCCCACCGAATCCCGCCCGATCAGCCAGGACGCGACGCCAAACGCCGCCGTCGACAAGATGAAGATCAGCAGTGCGCGGATGCCTAATCGAATCCACCTGAAAATCCTGTTCATTGCATGGCCCTCATTTGTTGTTGGATCCAGTTGCTACAACCTGCCGAAGGGGCTGTAGTGCGGAGGCGCGAATGCGTCCACAAGCGCAGCCACCGAAAGCAACGCAGCAACAATCGCCGCGGCCGCAATCGGGTGTTCTTCACCGAGTACCAGAACCACGCCCAGGCTCGACACCGCCAATGCGAAACATACGAACGAAACCGTCATCGCCACCCTCCGAGACCGAACGACGTACTCGGCCGCTTCTTCGCACGCTTCGCGTTGAAATCCGGCGCACCGTTCGCGTCCGGATACGACGCCTTGCACGCAGGCTCGGCCTTGTAGTTCGAACACCCCCAAAAGGCGCCGTCCTTGCCGTTGATCCGGCGCAGCTGACCGGACTTGCAAACCGGGCACGGCTTTGCACCCGGGAACTGCATCGGCGCCACACCGATCGCCGCGACAATCTTCGTGACCATCTGCTCGCTGCGCTGCATGAACGCGTCGAAGGTCATCGCGCCATCGGCCACCGCGTCGAGCGCGATCTTGAACATGCCGGCGACCGTCGGATCCTTGACCGGCCCCGGCAGCGCGGCGAGCAGCGCCCGGCCAGTCGGGCTCGTCATGAAGCGGGTCTTGGAACCCTTCACCGGAACGAGGAAGCTCCGCTCGCGCAGCTCGGCGATGATTCCGGCGCGCGTCGCGCTCGTGCCGATCCCCTTGCCCTCTTTGAGACGCGCCTTGGCGGCCGGATCGTCCGTGTACTTGTGCAAATCGATCATCGCGGCAATCAGCGTCGATTCGTCGAACCGCTCAGGCGGACGGGTTTCCTTCGCCTGCAGATCGACGTCGAGCACCAGTAGCTGATCGCCCGCCGAAAGCTCCGGCAACGTCTGTACGTCGTCGCCGGTTTCCGGTTCGGACGGCTTCAGCACCGCGAGCCAACCGGTCGAGACAGGCGTGCGACCGCCAGCGATCAGGCGCTGACCAGCGCACGCAACCTCGATCGACGTCTGCATGAACGTCGCGGCCGGGTAGAACTGCACCAGGTAGTAGCGGACGATCAAGTCGTAGACCTGTTGCTGCAACGGCGTCAGCGTGCTCAGGTCCGCCCGGCGAACCGTCGGCACAATCCCGTGGTGCGGGTTGCCGACCATCTTCTTGTCGTCGAACGCGCGCGAGCGCAGCGACGGATCTGCACGGTCGACCAGCGGGGCGAGATCCGCGCGATTCGCGGCCAGCGCAGCCAGCACATCGGGCGCCTCTTCATGCTGCGCTTCTGCCAGGTAGCGGTTCTCACTACGCGGATAGGTTGTGAGCTTGTAGCGGTCGTAAAGCTCCTGGGCAGCGTCGAGCACCTCGGCGGCCGTGCAACCGAAACGGCGACACGCCTCGACCGTCAGTTCGTTCAGCGATAACGGGAGCGGCGCAAGATCGCGCACGGGCTTGCGCTCGAATGCACTCACCGACGCCGACGCGTTGGTCAGGCTTTGCGCAAGCGTGGCCGCGACATCGGGGTCCACCAACCGACCGGCATCGTCGAGACCGGGCTGATCGTCCGCTGCCCGCCACTTCGCATTGAAGGCACCGTTCGCGTGCTGCAACTGGGCAGCCAACAGGAAATACGAGGTGGCGGTGAAGCGCTCGATCCGGTCGTCGCGCTCGAACACGATCTGCAGCGCCGGCGTCTGCACGCTGCCGACGCTCAGCACCGCGTCGAAGCCGAGAGATTGCGCGCGACAGGTCGCGGCACGCGTCAGGTTCAGACCGAACAGCCAGTCGTATTTGCTGCGAGCCAGTGCCCAGCGATACCACGCCCGGAATTCCGGCTCGTCGTTGTCGCGCAGATTCGCGAGCGCCTTGCGCACCTCATTCGGATTGTTGTTATTAACCAGCAGCCGCTTGACCGGCAGCGTGTTGCCCAGGTAGTCCAGCACTTCGTCGACCAGCAGCTGACCTTCCGCGTCCGGATCGCCCAGGTGCACGACTTCGTCGACGTCGGCCAGCAGTTGGCGGATCGCTTCCAGAATCGGTGCAGTCTTCTCGTACGGTTCCAGAACCCACGTCGATGGAATGATCGGCAGATCGCTCGCGCGCCAAATCTTGTTGCCCTTCGTGTTCAGCGGCACATCGTCCGGGAGATAGAAATCCGGCAACGCTTGTCCTAGGACGTGCCCCTGAAGCGGCACGAAGAAATCCTCGCCGACCTTATACGCCGGTCCGTTTCGCAACGGACGCGCATCGAACACGGCCATCACGTCCTTGGCAAGCGACGGTTTCTCGGCGATATACAGGCGAGCCATGCTTACCGTCCCCCCTGCTCAACCGCGCACGCGCGCACGAATCCGCAATGCGGCAAATCGTGCTTCGGCTGGTCGAAAAAGCGCCGCTCGGCGAGCGAATCCGTCGAGTGAAACGCGCGCGGGTGTGCCGCGCGCAGAATCTCGATAAGCGCGTCGACCGCATCCACCCCTTCAAACGATGCGTTTAGGAGTGCTTGTTGTTCGGCGTTGGTCAGTGACATGATGGCCCTCCGCGGAATATCAATCAGTGACGAGTGCCGATGCCGAACCAGGGAGACGGCGAGCCGCTATTCCCGTTACGGTTGTTCTCCTGGTCTTCGATCCACTGCTTGGCGGTTTCGGCCGGATCATAGAAGGGGGTCGTCGAGCCGCCACCGAAGTATTCGGTGCGCGAGCTGGTTTTGGTGCCGAGGCCCCCACTGATGTTCCACCAGACCCGCGTGAAGACCTGACCGTTAAGCTTGACCTGGATGACACTGTGCGCGCGGCAGGCCGGCCCGTACAGGTTGCTGTAATACATCAGGTCGTACGGGCAGAATGCGCCGCTGGCGCCGCCGTTACCGCCGGTGATGGTCGTTGATTTGATCAGTTGCACAACGTCGGTCGGAATTGCGCTGCGGATCTCTTCGGGCAGCCCGTCCCAGCTTTCCATCAGATTGCAGGTGGGAAACGGATGGCCGTGCGAGAGCTCGTCCCAGAGCTTTTCGATGGGCGGCACGCAGGCACCCTCGTTCTCGGGACCGCGAGGGTCGGACAGGCACAACATCACCTGGCAGCCCCAGCCGTCGGCATGCGCCGGCGCAGCGGGCGCGAGCAGCGCGATTGCAATCGCGAACGCGTGCAGGTTTACCTTGGTCGCGCGAAGGGACCAATGCGCTACAATGGACGTAGCCATTCCTGTTTTCCTCACAGTTACTGCGTAATGGTCAGGTTGATGTCAGTGCGCCAACACCGGCATCAACCGCTTCAAGCATTCCTTCCGTTTTCGGATTCGTTCGTCGCCTCAGTCCTCGCCAAGTCGGCGGCCATCAATTTTTTCAATTCGCTCACGAGTTGCGCGTTCTTGGATCGCCCCTCGGCCTTAGCCCGCGATTTGAGCCATCGATCAAGCTCTACCGGCAATCGACATTGCGACCGCACTACATCCTCCATGAAATTAGTCACTCCGAGTGATGTTTTACGTCACTATACGATGGTGCCTGCGTAGTGTCAAATACTCCACCTATGGATGACACTTACCGCTCCCAATTCCGTCTACCTTGGTCCGTCTACCTTCAGCTCAAAGACGCGGCCCAGGAGAATGGCCGCTCGTTGAATGGTGAGCTAGTTGCCCGGCTGAGCGCCTCGCTGGCCCTCCGGTCAGGCGAAAACGTGAAAGCTGCCCCCCTAACCACGGACCAGCTGTCCAAGGTGTTGCAGCAGATCACCTTGCCAAACCTTCTTACAACCAACGAACTGGAGACTGTTGCGAAACGTCTCCAGAAGCTTCTGGATAGTGACACCTAGGTGAGCTGATGCGGCGACGCTCTGCGCAGCACCGTATGCACCGTCTGCGCGAAAGTCACCGCATGCTCTCCATCTCCATGCAGACACAAGGTCTGCGCCGACAGCGAAATTCGTTCCCCGTTGCCCGCTTGCACCGTACCCGTCGCTATTAATTCCCCTACGCGGCGGGCCACTTCGTCAATGTCGTGGATAACCGCCCCCGGCTCGGCTCTCGGCACAAGGCGACCATCGGCACCGTAACCGCGATCCGCAAACGCTTCGTCATAGGCCCGCAGGCCATGCTCCCGAGCCAGGCGAACGAGCTGCCCGCCCGCTAGCCCATAAATCACCAGCGACGGGTCAAAATCGCGGACAGCGCAAACGATTGCGCTGCTAGTTGCAACGTTTCTCTCCGCGTCGTTGTACAACGCCCCATGAGGTTTAACGTGTGCCAGGCTTCCTCCGAGCGCATGCACGATACCGTTAAGCGCACCGACCTGATACTGGACCCCGGCGTAGATCTCGTCGTAGGTCATTTCCATCGACCGGCGCCCGAAATGCTCCCGATCCGGATAGCTCGGATGGGCCCCAACCGCGATTCCTCGCTTCAGCGCTTCTTCGACAACAGTTCGCATCGTCGACGCGTCGCCCGCATGCCATCCGCAAGCGACATTCACCGATGTCGCGTAATCGAGCAGCGCTAGATCGTTGCCGTACCCTTCGCCAAGGTCAACGTTCAAATCAATCGCGCGCATCGGGCACTCCCCCTCGATTAATTGAATCGCAGTGCTGACGGACTGGCACTGCACCATCGCCGATGTACACGTTGTCGAATTCACAGCGGAAACCGCCGTGCTCGACAACGAGTGCGGTCAGCGAGCTCGCTGCACCTGGCGCGCTAGCCTGACCGACGATAAGGGCGACGACATAGCCAACACCGATGGCCACCGAGGCTATGACTCTCTTGGACGATGAACTCATCGAGCGGCCTCCTTATCGACATACGCCGCACATCCTCGGCATGCGCGCGGCGGGCACGCGCGGAACTGCGCCAACATCTGCGTTGTTTCGTAATCGCTCAACATCGAATCGCGACTGTCTTCTTTGGCAGCACGAGAAATTGCCTCGAGCAGTGCTCGTGGCGCAGGATCGCGAACCGTTACACCCTGGGCCGCCATGCCTTCGTAGTTGTGGCGTACGCGTTCAGGCAGACGCTCCCACGCGTGACGCTCGGCTTCGAGGCCCGCGGCAAAGATAGCGGCCCGTTGCAGCTCCGGTAATCCGTCGAGAAAATGCTTGTTGGCGACCAGAAAAGAAACCGGATACGCATACCCGAGGGCCGTAAAGTTCGGCAAGACTTCGGCGTAGGCGCGACCAGCGTCACCGTCGCCCGACGACATCACAGCATCGACGCCGCCGGCCTTGATTTGCGCAAGGGCTTCCTGAATCGGCAGGAAAACCACTTGAGCCCCAAGCATTTCCATCACGCGCCTGGACGACTCGTCGTATGTGCGGATTCTCATGCCAACCAGATCCGATGGCGAATCGATCTTCGATCGGGACCAGATCCCGGTCGGTGGCCACGGAACTACCGCGAGCAGGACCAGGCCGTGATGCGCCAATGCGCTCCGATAGGCCGGCTTGGCCAAGCGCGACATCTCTCGCGCCTCGGCGATCGAATTGACCTCATACGGTCGAATCGACAATGCCAGAATCGCATCGCGGGATGCCAGATCGCCGGCGAACAGCACACCGAAGGGTTGTTGGCTAATGCGATCCTGAACCGACGCAACGCCCCTTTTGTCGCTGAAATGCGGAACCACGCGGGCCGTATCCGCCCCTGCGTCGTTGAGCAAGCGCGCGAAGTCATCCGCCGCTTTCCCTGAAACGGTGTCAGTGGGATACGCGGTTGCAATTGACCACTCGGGCTTCGATGCGCCCTGCGCAATGCCGATCGAACTCGCAACAAACGCCACGATCACTGTCAGCAGTCCTACAAGCCCCGCTGTACTCAGGATCCTGTTTCTCTTCCCTTCCGGCATTCCGCCGCTCCGTATTCGTTTGCAACATCACGGAACGAAGCGTAACCGACGGTAAGAGGTAATGGCTATATCACTGTTTTTCATGATATTAGACTTCTTTATGTCTGATCAATCAACTTGATCGATCAGACCGGCCTCAGCCGCCATGCGTGCACAGGCGCGGATATCATCGCGCCCCATTTTAATTTTGATCGACTTGTAGAGGCGGTAGATCTGTCGCTGGGTCAGCGTCAGATCGGCGGCCGCGTGCGTCGCGTCACCACCGCGGCGGATCCACTGCAGGATGGTTCGTTCGGCGTCACTCAGCTGATATCGCACGGCGGCCGCCCGACGAAACCTGATGGCAGGCCAGTCGAGCAGTTCTTCGGCCAGTCCGCGCAATTCTCTCTGCCCCTGCCAGATCACGTCGTCGCTGGCCGGTGACGCGTGGCTCGAGCTGACGTGTAAAACGCCGAAGACCTTGCCTTCATCCGAACCCCGGTTCGCCGGCAGAAAGACATTGCTCCGCAACCCGTAGAGGGCAGCCTCTCGGGCAAACCACGGGCCGTTGGAGTTTCCGAATGACTCGAAGCCGCGCACGGGCATGACGTGGTTTCGCGCGTATTCCAACACCGGATCCGTCACCACCCGCCGCTCATAGACCTGCAGCCAGCTCGGCGGGCAAGCAGCCAGGATCACGTGAGTATCGTAGGTCACGCCGCTTACCTGGGAAGCTGTCGACGTCGACAGCCAATGAAACAGTGCGTACGTACCGCCGCGGGTCGCACACACGGTACGCATCAGCGTCAATACATCCAGCTCGGTATTGCAATCCGCCACGCTCGCGATGGCGCGTGCGGTCATCTTGCGGTGCGGTCGTCGCCCCACCAAATCGACGATCGCATGATATTGCGGCGCCAGCACTTCATTGTAGGGATCGTTCTCGAGAAACTCCGCCAATTGTGCGCGCTCGGATCCATCGAGCAGCAACACGACAACGCTTCCATCACGTCTCGTATGGATTCGCTGCAACAGCACCCCACCCTCTCGGCAATCAACCAATCTCAGCTCGATCGAGCCATCGCGCACGGGTATTTTTGGACTGATGCCAATCTGTTCGCTGGTATCGCTGAACAACTGATGAAGCTCACGACTCATGACCCCGCGGCCCCACCAAATTGTTTGGAATTTCGACAAACTCTTCTGCTGAGAAGAGGCTCCCATAAACGACTACATTCGGAAAATCCTTGAGCCGGTTCAGTTGTGCTTCGCTACTCACGCCCGCTACCTGAATCGTCAGGTCGAGTTCGGCGCATGTCGTCAAAATACCGCTGAGCATGGACTCAGCGACCCGGTCTTCTGCGGCAGCAGCAAGCAGCTGCCCGCCAACCTCAACACCCGAGAGCGGCAACAACCGGACGATGGAGATCGACCAATCGTCGCCAGTGATATTCGCCGCATAGATGTCAATCCCGCGCTCCCGAAGCTGACGTAGTGTCTGGATTGCCCGGGGGTGGCCGATAAGATCGCCCGGCTGAGAAATGCCGAGACGCAGTCGACCGTAATCGAATGCGCGGGTTTCCTCGATGTGGACGAGGAACTGATCGAGATCGCCCTGCAACACAACAGCCGCCGGCACGACTGAATACGTCGGCACGTGAGGCATCGCGTCACGAGCGCACACTTCGCTCAGCTGATAGGTGCCCAATCGGAAAAGCAGGTCATGCCGATCAGCGAGTTCGTGTAGCTCAGCCTCGCCACGCTCGTCGTCCGCTGACCTCGACCAGAACAGAGAACCGCGCAGCGCAGTCAGCTGGCCCGACGCGGCCGAGACAATGGGCGCATAGCGAACCGCTATCTCCCTTCGTTCCATAGCCAACAACAGCGCTCGGAAATCGTCGTCATCGAGATCCAGTCGATGCGCCATTGCGTCAGTGTAGATGCGTACCTCACTTTCGCCCGACTTCGAAGCCGCGTGTTTAGCGTCCGCCATCGCGCGATTGGCATTTCGCCACAATTCCGAGCCAGCCGCCTGCGAGAGCTCGAGGGACGCAATACCGATAGCGACCTTCATCAAATACGTGTGCCCACGCAAACCGAACGCCTTCAGAAAGGCTTCAACGATCAACCGGGCGGTTCCAAACGCCTTCGACAAAGCGTCATCGTCGCGAATCAGTAAGCTGAACTCATCCCCGCCAACGCGGGCGACCAGCATGTCGTCGGCGGCAACACCACGCAGCCGATCCGCAACAAGGCGCAATAGCGCATCGCCGGCGTCCTGGCCAAGCAAATCATTAACTCGCCCGAAATCGCGTAGATCCAGTGTCAATATGGCAAGTGAATTCGCTGCGACTGGGCCGCTAGTACAGTGCGCATCGATCGCCTCGCGCAAGCTGCGACGATTCTGCAATTCAGTCAGTGGATCGGTCTCCGCAGCCCGGCGCATTTCTTCTTCGGCCGAAATTAGCTTGCTGGCATGCCACATAGCCAAAATCGTCGCACCCGACACGATCAGCACGAGCAGCATCGTACAGGCCACATAGACCCCTAGATGCGCACGAAACGGCAGCATGGCTTCGTCTCTCGATAAGGCCACTGCGGCAATCACTGGATAGCCCTCGACGGGCGCATACGCAAAAATCCGCGCCGCTCGATCAACCGGATCAACCAACTCGCCGGTCCTCGTATCCAACTTTTCCAGGTAATCCGAAAAGTCCGGGCCGACCGCACTCGCCGCTGCGCCGATCTGTGAACGGGCAAGCAAGGTGCCGCCGTTGCTGAGAAATGCCGTCAGCGCGCCGTGTTCGCCAACGTTTGCGCGACTCAAAAAACCTTGAGACAGGTAGTCGGGATGCTCGGACGTTACAACCACACCAGCGAAGCGTCCATCGACGGTGTCCAGTCGACGACTGAATTGAATCGTCATATCGCCCGAAACGCGCCCCTTCACTGGAGGCCCAATGAACAAGGCTGCGTCAGAATTGTTCTTGTGAAAGACGAAATGCGGGCGATCGCTAAGATAGACGGGATTCTTGAGTTCGTGTGGCCACGTTTGCAGCACCTGGCCATCAGCGCCAACGATCGTGACTTGTGCTGCGGAGTCCGGGGTGATGGCGGCGCCGTCAATGAGCGACCGAAGATTGAAGGTTGTAGGTGACCGGTCGTATTCGTATCGGATGACCCCGGTCAGCGCATCCGCATTCGCCAGCACTTTTCCGAGGTGAACTGCGTATGACTTCGCAACGATCTCGGCGGATCGCCTCGCGGCAGCATACGTGTTTCGCCATTCATTGAGCGCGGCCGCAGCTGCCGCAATACACAGGACAACGCACAGCAATACGCCTACGCCAAAGATTCTGCGCCAAGCCAAAGCTTGCCGCCTTTCAAGAACGTGAGACACGTCACCCTCCGGGAATTTCCAGCCGCCACTATAACCGACAGAGGGTGATGCTCTTTTACGCGGCTTCCAGCTCGGCGAGCGGCACGTTCTCGACCCGTACCAAGTACGAGGATTTCGGACCCATCGAGAAACTGCGAATGAACCCGCCATCCTGCAGCTCTTGGAGAGCGCCCTTCAGCTTCTGCCGAAACGCAGCCATGCTTGCCTGACGACTTCCACAGAGCGAGTGCAAGGTTTCCGCTTTATAGTCGAAAGGCTTCTCATGCGTGGCATAAAACCGGTGAAGCCATTTCGCAAGCGGCGTCAGTTTCTTATCGGCCGCCCATCGAATCAACGTCATCTCGTTGCCGTTGATGATTCGTGCAAGCTCCTTGTTCAGCCGAATGGTCCACCTGGCAGATAACGACTCGATACTGTCGCCCTCGACTTCCGCGGACACCGACGAGAAGAGATGCGAGCCGAACATCTGCGTCTTACGTTTAACCTTCCCGGTGCGATCAGACTCCGTCTTCGTGACGTAGACCGTCCCTTCGAGAAGACGTTTGTAGCATGAGCGGAGCCGATCGTAATCCTCCTGCGAACGCCCCCATTTCAACCCCTCTAACGCTTGCAGCCCACTGATGTGGACGACTTCGCCAATGTTCTCGTCTCGCGCCAGGTGGCACAGCTGCATGAAGACATCGTGATCGTCCTGACGCAGCTCCTCACCGGAGTACCGAATATCGAGCCCCTCGATCGACGCGATTACCGCATTGTCGTAGCGTTCGCGTTCCGCACGCTTGTCTCGGACCGCAAAGAGCGCGCTCCGAGCCAGACTCTTCGACATGCCTCGCGTGTCATTGCCCCACCCGGGGAACAATCGAAGCTGACTATTGCCCACGTTTTGTTCCTCCATTTCACGGGCACGATCCTGTACAGTCTGCCGCACCTGTGCTCGCTCGAAGTCGCTTAGCATGCGAATAACCTGTAAATTCAATAGGTTAAGGCTAACACACACCCTATCGGGGTATGAGATATATTGCTCGGGGTTTGAGATACCGGTCCGCGCAAAAGCTTGCCTCGGGGTTTGAGATAGGGTCGCTCAAATTTTGAGAGTATCGATCGGGGTTTGAGATATCTTCGCCCGCTGCTCGGGGTTTGAGATACGTGACTCGGGGAATGAGATAGCGGCCTCGGGGTTTGAGCTACGATCTTCGGGGTCTGAGATACCGATACTCGGGGTTTGAGATAGGCCAATTCGGGGAATGACATATCAATTTTCGGGGTCTGAGATAGGAATCTTCGGGGATTGAGATATTCACAGGATGAAAATTTCTCAACCAGAGCAAACACATAGGGAAGTTTTCCACTGTGCCTAAGCCTTTCCTATGCCTTTCTAAGCCTAAAACCGTCGGATGTGACACTCTACGATGCATCCCGCGCCCGTCCGTGGACGGTTGCGCTATCCACACCACAAGGGCGTGGATAGCCCCGGCCAAGGGGCCGGGGTTCCGCATCCGCCCACCGACTCCCCGCGAACCGCGCCTTCGGCCTGACGCGCCCCTTCGGGGCTTGCCCTAAGAAGAAATATTGCGAGCATCGAGAAGGCGTTGGCGCCGAACGCTCTTCAGGTATCTGGTAGCTACTAGATACCTAATAGGTAGCCAATAGCTCTTATTCGTAATAGTCGTCCACACCCATCTCACGAAGTCGCCGTATTGCTGCAATCCCACGTTCAAGCACCTCACCGAAGGTTTCCTTTGAACGACGCGCCTCTTCTTCAAGATCCGCGACCCCTTGCGCAGTCAATTTCACGTTCTTCTGCACGTTGCGGCCAGTTCTTCGGCGATTATCTTGACGGGGCGCATCAGCCTGTCGGACTCGAGTAGCTTTGCCGACAGGCTTCTCCTGCGCAGTGTTGGCGAGCGGCACGCTGGGCGCGCTCGAAGGCTGCCGACTTGGAAATCCGGTCTCTGCGGCGATTTGTTCGACAACCTCGGGCGCTGGGCGGCTACTAGATGCAGCAGCTCGGGGCGTGAAGCCGCTCAAATCAAGCGGGTTCTTGCGTTCCGCCATTTCACGCTACCTCCTGCGAAGGCGCCAAACCTTCGCGCAGTTTCTCGACCACCTCATTGGCGAATTCCTCTGCGTTGATCACCGCCTTATCGAGGTTCGAAACGTCAGCCGGATCGAGATCGGCAAGCGGTAACGCAAACGAGAACATAGCCTTGAACGCTTCGCGCTCATTCAGTTCAGTATTGAATAACTCGATGCCGGCCTCCTCGAACGAACTACTGATGTGCTTCATTGTGCGCGTCCGAATAATCGGGCTTGTACGCGTCAACAGGACGCCATACGGAACCTTTCGCCGCGACATCTTCTCCTGTTGCTCAACAACTTTCAGCGCGCGAGACGCCTGCGATGCGTCGAGCTGCGACCCTTGCATTGGAATCACGATTAGATCCGCCTGGCTAACGGCCAAGATCACGATCTTTGCTGCCGTACCTTCCAGGTCGACAATCACGAATGGTGTCTCGCTTGCGGCAGCCTCGATCTTGTCGATGATGTTTTCTTCGTCCGCATCCGAAATGATGGTCATCCGTTCGGGCTTCGCACCTCCGTTCGCCCACATGGCGATCGGCTTGTTAGGATCGGCATCGATGACGGATACATCTGTGCTACGGGCAAGCTGATCGGCCAGAACCAATGCGGAGGTCGTCTTGCCGACTCCGCCTTTCGGACTAACAAACACGATAACCGGCATCGCAAGATCTCCTATATGCAGTAGAAGGTTGCTTGGTATCCGATAGCTACCAGATACCAAGTGGATATCCGATAGCTATCGGGTATCAATAGGGTAGCTGTTTGGTATCTGATAGCTACCCGGTATCCGAAAGATAGCAGATAGCTACCAGATATCCAAGAGATATCCGATAGCTACCAGATACCAGGCGGATATCTGATAGCTATCGGGTATCAACAAGATATCTGTTTGGTAGCTATAAGGCAGCCGTGAAGAACCTTTTTTGTTGACCGTTGGACTAACCGGGACTAACATGATCCTAGTCCTAGTTAGTCCAATGGAGGGGTGCCATGCATACCGTCAACATTCACGACGCCAAAACCAATTTTTCACGGCTGGTCGACGCAGCGGCCGCCGGCGAAGAGATTGTGATCGCCAAGGCCGGCAAGCCCGCCGCGCGCCTCGTGCCCCTGGAGCCGGTCAAGCCAAAACGGCGCTTTGGCGGCCTGAAGGGCAAGGGGCAGATCGCGGAAGACTTCGACGCTCCGCTGCCCGACGACGTCCTGGCCTCGTTCGAGGGCCGGTAATGCGCCTGTTGCTGGATACGCACGTCTACCTCTGGTCTGTCCTGGACGACCGCAAACTGTCCAAACACGCCCGCCAGCTCATCATGGACGCGGATGAAGTATTCGTCAGCGCCGCGACCATTTGGGAAGCGTCGATCAAAGCCGGCCTCGGCAAGCTCAACGTCGATGTGGATGAACTGGTCGCCGAGATTTCGGCGGCCGGGTTCGCGGAATTGCCGGTCCGCGTCGCGCACGCCGCGCTGGTGCGCGATCTGCCCGACATTCATCGCGATCCGTTCGACCGGCTGCTGGTCGCGCAGGCGATGACCGAGCCACTGCGGCTGGTCACGGCAGACGGGCATCTGGCCAAATACACGGATCTCGTCATTGAGGTTTGACCTTGTCCGGGAGGACGACGGATGACAGACACCCTGCAGTTGGCAGCCTTCGCGCTGCCGCCCACATTCCCGCCGGAACTTGTGCCGGAAGCCTGCGCGCAATTCGTGCGCGACTGCGTGCCGGGCCTGACCAAGCGCCAGTTGCTGGCGCGCACGCGAGCGCGCGGCTGGCGGCCGACGTGGCAAGCGTTGCCGCACCTGCTCCGCGACGAGCTCGAGGCGTTCGGATTCGGTCTCACCGTCGACGGTTGCGTGGTGCCGTTGATCGTGCGCATGCGGCGGGTCGGGCAGGGCGTTCAAGCGGCGCCGGTGTCCGCGCGAGATCCGCGTCAGCTGAACTTGTTTTGAAGAAGAGACCGTTGGGCGAGCGACAGAAACACGCCGGGATTTGTCTTTCGTGCGACTCGGCATGAGCGCATCAACGACAAAGTGACGCGAAAAACTGTCGTTCGAACGACACTTTCTAGGAGGGGCGATGAAGATTCAATTCAAAGATTTCGTGCTTGAGCGGGCCTATCTCGGGGACGCAGCTGTTGAAGCGATGAACGCATGGCTGGAAGCAAGTCCGGTCGAAGTGGTTTCCATCGAAACGATTGTGCATGACCGTTTCGATCATGCGTATCGGCTTTGGTATCGCTCGCCGGGTGATGTTGTCGTATTAGATCCGAGCGACGCGACGAGATCGGCCAACTGGCAACCGGCGTCCGTTGACGTGGCGAGTGTGCGATGAAAGCGGCGCTCGCGTTGGTCGGGATGGCGCTGTTGTTCGTCGGCATTCTGTACCTGGCGATGCCGGCGCCCGCCGGTTGGGGGCATCCGGTGCTCGCCATGTTGAGCTGCGGCCTATTGGCGCTCGCGGTCAAGCCGTGGCTGCGTGCGGACTGACACATGGGACGCAACTACATCGGCGAGCGCACGCTCTGGGATCCGCGGGCCCGCGAGGCGGAAAAGGCACGCCGCAAGCGAGCGGCGGCCAAGCGGCGGGCCACCGAGCAGCAGGGGATGGCCGCTTATCTGGAACGCGCGCGCTGGTGCCACCGCAAGGGCTGCGACCAGCTGGCCGAACGAGAGCCTGGCGGCTGGTGGCCGTGCTGTTCCGAGGCGTGCTATCACGCGTGGTTCGACGCGCTGCCGGAGCCCGGCGCGCGCCGGCGCCGCTAGACGATCGCAGCTTGTTTAGGGACGCACCCTATTTATATCCAATGCCGCTAACTCTCATTATCGGCATTGCGTTTAATGGGCTAAAAGCCCGTAGGGGCAGTTTTAACGACGCTTGACACGACCAAAAGACGTGCTACGCTACCGACATACGACTTTTAGTCGGGTTTCCGGAGAGTGCCATGCAGCGAAAACTATCCGGCGTGCTGTACGCGATCCGCTGCCGGCAATGCGGGTATCGCGGCGAGACGCGCCGGCCGGACGGCGGCCACGACGGCGAGGGCGTGCCGTGCCCGCAGTGCGGCGCGGCCGTCGCGCTGGAGTGGGATGGAGGCGTGACGCTGGACGTCAGCCGGCGCGGCCTGCCGCCGGGGTTCGCCGGCGACCAGCACGACGCGCCCGACGCGCCCGCCGCGCCGGCGGCGACGCCGGCCGCGCTCAAGTACCTGCGCCTGCGCCACGGCCGCACGCAGGCCGACGTCGCCACGTGCGTGGGCGTCAACGCGCGCCAGGTGCAGCGTTGGGAGGCCGGCGAAGCGGAAATGCCGGTCGCGGCTTGGCAGCTGCTGCGTCGCGAGTGGGGCACGCGCTTCCGGGAAGACTTCACGACCGTGCCGGCGCCGACCTGGGGCTGGGACACGCAGCGCGATGTCAGGCGCCACACCATCGAGTGCGGCGACGTGGTGCACCTGCAGGCGATCGCCGGGCCGCTGATCGTCGCGACCGTGTGTGCTGACCGGATCCACGACGCGCTGGCCGACGTGCACGCATACGGCGCGATCGTGACCGGGCTGGGCGGGCCGTATCCCGCGGGTGCACCGCTCGAAAGCTTTACGCTCGGCGAACGCGTATGCTTCGCGCGCGCGAACGTGATCCACCTCGAGCAGCGCGTGCCGGCGGCGGCACGCTCAACCGAACCGGAGCAACGCTGATGGAAAACCTGAAACGCTGGCTTCGCGGTCACGCGGTCGTGATCGCATCGACGGTCGTCATCGTCGGCTGCCTCTCGTCGCTGCATTTTCTCAACCGTGAGCCGGTCGGCGCGTCGGCGGTTGCAACGAACTGCACGATTGATCGCAGCGGCGTCGAGGCTGCAGCCGACGGCAACATGGTCGTGAAGAAGGGGACACGCATCGCTTGCGATGGCGTGCCCGGCCGCGGCACGGCCTACCAGGTATCGAAATAGGAGAATGGGATGGCAACAACCTGGCTGCTTGCCTTGATGGCGAGCGGATCGATTTCTAGCGCGGGCCCCGTGATCGCCGATGGCGGATACAAATCGGAGGCACTATGTCAGCGCACCGGCACGGAAGCTGTGGCGCGCCTCGAACGACGTGAGGCCGCCATCGAAAAAGCCAACACCACGGCCTCACCGGGTATCACCGTGCAGGCCTACCGGGCGCGCAGCTGGTCCTATCAGTGCCTGCCGACCGACAAGGGATAGTAGGGCAGGCGATGAACGGAGATGAGATGAACAAACTGAAACTGAAACCCGCCTTGCCGATCACCGCGCTTGGCACCGGCATCCTGCATCGCGCCATCGTGGCGCTGCCGCCCGAACTGTGCGAGCCGGGGCAATACGATGAGCGGATCGTGTTTTTCGAGGCGCCGAGCGCGGAAAGTGCGTCGGCGCACCTGCGGCAGCTGTTGGCCGTGGCGTGGGGCGTCGATACGCACGACTGGAGCGAGCGCGGCTTCATCTACAACGTTCACAATCCCCGTGAGCTGGCCGAGCGCGCGTTCGGCGCCGCGGCCGCCGGCGAGTTGCGGCTGCTCGAGATCGGTGGCGGCAACGATGGAGTCGGACCGGATCGGGTGTATTACGCCCGCGTGGACGACGTCGACCTGTTCGTGACGCCGCGCGTCGCCGCACGTCTGCGCGAGCTGCTCGCGTTGGTCGACCAGTTGTACCTGGAAGCGGGCCAGGCCTGATGAAGCCGTTCAATTTTCCGCAAGCGTGCAGCGTGCAGGAGAAGCGTTCAGCGCAGCCGACGCGCAAGCTCGTCGTCAAAGGCGCGCTCGAAGTCGAATTCCGTCGAGGTGATCGTCCGGCGTTGATCGTCGCCGGCGAGACCGCCGACGCGGTGGCGGCCGTCAAGACCACCTACAAGGGCGACAAGCTGGTGATCGAGCGAGAAGAACGTGTCATGGTCAGCGTCGGAAACATTGTGATGACCTTCAACGGCTCGAGCGGCACCGTGGTTGCCGCAGACCCCGTGACCGGGCGGCCGACGCGCTTGACCGTGCCACCGCGTCCGGCGCGTGTGGTGGTCGGTGTCGTCCTGCCCGAACTGCCGGCCGTGAAGCTCAAGGGCAGCGGCGACGTCGCGCTGTGTGGTCTGCGTCAGCCCGAGCTCGCGCTCGACGTGGTCGGCTCCGGCGAGGTGGTCGCCGAGGGGCAGGTCGATCATCTCGCGATACGGGTGGCGGGGTCGGGGGACGTCGACGTGCGCAAGTTGACGACCGCGCACGCCGATCTGTCCGTGACCGGGTCGGGTGAGATCCAGGCGTGCGTGCACCATGACGTGCGGGCGCGCGTCGCGGGTTCGGGGGAGATCACGGTCGGCGGCGATCCTCTGCTACGCGACCCGCGCGTCACGGGATCCGGCGATATCCGGTTTCGTTGAGTATCGTTCCCGATCCAACAAGAACTGAGGACTCCATCATGCCAAAGCTGTCCACCGTCGTGACCGTGGCTACGCTTATTACCGCAATCTCGACCCTGATCACGATCGGCTACAGCGCACGCGTGCCTATCGCGTCGCTCCCCTCCTTGTCGCCATCAGCGGGCAATCTCGCAGCGCTTCTCTCTTCGTCATCGTCAACGGGCAAACAGGTGTCGTCTATTCCGATCATCGACGTAACCGATGTGCAGCGGCAGGTGGCGGCGCTCGAGCATGAGCTCGACGCGCTCAAGGCTGGTCGTGGTCGTCCGACCGGCTCGGATGCAGCGGCCGCACTCCCGGCCGTACCTGCGGCGCCGAGGCGGGCGCCGGCCGCCGTCATTGATGCGCCGACGATTGCGGACGAGAAACTGCATCTCGCACTCGACGGGCGGCTCATTCGTTGCGACGCCCACGGCCACGCGTTCAATATCACGATGACGACCTTCGTCAACTCGGATCCGCTCTGGGAAGACGGTCGGCCCGTCGCGTGCCGGGCCGACATGTTCTATCCGGAGAAGGCCCCCTTATGACCGAAGCCGTCCTGCGGCATGTCGCCGTGGCCAGTTACCTGATCGCCTTCGCGCTCGGCTGGTTCGCCCATACGCGGCAGCTGGTGCGTGCCGGCGGGTTTGTCGCGTTCGGCGTGGGCGTCTCCGTGTCGATCGCGGGCGCCATGCTGGCCTCGAACGGACACGACTGGAGCGACGACAGCCGTACCGCCGAGCGGTTGCTCGGTGCGCTGGCGGCGCTCGGTGCGTTCGTGCTCCTCTGCGCGAGCGGCCGACGCCACCACCCATCTGCCTGATGCTTGCCATGTTCACCGAACTGACCTTGAGCTACGAACACCTGTTGCGGCACGTGGAGCGTGAAATCCAGGCGTGGATGACGCGCGTCGAGCGCGACGACCTGCCCAAGCGCGATCGCGTCCAGTGTTGCGAGCGCGCGATTGGCGCACTGTTGTTGTGGTCGTCGCTGACGACGCCCCGTGTCAACGCGTTGAGTCTCGCCATTCGGGCGGCCCATACGGCGGCTGTGGCGCGGCTGTTCGAGTGTGTAGGCATGCCGGAGCAGGCGGCCCGGTTGCGGGCCGCGCCGTTCGCCCAGCTTCGCGTGCCGCTGATTGGAGCGGGCCATGCGTAAGTCTGCCCGCGGTGGGCGCCGGCCGCTGACCAGGACGCAGCTGCTGCCGATCCCGGCCGCGGAACTGCACCGGATCCAGCTCAAGCACCACGTGGCGCTCGCCGCGTTGCGCGACGCGAACGACAACGTCGCGCAGTTGGCGACGCTGCTGAATGCGATCTACCTCGCGTACTTCCTCGATCCGGTGGATCCGGAACCATGCCGGCGCGCCGAGGCGGCGATCCACGACTGCATCGACCGCGCCGAGCGCGGCGGGCCGAGTGTGCTGAGCGACCTCGAGCGCGCCGCGGTCGAGCACGCGCTTGCGCGCCTGGACGCGCAACTGGCCGCGGTGCCGATGCACCGCTACGTCGCGGCATTCGAGCAGCTGCAGCGCGCGACCACGGCCGAGGCGATCGCGTCACCCATCCCTGCAGGCTGAACCATGGCCAATCGTCCCCAGCAGCTGGCCCAGGTGCCGTTGCGCAGCTACAGCCGAACCGAATTCACGGCGCTGCGAGCGCGCGTGAAAGGCCTGCCGATCGAGACGATCGAGCGGCTGTACTTCGATCGCGATGCTGCCGAACCGGTTGACGTCGCGCAGTTGCTGCGCACCATGCGCGATGACCTGGTGGCGGCCGCGCTGCGCGACGGTTCGCCGGTATTGAAATCTCACCTGCAGGCGGCGATCGAGAAATACGGCGAGCCGCGCCTGACGCCCGTGTCGCTGCAGCTGATCGAGCAGGTCGCCGCGCAGTGGGCGATCGCGCTGCCGCAGGCCGAGCATCCCGTCGGCCGTTGGTTCCGCTCGATCGTCGCCGCGCGCCTGGAGGGCGAGGGCATCCACACGCTCGGCGAGCTCGTCGCGTTCGTGAACCGCCGCGGCGGGCAGTGGTGGCGATCGGTACCACGCATCGGTGTCGGCCGGGCGCGTGTGCTGGTTGCCTGGCTGCGGCGTCACGCGGCGCCGATCGGCGCCGCTGTCGAGGTCGACGTCGACGCCGGCGACGCGCTTGCGCCGACGTCCGCAGGCGTCACCGCCGGCGCTGGACAGCTGGCGCCGCTCGAGCGCCTCGCGCTGCCCGACGCGCTGTCCGGGGCGCACGGTGCGAACCGGGCGCCCGTATTCGCGTATCTGGGTGCCGCGCACGATCTGGATGCGGTGCGCGCGTACTTGCATCGATACGACGACCGACCCGCGACGCAGCGAGTCTACAAGAAGGAGCTCGAGCGGCTCGTGTTGTGGTGCGTGGCGGAGCGCAGCGTCGCGTTGTCGTCAATGCGCGTCGAGGATTGCGAGGCGTACAAGGCGTTTCTCGCGGCGCCGGGCGAGCGCTTTACGGGGCCGCCAGTCGTGCGCACGAGTCGCCAGTGGCGGCCATTCGCGCCGGGCGGCCTCGCACCGGAAAGCCAGCGCTACGCGGTGCGTGCGATTCGTGCGGCGTTCACGTGGCTGGTCGCCGTGCGGTATCTGGCCGGCAACCCGTGGGCGGCCGTCTCCGATCCTAGCGTCGTCAAGCGCGTGCGTAAGCTGCAGGTCGAGCGGGCGCTCCCGCTCAGCCTTTGGACGCGCGTCCGCGCGACGCTGGCCGAACGCGGCGAGCTGCAGGGCCCGAGCGGACCGCGCTGGCGCGCCGCGCGTGCGCTGTTGCTGCTGATGGGAGACGGCGGCCTGCGGATCGCCGAGGCGGCCGCCGTGACGCGTGCGGCGCTGGTCTGGATGCCGGCGGAGGACGACACGCCGGCCAGTTGGTTGCTCGAGGTGATCGGCAAGGGCAACAAGCAACGTTACGTGCCGATCAGCGATGAGTGTGTCGACGCGCTGCGCGCGCACTGGCGCGATCGCGGCCAGGATCTCGACGCGGCCACCGCGACCAAGCCGCCCGGCTTGCCGCTGGTGGCGCCGCTGGTCATCCCGCCGACGCCGCGGGCTCTTGAGAAATTCGGTGAGCCCGTCGACACAACCGAAGAGGGGGCTGGCACCGCAACCGGAGCGGGCTACTCTGTACGCGGTGCGCGCGGACTCACGCAATGGGCGATCGCGCAACTGCTCGAGGTGATGGAGGATCTTTCCGAACCGGAGCGCCGTAAGCTGGCCAGCACATCGCCTCACGCATTTCGCCACACGGTCGGCACCCAGATGTTGGCTGCGGGCGTCGCGCTCGAGGTCGTACAGCGCACGCTCGGTCACGCGTCGCTCGGCACGACGTCGATCTACGTGTCGCCGGAAGAGGCGCGGATGCGCCGGGAGGCGGCGAAGTATCACGCGCGGCTGGCGGCTGGCGCCGCCAAGCGAGCGGGGTAACTCAGGGTAACGTCTGTCCGTTCCCGTATGCTCTTGGCGCAGGCTGCTGAGCCAGTACGCGACCGCAGTGGGTTCGCGCCGCGTGAATTCAAAATCGGGCAGCTGCTCTTAGCGCAGCCAGATCGGCATTCTCGCCGCGATCCAGTCGACCGTGGAGGGTGGCATCGAGATCGACCGCATGCCGTCGTACGTATCCGACGCGTCGAAGTAGATCAACTTGCCGTCGCGGATCTCGATCGGCTCATAGCCTGGGCGGCCACCCCAGAAGACGAAAAACAGTCGGGTGGCGAGGATTGAACCGTGAGCATCGGCCACGACGATTTTGACCTGCTCGTTTTGATTCGCAAAAAGGCCATTACCGTGACTGCCGCCGCTTCCGCAGATGTTGACGATATAGGTCGTGCCGTCGACCTGCTTGGTGCCGCCGTTCAGCTTCGCGTTGTAGTTGTAGCGCTGACAATCGGTGTCGTCGGTCGTGATTCCGCGAACATTGACGACATAGAAGAATGCCAGAAAGCCCAGCGTGACGATCGCCAGTCCCACGCGCTTCACTCGGCTGAAATGGTCGATATTTCTGACGAGTCGGTAGAAGTAGAGCACGAAGAGGATCGACGTGATGGCGAAGATCGCATTCTTCCCATTTTTGAGCGAGAACAGCGTGATCGCGTTCCGGGTATCGGCCGGCACGAACATCCATACGATGGCGACGACCAGGCATACGGCGACAACGGCCGCAGCCGCTTTGAGGATGACGGTGAGCGCCTTCATTGTTCGGCCGGGAGGGTTCTGCATATGGTGTCAATTTTCAGAATGATCGGCTTGTCCAGCTTGATGAGTCGGGGCTTACTGTAGACCATGAAGTCGCCGCCGCGATTATGCGCCGATCGCCACTCGCGGTACGTCTTGTTGTGGACCGGCCAGTAGACATCCTTCGCCAGGAATTTCCGAAAGAGGCTGGTGCGTTTGTCGATCGGCTTGTTGACCTCTTCGCCCTCGGGGAGATAACGCCATTCCTCAATGGTCGAGTTCCCGACATTCAGGTTGCTGCTTTTGAAGAAATCGTTGACGGCCGCGACATAGGACAGAACCATGCCGGTCTTGTTCCAATGGCCGAGATACTGGCTCTTGGACGGTGAATCGTCATTGAACGAGTAGCTGTCTTTGATGTAGACGTAGATGTGGGTGATCTGCGCGGCCGGCTCGAGACAGAAAATCTTGTTCTTGCCTTCGTATTTGTAATAGCGCTCGCCGGTGACGGTCGCCTTCCCGATCGCCGCGTAGAAGTTGAAGTTCGCCAGGGCTCCGGTCAGATCGGTCATCGCGGTACCGTCGAGAGTGTCGAGCGACGATACGGGCTGGTACTGGAACCCCCAGGCGATGTGAAACTGGAGCGGATCCGTCAGAAACGGCGCAGTGTCGATCACGATACCTGCCGCGTTCAACTGCCCGCCCGAGAAACTCTTCTCGATCACGGGTGCCAAGACTTTACTGGCTGCTCGCACCGCCTTCGGTGTGTAGATCGCTTGCCGGACGAGCTGATTGAAGCGCTCGGCTGCGCCACGAAATTTCAATGCCCAATCCAAGGTAACCGTCGTGTCGTCGAGCGGCTGAACTGAGTTGAGATCGTTGTTGTACACGTGCTTCGGGCTCGCAAGCCATTCTCGCGCAAGCCTGGCCGAAATTGGCCAGCCCATCTTGTCCATCGCTCTGGGGATGTCCTGCAGATCGAACTCGGGCAGCTTGTCAGCTTGCTCCGCGTCTTGCGGCTTATCGCTCGACTGCAGCTTGGCAGCAGGCTTAGCAGGTGGTGGAGCAGGGGCCGGCGGTTTTTGCGGTGCGACTGGAGCAGCTGCCTTGGGCGGTGACGGCGGTGGGGGCTCGTTCGGCGCAAGCCTATCGAACGAGATCCTTTGCTGCGTGTCGATGGGAACGCATCCGACCACACCCGAGTAGCATTTCCACCGTTTGCTGGAATATAGAATCCCGGACTCCAGTTGGTAATACGGGACCTTTTTGACGTCTGGCATAGGGAGATTGGATGCGATTGTCGAGGCGAATTGGTAGCAGAATAATCGAAACCCCGGTCGCGCCAACGATGATAATGACAAAAACTGTTAGATCAGGCCGAACGGGCTGAGGTCGTACAGATTCGGATAGGTCTTTCATCGGTTGCGATTACTGAGACCTGTCTATTTTACCGGGGTGCTGTAGTTCGATCGCAAAGTTCCGAAAATTTCGCCTTATAATCGATCAAAAATTGATGCTGAGAGGGAATCCAGTATGTTGGTCATCAAACTGATTATCGCGATCGCCGCGATTGCGGCAGTGGTACTTGGCATCACGAAGTTCAATCAACACTGTCTGAATAAATTTGGCCATGCGTTTTTTACAAAGCCAGCGTTTTACGCAACGACCGTCGCGCTGGTTCTGCTGATCGCTGGGAATTACTGGCGGCATTCCGCGGAGCTCAGCCATGGCGACACGCTGAACGGCATCGCGCTTATGGCGCTCGGTACCGCCGTTGCGTGTTGGCTCGTGTATGTGAACGTCCGGCGCACAGATGCCATTTATGGGATCGGTGGTTCCGTTGTTCAGCTTGGCTTGTTTTCGGCGCTAGCCTGGGTTTCGCTACCCCTAATGGCCTTGGTTCTAATCGGCCAGTTCTTGTTGATCATGTCGGCGAAGCCGGTCTATGTCGTGAATCGCTGATGGCGTTTCTCGCACGCGAGAAATTCATCTACCCACGGAGAATACAGGTATGAGCGTTACTCGTTGGCAACCCGAAAACACGGGAAAGAATACGCAGGCGCTGCTCGGCGCGATCGCCGATCCAAACATCGCGCTCGTGACGCTGTTTGCGTCGCCCACAAAGCCAGACGCCAATTTCGCACATAGCGATGGGCCGGATAGCAACCTGCCGTTGTTGGTGGCGCTAACAGAAACGGTGGATGGCAATTTGTGCGTGTATGACGGCTTATTCCTGACAGCTGCACGACGGCCGCGCTATCTGGAAGTACGCGAGGTGCTGGATGCTGCCGAGCAGAGCGCCAAGGTTCATTTCGCCGGGACGCGTGCACCGTTCACGTCGGCATTGCCGCCGGTGCAAGCAGCAGAGAAGTTGTGTGCGATCGCCGCGCCGACTCGGTTGACGAGCGCGACGCGCGCGGACTTCTTTCGGTTGCTTAGCAACTTGACCGAGGCGCAACACAACGCCGTGTGAGTTTCAGTCACTCGTCGCGGGTCGACTACATTGCCCGCGACCCACGAGTGCGATGGTGCGGTTCAGCGGATGCCGGCGGCTCTGCGTTCACGCGGGGAAAATTTACGTAGGCTTGCGTAGGGATCGACGAGCCTGCGTGGTAGCCGGAACAGCTTACACAGCGGCGTTAGCATCCCGCCCATGCCGATACCCGCGACAATACCGGTAACGATTCGCAGATTCGGCCACTCTTCCGGCAGGATACCGAGCAACACGATTGCACCGATACTGATGCAGGCCATTGTGCCAAGAAAGTCCCACGGGATCCTGATCGGCTCGACGTCGAGCAACGAACACGAGACTTCCTCAGATTCGTAGGCTTCTTTCTCGCGGACCAGCTCGAGGTCGAGCGGCGCCGGGCGGCAGGAGACGGGATTGACCAGGCGGGTGGTGAGCGCGGTGGCGGTCACTTCAACCGGCGGAAAGTCATGGGGCCACTGATGATGTTGTCGCACGCCGTAAGCGCGTAGCACCGGCAGCGCCCAGTCCGGATGATTGATTGGCTCGAGCAGCTGTCCGTCCAGCACGGCCCAATACACGGTCTGTTGGGCGTGCTTCACCTCGTAGATCGCGAGTCGATCGGCGGCCGGGTAGTCGTATGGTGCGACGTTCGCCGGAATCCACTGAGCATTCATGTCGCGGAAGAAGCCCACGCGGTTCTTGCCCTCGTGTGCGAGGAAAAGGCCGAGCGGCTTGATCCACATGAAGTCAGCGCGTTCGCGATCTTCCGGTGTGGCGCGCGCAGGATCCTGCAGCCTGGCGAGCCGGGCCGACCGCTCGGCTTCCGGGACCGAGCGAGTGGTCCAGCGCCAGCTCGCTCCAATGGTTTGCGAAACCGGGACGAGCGCGCTGAACGCGTCCCCGCACGTTTCGAAACTGCTGAACGGTAAGACTGTCTGGAAAAATCCGGTTCCGTTACGCGGGCCGGAGCTACCGTCATGAAACGGTGTCGTCAGGCGCCGGCCAGCTGTCCCGTGGCGGGCGAGCTCGTCGAGCTCGTATTTGGCGTCGACCAGTTGCTGGATCTCGTCGCGTAGCTTCGGCGAAATGTTGTCCGCGACAGGCTGGAGTTGCGAGTAGGGTGTTGCGCTCATCGGTACGCTCCGTTGTCTGGCCGCTCTCAATCGGCTGAACAATTATCAGGTGAGTGCCGCCGCGAGTGCAACCATCACTGCGTAGTTAAAGGGCATCGCTATCGACGCGCCAGATCTGCCCGAGGCCTGCAGCATCGCAAAGCAGCGCCCAGGCGGAATAGGGGATCGGTGAGTCACCGGCGACCCATCGGCGGATCTGTCTGCCATCCCCGTCGGCCAGGCCGAGAAAGCGGGTCGCTGAGCGGCCGCTCATGCCGGTGCGGCGCACGACCTCCTGGATCTCCGCGCCGGTAGGTGACGCCCAGTTCGCTGCAGGTTGCAGGCACTCGGGCCTGATTTCGATGTGGGGTGTAGTGCTCATCATTTGCCTCAATAATTTTGAAATTAGCCGTGTGCGTGTGCGCGCAATTTGGCGACGACAGAAGAACACTCAGACGGGAGGTCAGTGGCCGGCATACCGCGCGGCAGCCCCAAAGCCATCATCAAGCATTCATTCTCGAGCCATTGCTGATAGGTCTCGGACTGGCTCGCGTCGCGTAGCTGCGCATATTGGTATGAGAGTGACCCGGCCAGGACACCAGCGGCACCTACCGCAAGACCAAGCGCGAACGCGACCAGCTCAGCGTTGCTTAGCCGCTTCTTTGCATTCATTTGCATATTCACCCTCTGACAGCGGACCGCTCTCTGTTCAGCGACCGTCGGTAGAACACCCAGACGACCACGGCGTATACCAGGACGGCTGGGCCGAGCCAGTAATTCTCTCCCATCAGCCCACTTCGGATCGTTCCATTGACTAACGGGAAATGGACAGCCCATAACCCCCATGTGATCAAGACATTAGCGGCGGTGCCACCAATTAATGCAAACAGGTAGCGCAGCGCCTGGGTTGCGAGCGTATCGCCCGGCTCGCACCGACCGAGCAGAAAGAACAGGACCGCCACGCCAAACACGAATATCGCGAGTGCATTAACTTCGCCTTCGATGGTCCCGCCGCGCCAGTGCGGCGCGATGGCGAGTAGACCGAACCCCTCAATTGTGCACACGCATGACAGGCCGTACCAGATGCGGCCGGCGCGCGACATCTTTTTGGTGGGCGGCCGCTGATCGGATTTAACAGGATGCTGCATGTTCCCCTCAGGTTGGAAGACAGACCATTGTTTGGTTAATCGTTGTGAGTGAGCGCAAGGAACAGCGCGAACACTGGACTTAGCGCACCCACCAGCGTTACGAGCATTGCGGTTGCATGTGCGGCGACCTCGAGATAAGTGTGCCCGGTTGAAACTGGGCCAGTCCACTCCATTGTCATTGCAGCGATGGCGCAATTTGCGGGAATCACGCCGAATACTAGCGTCACGATCGCGCCGACCGCGAAAAGGCTTTGCGCGGTCGGCCGGCGCTCGCCGAGCTTGACGGCGACGCACGTCGCCCATCCCGCGACGATAAGCCCGCCCCAATCTACCCAGGCAGCTGGAGCGAGCGTGGTGTAGCCGCGCGTCAGAATTCTCGCCCAGCTGTACCAGGCGGTCGAGATCCAATCGAGCAAGACCGGCAAAGAAAAGGCGAATGCGATGATGGCTGCGAGTCCGAAGAGGCCGAGCGCGATGGCGCGGCCGCAGCGAACCATAGCGTGCGTGATGCTCATGTCGACCTGAGATTGGGTGTTCATCGTGATTTCCTCCATGAGTTACAGCGGGATCGGCGCATCTGACGCGTCGACCACTTGATAATGGGTAAAGCCCTTGCGACGGGCGTCGTCCAGCACCCGGTTAACCGCGCGATCACGGGCCGCCTGGTCGGCGCCATGCACAGCGCCGCCGACGAGCTTCTGGCCGGCCTGATCGTAGAGGCGAAAAACCCAACCGCCTGGATCCGGGCGTAACCCCCACACGCGATCGAGGCGCGGATCGGGCGGGTTGAACTTCACTTCGATACTTGCGATTCGCATAACGTCATGCTCCATTCCAGCCCCCACGGCTTCGCCGCGGAGGAAACACGATTGCCCCGCGATCACTTCGCGATCGCGGACCAATCTTGACGACCCCGCGGTGGTTCGCGCAGGCCTCACCGAATCGTCCCTCCGCTACGCTTCGGGCCGGGCCTCTCCCCGCGCTCCGCGCGGGTCCCCGTGGCCCTCGATTCGGGCGCGACGGCGCGCGCGATCCCGTTTCGTTCCGTTGAACCCGAGCCATCAGGAAGGTGGGGTATTGACGTGCGCGCGCGGCACACTTAGTGAACGCCCGGTCGGTGGACCGAGCGTCCCATGTCAGTTAGTCAATCGCGCGGAAAATCTCCCGGCTCTCCGGATGCTGCGCGGCGAACTCGCGCAACAAGTGGTAATGCTCGATGTGCGCTTCGTCGCCGAAGCACTCAGCCATGTGGCACAGCGCGAACAGCGTCACGACGATACCGAACGCCTCGACGCCCATCGAACCCTCATAGCTATTCAGGTTCCAGCGTACCGATACTGGCGCGGCGATCTCCGGTGCAAGGTAGAACCCACCATTGGTCACGCGGAAAAACTGCCAGTGGCTGCCGTTGTATGACGAGCAAAGGCGACGCGCCCACTCGTACACATAGCTCTCGCCGTGCAGATAGCGCGCGCCGAAGTAGTGCGGCAGAAACTTCATGCGCTGTTCCTCTACGACCAGTTCCGAACGAATCTCGACAACGTTTTGTTCCACGGTTTTTCTCCGGTTAAGGACCGCTGCGATATGCTGCGGCCATATCGATATATTAGGTCATAAAGACCGTATATGCAACAAGATATTTTGTTTTTATTCTCACACATAACGGACATTATGACCTATACTTGCTGCGTGGCCGTGGCGTCGTGCTACGGTCCTTAACCGGAGAAAACCCGTGACTGAAACTGCAACGATTGAGATTCCCAGTGGCGAGGCCTTCGCGCCGATCCAGTATGTGCGCCTCGGCACGCTGCGCGTGTCGCCGCGCAATGCGCGCAAGAAGCCACCGACGCGCATTCGAGAACTGGCCGACGACATTGCAGCGACAGGCCTGCTGCAAAACCTCGTCGTGCATTACATCGAAGACGAGCCGGGCGAGCATGGCGTCTGTGCTGGTCAACGTCGATTGGCCGCGCTGGATTTGCTCAAGAGCGAAGGCCGCGCGACCGATGACACGCTGATTCCCGTTCGCATCGTGTCGATTGGCGAAGCCTTGGCGGCGTCCCTGATCGAGAACGCGGAACGCGAAGGCATGCACATCGCCGACCAGTGCGAAGCCTTCCAGCAACTTATCGCTGAGGGGCGATCCGTCGAGGAGATTGCCGGACGTTTCAGTGTCGCGGAGCGGGACGTGCGGCGCGCGCTGAAACTCGCGAGCGTGTCGCCCAAGTTGATCGATGTATACCGCGATGACGGCATGACCTACGACCAGGTGTGCGCGCTCGCATTGAGCGACAGCCACGAACAGCAGGAACGCATTTGGTTTGACGCGAAGCAACCGTGGCAACAACGGGCCAACGAGATTCGCAAGGTAATCACGCAGGAGGAAACGCATGTCAGCGATAACCCGCTCGTCGCGTTCGTCGGGCTGGATGCCTACGAGGCAGCGGGCGGATACGTGCGTCGCGACTTGTTTAGCGATGCGAAGAACAACGGGTATATCAACGACCTCGAATTGCTCAATCGGCTGGCCGTCGAAAAGCTCAGTGCGGTTGCAGTCGACATGGGGGCGGAGGGATGGTCATGGGTCGAAACCAACGTGCAGCGCGATTCCCTGCAACTGTCGAAGTATGGGCGTTTGCGTCCCGAGTCCCGGGAGTTCACGCGCAAGGAAAAGACCGAATTCCGCAAGCTCGAAAAGGCGCGCGACGAGGCGCAAACCGCGTTGAACGCGTACTACGACGAGGAGGAAGGGGAGGACGACGACGCGAAGCGCGAAGCGCTGGAGGAAGCCGCACGGATTGCCGATGAGGCGGTTGATGCCTACGCGGAGCGGCGCAACGCTTGGACCGACGAGCAGAAGGCGCGCGCGGGCGCGTATATCTGGCTGGACTACACCGGCGGTCTGCAGATCGAGCGCGGTCTCGTCAAGCCGAGCGAGAAAGCCGCAGTGAAAGAGGCGGGCGTTGCCGGTGCCGAGCGAATCACGCCCGAGAAGGCCAAACCGCTGCACGGGGAAACGCTGTGCGAACGGTTGACTGCGCACCGCACCGCTGCCGTCCAATCAGAACTGATGAAACAGCCGACCGTCGCGCTGGCTTATCTGATGTTCGCAATGGTGCCGCGCGTGTTCTCGGAACACTACACGGGGACTTCGCGCGACGCGCTGGACGCACAGTTCACGCCGACCCATGATCGCCTGTTGCGCGTGGCCGACGATATGGCGGACAGTCCGGCATGGCAGTTCATCGACGGCCAGCGCCAGAAATGGCGCGCCATGTTGCCGACCAAGTTTAGCGGCTTGCTGCCGTGGCTGCTGTCGTGCTCGGAGGACGTGCTCGCGAACCTGTTCGCGTTCTGCGTGGCAGCGAACGTCAACGGATTGAGCCGCTGGGACAGCCCGCACGACGTGAACACGCTGGCCGATACGCTCGAACTCGACATGGCCGCGTACTGGAAGCCGACGCGCGCCAGCTATCTGAACCACGTTTCGAAGCAGCGCATCATCGACGTGGTAACGCAAGCCGTATCGGCCGAAGCGGCCGCGCCACTGGAAGGCATGAAGAAGGGCGAAGCGGCGGCCGCCGCCGAGCTGCGGCTCGCAGATAGCGGCTGGTTGCCGGAAGTGCTGACGAACCGGCAGACGGCGCGGCATTGGGAGGACGACGAGGAAACGGACTCCGACGAGCCGAGCGTTGACGAGTCCGAGGAAGGGGCGGATTGATGCCCTGAACAAGGCAGACGCCCCCGAAAGGGGGTGCCTGATCCGGATGACCTGAGAGCCTGTCGCCCGTTGGGCGACGGGCGGAATATCCATTTGAGAATTAATATTCCCTTGTTTAAACGGTCATTATGTCCTAATATATCGACATGGCCGCAGCATATCGCAGCGGTCCCAATCCGGAGAAAAACCGTGACTCAAATTACCCGCCTCGCTCGCAACTTCGCACATCACGCCCCGTCGCTCCGCTCGGATTCGCCGCTGTCGAACGACCAGATCGCCAGCGTTGCGCCGTCGATCCTCGCGACGGAAAAGCACGAAAGCCGCTCGGAGCGTTACACGTACATCCCGACGATCGCTGTGCTCGACGGGCTGCGCAAGGAAGGTTTCGAACCGTTCTTCGTGTGCCAGACGCGCGTACGCGACGAAGGCAAGCGCGAGCACACGAAGCACATGATCCGCCTGCGCCACGCCAACCAGATCAACGGCGCGGAAGCCAATGAAATCATCCTCCTGAACAGCCACGATGGCACCAGCAGCTACCAGATGATCGCGGGCATGTTCCGGTTCGTCTGCAAAAACGGCATGGTGTGCGGCGAAACGCTCGCGGATGTTCGCGTGCCGCACAAAGGCAACATCGTGGACAACGTGATCCAGGGCGCTAACGACGTGCTCGACGGCTTCGATCTGATCCGAGAGCAGAAGGAAGGCATGCAGGCCGTGACGTTGAAGCCTGAGGAACAGGCGCTGCTCGCTGAAGCCGCGTTGTCGCTGAAGTACGAGCCGAGCGCGGACGTGCCCGCACCGATCACGCCCGATCAACTGTTGCGCGCACGTCGCATCGAGGACCGCAACGACGACCTGTGGACGACGTTCAACCGGATTCAGGAAAACATGATCCGGGGCGGCTTGCGCGGCCGGTCGGCCACGGGCCGCACGATGCGAACCCGCGAAGTGGCCGGGATCGATCAAAACGTGAAGCTCAACCGCGCGCTGTGGGTGTTGGGCGAGGGAATGCGCAAGCTCAAGCAGGGCTAAGCCCCGATCCGCAGCCAACCCGAAACGACCCCGCTTAGGCGGGGTCGTCGTTTTTGGGGACGGCCGGATCGTACGGATTGGGCCAATACTGTTTGGCTTCTGCCTCGGCGCGCGCCAGCTTTTGTTCAAACGTCAACAGGCGTTTTTGCTCACGCGTCAGTTCCGCTGTGAGCCAATCGTCGGGGAGTTTGACACCAACGCCGCCGGGCGCTATCGGCCGACGCGCGCGCACGGCGGAGGGCATGGCCACCGCGCGCGGAGTCGTGTCGGCGTCGCTGGCAGACGCAGGCGGGCGGATCGCGGCCGGGGTCGGCGCTTCCTCCGTGCGGTGCACGGACGGGCCAGTTTCCGGGAGCGGCGCGTGCGAGCGGCGGGACACGATGCCTCGTTCGCGCCTGAGTCTTTTAAGGGTCAGAGCGAAGGTTTGGTAGGTGAAGACGAGGCCGGTTTCAGCAAGGTCTTGAATGATCGCGGCGTACCGGACGCCTGCGCGTATGGCGTGCTCAACGCTGTCGAACAGGTCGCGAAGCTGAGCGGTCTTGGACCGGCCAGCGGATGCGGCCGACAGCGCATCGAGCCGTTGTGCGCGTTGCGTGGCGATTTGGGCGTCCATTTGTGCGCTCGCTGGAAAGGAAACGGCGTCAGTATGCCGCGAATGATCGAAAGATGCACCAAGAGCGATCAACCTGTGATCTACCTTGCTCTGCAAGCTATCCAAAAGTGATCCAAGAACGATCCATCTTGATCTGATGATGATCTATCGTCGGGCGGTCGGCTGGAAGCCGAGGCACGACAGATATGTAAACGGAAATGCTGACGCATTTCCCTTTCCATATCCCGTGCTCCAAGGGGATGCCCCTTGGAGAACCCGGCCGGCGTCGCCGGCGGTGCAACCCCGCGCGTTGCGCGGCGTTGCCGGTGCGCAACGGAAGCCGCATCCGCGGCGCCGGCCGCAGTCGATCTGTATCGAGCGGCGGTGGTTGCTGGGCCGCTTGACAGCGAGCGGGTATGTGTTCGAGTATTCGTTGTGTTAGACAAAATCCGAACACATTCGATGAAAACGAAAACACTCACGATGCGCCTCAGCGAGTCGCTGGCGCAGGCCGTCGAAAAGCTCAAGGGACAGTGGCAGGAATCGTCGTCATCGGAGGTCGCGCGGCAACTGCTCGAGCTCGGCCTCGACGCGGATCGGCGCCGGCGCGAAGACCGCGCGAGCTTGAGAAGTTCACTTCTCTCGGATCCGCGGGCGGCGCTCGTGCAGTTCCGCGACCGCTACTATCGGAACGAACCGCTGAAACGCGAGGAATGGGCATTCATCGGTCAATCTGCGCATAGCGCCTACTTGTTGGCTGGGCGGACCTTTGTCACGCGCGCGGTGCTGGTCGACGTCCTGGAGGCGATGCGCGCGTACTTCATCTCGCGCGCGCGTCACACCGGTCGTACGGAATTCAAGGGCGACATCTACCACCGATCCAAACTCAATCTGAACGACGGCGAGCCGCTGATCGACGGTATTGCACGCGTCGCGGCCGCGTTGCCTGCCTGGCCGGACCAAGGCTACGCGGAATGGCTGTCACGGTCGATTGCGGGGATTGCCCACACCGACGAGCCCGACCTGCCCGACGCGGTGATCCACGAAGCGCTTGCGCCGTACTTCGAGTCGCTGCTGGCACTTGCGGTGCGCGACTACTGGAGGGAGAAGGATGAACCGATCGTCGAGGGGGACAACACCTTTGGGCGCCCGCTGACGGTCGTCAAAGCCGACGGGCTGTCGGCACAATTCATGATGACCGGGCAGCGCCTAAGTGCGATCGTCGACTTCGGCGATCTTTGCCCGATGCTTCTAATGCTGCGGTCGCCGCCGATCATCCAGGACTTCTTCGACCTGATTGCCGTCGGCACCGCGCTCGCCGACGATGACGCCCGTCTGCCGGAGTACGGCGCCGGTCCGCGGCGGCTCGGGTTGCCGATCCCGCCGTACGACAAGTTCATCCTGTGGGACGGCGACAAGAATTTCCACTTCGACCGGCCGGCGATGACGCGGCTCGCGCGTCTTGGCGAGGCGGTGCGTGCCGATCCGGAAGTGGCCGCCCACGAAAAGGCCGCCCGCCTGGCGTGGGGCGTGATCTGATTGGCTGTCCAGTTTTTCCAACTCGAGGAATTTTCGTGAACGACATTGTCGAAGCGGTGCCGGCGCAATCGCGCGGTGGGGAAGTTATGGTGCTGGCCAGGAAATCGTGGGTGGCCTACGTGGGCCGGCTGGTCGTTGCGATGGCCATTCTGCCGATCGTCACGTCGCTGCTGTGGCAGCGAACGCCGTTGCTTGCCGCAGCGGTCGCCCTCATCATCATCGCTGGCATGGTCTATACCGTCGCGCTCGAGCGCAGCTACGAGCTGTTCATGGACGATCACGGCATTTGGCTGCGGCGCGGCATTCTGCCGTGGAGCCGTGGCGTGACCGGCGTGAAGTGGCGAGATCTCGACAGCGCCACTTACTTCACCGGGTTTGTCAGCTGGTTGACGAGCTCGTACACCGTGCGCCTCGAGCATCGATTCACCAAGGCGAACGAGATCCTGATCTCGCACATGGCGGCGGGAAACCGGGCCGTCGAGGAAATCAACCGCACGCATGCGGAAATGATTCGCCGCGCCGGGTAAGCTGCGAGGCGTTGAGGGGCTAGAAGCGCCTCAACTCGTCCTGCAGGAGCACCCGCAGTTTGTGCAGGGCGACCAGGTGGCTGCCACCCGTATCTTCGTTCCAGACCTGTTGAATGCACTTGCGGTAATACTCAGCGTCCTCGAGCTGATGCCGAAGGCGCACGATCTCGAGAATCAGCCGGTGCACTTGGTCGTCCGGGTAGCGACGCCAAAGCTCTCGCAATTCCTGCGTCGACGGCGTTGCGATGTCGGGTAGAGGATGTCGGAGCATGATGCACAATTACTGTATAAAAACACAGTGTTTGCGCATTTCAATGTCCGGGTCAAGCGCCAGCGTCAGTCGAGGGCGAGCGAAGTGTCCCCTTCCAGGGCACCGCGTGCCATGTTCGCCTACGCCCGCCGTGCGACTGCAGCGCTGTCCCGTGCGAGCGTCGCCGCGGGCATTCATCCGACCTATATTGATAACTCGTCTCGCAAGATCGAGGAGATCGAAATGGTCAAAGTGCACGTCTGGGACTTTCGCGGTAGCACGAAAGGGTGGGGGCATGCCTCAATGGAGGTCGGCAGCACTTATATTTCGTGGTGGCCGAGACCGGAGGGGACGAAAACCGGACTTCGACTGCTTCCCCAAATTTACGCGGCGCATCCTTGGCGCGATCAACGATTCGAAGACGACAAGGAGTATGAAGGACGCGGACCAGATCAAACGGTCAACCTGAATGGCCTCAATGAAAGAGCGATCAAGGATTGGTGGCAATCGTTCGGCCTGATGCGCGACAGAGTGGCGTACGAAGGCCCCATGCAGGCGTGGCAGACTTTAAAAATGAACTGTTCGACCGTGGTTGCGACTGGGCTGACGAAAGGTGGGGGTCGCGCCTGCGGATACACAAAGCCGTTGCAATCGATCTGGCGACCGAGCGACGTCTTGGCATATGCCCTCGCTATCCGGGCGGCCGGTGGCCCGGCCGGGAGTGCGAAGTAAAAACACGATATCGTTTCGGCCTGAAAGCGTTCCAATTGGGGACGGACGAAGCGCCCCCTTCCTGCTAAACAGGTTTTCAGATCGAATGAAGCACTGTGTGCCGTGCTGCGCCCACGCCCACCGTGCGCTTGATCCACCGCCCCGGGGGCGTCAAGGCGCGAAGCGCCGTGTAGGCCCCCGCGCCGTAGGCGTGGCGGGCGTGGATTTGACTTCCTGTCGTACTGATAAAACTGCGCTGATTAAGGTCCGACAATTAAGGGCTATTCATCCCGACAGCTAACCGGTCGCCGACGCGCCGGCGCGGTAGATCAAGGGCGGGATCTGTGGATAAGTGGGGGCGAAACGGCCGTTGGCGGGCGTCGAACGTCGTCCCGCGTGCACGAAACACGCTGTGCGGTGCGCGCGCACAAGCGCCGGCGCGCGGCTGCTCGTCAGCGCCGCGGTGCCGGGATGATCTGTGGTGGGAGGGGCGCGAGCGCCCTATTCGAGTTCGCGGTAAGCGACGTCGTAACAGCGCTCGCGATCCCAGTCGGGATGCAACAGCTTGAGCATGCCGACGCGACGCGCGATCGCCTCGGCGTGGTCGGCGGCCGCCGACGCCGACTTCCGTGCCGGTCGTGACCGCTCAAGTCGCTGCGCAATCGCGCTGAGCGCGAGCGAGGCCTGTGCTTCAGCCCGGCTGTCGCGAAGCTGTTCACGCTCGGCTTTGGCGGCTTGCGCCGCCGCGCGATAGCGACGCATCACGGCCTTGCTGCGCTCATGACCCAGCCACTTCGACAGGCCGAACGCACCGAACAATGCGGCCGGCAGCTGGCGCAGCGACGCGAGGCCGCGATAGCTGCCGTCCTCGGTCCGTTCGGCGCGCTGCTGCGCGGTGACGAGACCGGCGCGCAGCAGATCGCGCATCGCGCGCTCGGCGCGTCGTACCGGCAGGCAAGCGTGCTTCGCCAGGAACGGCATCGTGAGGCTAAGGAAGCCGCCGTCGCGCTGCGGGATGCCGACGCGCAGGCTGGCCAGGTCAAGATATTTCAGCATTGCGCGCAGCAGCTGAACGCAGGCAACGCGGCGCTCGGTGCGCTGCCGGCGATCGCTGCCGTTCGCGGCGTTGAGCGTCGGCAGATGCCGGTCGGGATCGTCCAGGTACGCCTCGAGCCGCTGCTGCATTTCGGTCAGGATACGCGGGCGACCGCCGCGTCGCGCGGCGTCGTTCTGCGTCGCCTTGGCGGCGTCCGGGCGATGCTGGTCCGGCTCGACGTCGGGCGGCGGCGCTGCGCAGTAGGCGGAAACGGGTTGCGGCCGATCGTGCATCAGAGGGTCGGCTTTCCGTCGTCGGAGGGCATCGTCGGATTCGGCGTCGGCCGATCCAGATCGGGCTGCGGCTGCGACGTCGTGCGCGCGCCGGCGGCCGGCGTGCCGAGCACGTCGCGCACCTGCTGGTCGACGCGCGCATGGCGATACTGATCCATCGCGCGGTTGAGCCGCACATCGCTGAACTGGACGTGCAGTCCAGCGTCGACGGCGACCTTGGCGGCCGCCAGCTGGTAGGCATCGTTGCCCGCCAGCTCGAGCGTGCGGCCGAACTTGCTTTGCGCCAGGCGCAGCCCGGTCTCAATCCCGGACCGGTCAACCTGCAGCACCTGCACGCTGGCGCCGCGATCCCGCACGACGTCGCGGCCGTCGTGCCGGTAGGTGACGTGGCCGCGCTCGTCGACCGACCACGACAGGCCCGACGACCGGAAAATGATGGCGTTGTATTCGTCCGTGACGGCTGGCCGCTGCGTGTTCGCCCGAATCACGTTGAACGTCTCGCCGGCGGCGTCGACGTCGGCGGCCGCCGGATCCGGCCGCGCAGTACGACGCAGCTCCTCGAGCGCGGGCTCGTCGCCCTGGTCGGCCCGCGTGCGCAGCCAGTCGGTGAAGCTCGGGCCGCCGGCGGCGCCGAACTGCTCCTTGAGCGCCGCGCGCTCGCGCGCGATCGACTCGCGCAATGCATCGTCGCGACCGAGGTGATCGGCGCGCGCCAACGACGTCGCCGCGCGCCGGCGGGCCGGCGTGAGGCTCACGTCCTGCTTGATGGCTGCGCGCGCTGCGTCAAATGCCGCACGGTTCTCACCGCGGCGCTGCTGCTCGCTCGCGCGCTGCGCAAGCCACGCGTCGCTGCGGGCGGCGACATGCGCCTCACGCGCAACCGAATACTCTCGCCAGAGCGCCGCGCGCGGCAGCTCGCGCGGCGCCGGGGGCGGCTCGCCGGCCTGCTGTCGCTGATACACGGCGCGCAGCAGCGGCGCTGCGTCGCGCCACGACAGATTCAGTTCCTTCGTCAGAAAATCCGACACGTTCAGCGAGCGCTTGCCGGCGCGAATGCGATCGCTTCCATCGCGGCCAGTGACGACCGCGTATTTGGCCGGGCGCACGCCGTGCGTGTGCGACAGCTCGGCCAGCAGGCGACGGGCGTCGAGCGTGCGCTGGATCTCGCGAAACTCGGCGTACTGGCCGCCGGTTTCATCGCGCTGCCGGACATCGCGCGCGAGTTGCGACAGCACGTTGTCGGACACGCGGCCTGTGCGGCGCGGCGTGGCGAACGCGTCGTCGCCGGCGCGCGAGCGGCGCGAACGATACGGCGGCACGTCCGCCGGAATTTCGGGCTGGCGCAGCACGATCGGCTGGGCGGGATCGAAGCCGAACGCCGCGTCGATCGTGTCGAACCGGTCGAGAAACGGATCGGGCTGGCGGCCGGAATACCAACCCGGCGGCGACATGCCGGCGCCGGCCGGTGCTCGTGCGGCCGACGGCCGCATCGGCGGCAGGGTGTCGAACGGATCACCGAACGCATAGTGCGCCTCGAGCGCACGATGATACGCGTCCAGCTCGCCCGGCACCGGGCCGCCTACTCGTTGCGCTGCAGGCTCTCCATCGCGATCTGCAGGCCGTCGCAGGCGATCCGCGGATACGGCGACGTGTGGCTCCAGCTGGTGAAGCGCATGATCCGGCAGTAGCACTGCAGATCGATCTCCGACGCT
>NZ_JBSAXA010000034.1:0-41324 GCF_053427615.1 Burkholderia sp. AW33-5 | reverse complement strand
TATGAAACCGTCTCTTACTGACCTGAACGAGTTCTGGTTCCACCATGCCCCGACAGAGCGGGCAATCGACTTGCGAATCGAAGAGTGGCAGTTCGACTACAACTGGCGTCGGCCACACGGCTCACTCGGCGAAAAGACTCCGGGTGACCGCATTGCGGAGCTGGGTGAAATCACAGCTCTCGCGGAAGCGGTGGAAAGTGTGTACGACGAGCGGAAGGAGCGCATTCGGCTCACCGCGAATGGCGGGTCGACAAAATCCTCGGCGAACATCATCGGCGCGCGTCGAAACCCGTGTTCCCTACGGGCGCCACGGGTTCCGACGCGCCAAAGAAACGGCCTTCAAAAAAGTGAAATGATGTCTGCGAATCGCACACTTCACCGATCCGCGCATGACATAACGAGGCGGCAACGAACAGCTCCAATCATCCTCACTGACGTGACCACCTACCAGCGCAACAGCCTTTGTCCCACGCACGCACCGATGCCTGCGGTAATCAACATCCCGATTGCGTACCAAACGCCCCAGAATGCGGGACTCATCTCGGGACAGTGCAGGCAGTACACAAGTGTAGCGATCGAGCTCGCGAGCAAGCCTGCGACGGCACCCGCGACCCTCAGTTGCGTCGGCGCGAGCTCTCTGACCGCCCAGAACACGGCGGGAAATGTCGGCACGGAAAGCAGGAGAATATTGAACGGGCATGTGCGCCACGTTTGACCCAGCACAAGAGACCAACATTCGGCAGGTGCCGCGCCGTCGAATGCGAGCAGACCTGCAGTCCACACCGCCACGAACGGCAGTGCGATGAGCGCCCATGAATAACCGGCTCGTGCGCCCGGACGGCCGAGCCGCAATACCGCGAGTATTGCACCCACAGAGATCGCAAGAGGATAGGCAAGTTTTGCCCAGAAGATGATTGTCTGAACGACGCTGCCCAAATCGGGCCGTACGCCGAATATCAGACTCATCAAAACAATCGAGCCCGACGCGCCAAGCAGAAGCCGTGTGACGAAACAGCGCATTAGGGCGCCCCTCTCGACACGAGTCACCTGAGTCGAGAGAAGGCTAATGAGGTCGTCAGTTTTCATCGCAGGCCTTTGATTAGCGCAGCAAGCGCCTTGAGACCGCGATGCACGCCGACTTTGACGGCTGATTCCGAGAGGCCGGTGATGCGTGCCGTCTCCGTCACCGACAGACCTTCAAGCTTCATATGGACGATAGGCAGCCGTTGCTTGTCCGGCAGATGCGCGAGCAGCTTGCCGATATCATGACGTGCATGCGCAGATTCGTCATCGGTGTCCGCGAGCAGGTCGGCATGGTCGTCGAGCGGATCATTCAACGATTCGCGGCGTGCACGTGAGCGGAAAAAATCCATCAGCTTGTAGCGAGCAATCGCGTGCAACCAAGCAGTCAACGGTTCGTCCGGGCGATAAGTGTGACGCGCATTATGCACAGCGAGCAAAATTTCCTGGACGAGGTCTTCGACGTCATTTTGATACTGCGGGATGCGCTTACGTAGAAATCCACGCAGATGCCGCGTGAGTGCCTTCAGGAAGCTGCGATAAGCATCCGGATCGCCATCGAGACCGCTGTCGAATAGCGCTTTCAGGCGGATTTCCGCATCTTGCAACATGATTCCTTTATTAGTAGGACGTCGAACCGATATCCCACCCACGTTGCTTGCCGCCACAGAAGCGTGCGGAACGCCCAGGCGCGGAGTGATCGTTTCAGAATAACCGAAGTTATGGTGCGCGATTATAGCGCGGTCGTGGCTCATCGACGTCACTCGTAAACTGTACCGTCTTAGTTCGGATTTGCGCGGCTGCCGGTTACAGACCGCGAGTCGCAACGGTCCGTCGCCTCATCGCCATAACGGCCCCATATGTGTCAACAGCGAGGAAGTACCCCGATTCTAGTGTCGAGGGGTAACTATTCTCGGCTGTGTTTGCCGAGCCGCCGGTGACCTTGCCTCTGTTTCACGACTCCCATAACCGTAGCAATCAGGCCGCTTGCCCTTGCTGAGCGGTTCAGCCGTCGCCAAGTAAGTGATGTCGCTCGTCCAGACCTGATTCGGCGCGACCGGCAGACCATGATTCGAGTTCGTCGTCGCGATGTGCTTGCGCTTGTGCCGGGCACGCACGCCGTGCTGCACCATCAGCTTGCGAACGCGCTCCTTACCCACGCGTACGCCGCGCGCAACCAGTTCTTTCCACATGCGCGGCCAGCCGTATTCGCCTTTCACTTCCGTGTGAATCGCCTTGATGTGCGCCAGCAGTGCATCGTCACTCACGCGGCCGCGCTGCGGCTTGTCCTGGGCGACACGTTGGCGCTCCATCTGAAGCTGATGCCCCCAGCGGCGCAGCACGGATTCGCCAACGCCGACCGAACGACTCGCCTCGACATAGCTATAGCCCTGGTCGAGCACCAGACAGGCGGCTTGCTGCTTGAACTTCGGAGAAAACGTACGACGTTGCTTGGTCATCAGACACCTCTTCATGGCGAGCATTCTCGCCTAAGAGTCGCTAACACAAGTCATCCACGAATCTAGAGCAGATGACGGCGGCAGCCAGAGCGAGCAAAGCGGCATGAATATCGAGGCGGCGCTCGAAGCGAATCCGGAGCTTGCCGAAACCAGCAAACCAGGCATGTGTGCGCTCGACGACCCAACGATGACGCCCGAGCCGCTCACTGCTTTCGATACCACGGCGGGCAATACGGGCTTTGATACCTCGCTGTCTCAGATAACGCCGGCAGCGAGCAAAGTCATAGCCCTTGTCCGCGTGCAACTTGCTCGGACGTTTGCGGGGCTGGCCGTCAAGACCCGGTACCGCCGGAATAGCATCAAGCGTGGGCTCGAATGCCATCGAATCGTGCCGATTGGCTCCCGTGATCGTGACAGCCAGCGGGATGTCGCGTGCATCTACAACGATGTGTCGCTTCGATCCGAGCTTGCCTCGGTCCGTCTGGTTGGGGCCGGTTTCGGCCCCCCGGGGGCTGGAGACGCTGACTCCATCTAGGCTCGCACGCTCCCAATCGATCTGGTCGTGCTCTTGCAGTCGACGCAGCATCGCCAAATGCAGTCGATGCCATACGCCGGCCGCTTGGCAGTCTCGCAGACGTCGCCAGCATGTCATGCCACTGCCGAAGCCCAACTCCTGCGGAAGGTCATCCCACGGAATGCCCGTCTGCAATACATACAAAATACCGTTCAGCGCTGCGCGATCATCGACTGTGCGCCGCCGCCCACCCCTGGGCGATGGCGTGAACTCCGGAATCAGCGGCCCCAGCGCCGCCCATAATCCGTTATTGATTTTGCGTCTTGCCATGCCGTAGACGATACGGCGCCGCAGCATCATGTCCAGGTTGTGTTAGCCGCTCTAAATCAGAGTCCGGATTCATTAGATCACTACATCACCACAAAAACGGCACATTGCAATCACAAATAAAATTATTCATTTTTCAAAAAACTAAATGTTTTTATATCTCGCCATTAAAATTATAGGCTCAATGGCTTTTGATGAAATTGCGACCACTGAGCCTTCACTCGACTTAAACATCCTGCTCAACACCACAGTCACAATGGTCGGCAAGGTGTCAAAATAAAGCGTGTTTCCTCAAATCCCAGCCAGACCTTGAAGGCTGATTTTGGATTGCGTGTTCGCGGGTTGCTCACCCAACTTTGTCAGCGCCCCATTACTACCGATAGAGTAAGCGACGATCTTATCGTCGCCGGCATAATCCTGATACAGGAATTTTCCATCCGGACTGATCCAGGAATCGTTAGCGAAGGCGGAGTTCTGCCCGGAAACCGCCGGCTCGGTAGCCGCGGAGGCATTCACAAGAGACAACTTTCCTGAACTGTCTAGCGCAAACAATGAGACGCTACCACTCCCGTTTCCAACATAGACAAAGCGATTGTCAGGGGTAATCGCCAACCAACACGGTGCTTTCTGCTCGGTAACGGTCACCGGTCCGCTGAGCACAGAAAAAGCCCCGGTCGAGGACAATGAATAGGAGCTTGCCGTATCACCGGCCGCCTCCGTTACCACGAAAACAGATGCCAACGCGCCGGAGCCGAATCGTCCACCAAACGGACCGACGCCCACGGATGTGCTCGTTACCGGCGCTCCAAGTGAGCCATCCGCACTGATCGGATAGGAGATCAACATATTCAGTGGCTGCACCGGGGTGACAGTCTTGAGAAAACCGTTAACAACCACGAACTTGCCGTCGGGACTCACGGTTACCTGGGTTGGTAGCGCGTCCCGAACCGCGACCGTGTATTGACCGATCTGGGCAAGTTTGCCGTCCTGTCCGACCCGATATGCACCAAGCTGCTGCACACCCTGTTGATGAGTGACATAGAGAACACCGTTCGCGAATGCGAGCGATGTAGGACGCGTCCCACCTGTCGGCGATACAGCAAGCAACGTTAGATCTCCCGCCGCCCCGATCGAGAAAGTACTAACAGTATTGTCACCTGCGTTCGCCACAAAAAGGCGCGCGCCATCTGAAGACACGATGACACTGTTATTGCTCGTCAAAGCGTCAGGGGCCACGATGTTGCCCATGAAGTAGTTGACACCATTCGTACCGCTCCCTCCAGTCAACACATTGCCCTTTGGGACCAATGTGCCATCCGGGTTACGCGTAAAGTGGACTACTGCGTTCACCCTATCGTTAGTCTGCGCAAAGAGTTGCGCTACTGGACTTTTTATGTTATCCGAACCATCTCCGCATGCCGCGAGAAAGATCAAAGCCGTTGCGACCAATGCAAGCCGAGTTTTCATTCTTCACCTTTTCTTTGGGTTATAACCGCGTCACGCGAGGACCACCCTGCCAAGAACGCGCACGCACATAGGTATTCGTCGGGGGATCGAAACTGGTTACAGGGAACGAAAATGCCTCCCTGTAACCTGGCAACCGAACACACCGAACTAACCTGCGTATCCAAGACGGATACCATCCACCCAACCTGTTGGAGAAAGCAAATGTCGGTAAAGACTTCTGTCAGCCCCGCCCTCCTCGCTGGCGCTGTTGCAACCCTGCTGGTGTCAGTTGCTCATGCGGCGCCGCTTACGGCAGACGAAGCGAACGTAGCAATCTCGGCGCATAAGGAGAAGTGTTACGGTGTAGCGCTCAAAGGGCAAAATGACTGCGCGGCCGGTCCCGGGACAACGTGTCAGGGCACCTCGACGGTAGATTTCCAGGGCAACTCGTGGAAGTTCGTCCAGGGTGGCACGTGCGCAAGCATCCAGGTGCCGGGCGGTGGCCACGGTTCCCTCACCCCGATCAAGTCCTGATCGAATCCAAGACGAAAGGTAAGGGGCGGCCATGAGCGATTCCATCGGAGCATCGGAGGTTAGTTTGATTGGCCGTCCCAATGGTTTGGCCGTGTCCACAAGATTGCTTGCCGGGACCAGCTTCAAGCATGAACATCTGAGCACTATCCTCGCCGATGGACCGCTTGATGGGTTCTTTGAGGTTCACGCCGAGAACTATATGGGCGCGGGTGGGCCTCCGCATCGGATGCTGACAGCTCTTCGCGAAAACTATCCCATTTCGATTCACGGCGTTTGCATGTCAATTGGTGGCCCGGACCCTCTTGACGCGAACCATCTCGAGCGATTCAGGGCATTAGTGACACGATACGAACCTGCACTGGTTTCCGAGCACCTAGCGTGGTCATCCCACGGAAACAGGTTCTATAACGATCTGCTGCCATTGCCATACACGAAAGGCACGCTCAACACGGTATGCGAGCACATCCACCAGTTTCAGGAAGCAACACGGCGTCGCATCCTGATCGAAAACCCATCAACTTACGTCGCCTTTGCGTCTTCTACGATGAGCGAGACAGATTTCATTCGTGAAGTCGTGCAGCGCACGGGTTGTGGCCTGCTGCTCGACGTCAATAACGTTTTCGTTTCCGCGACGAATCATGGATACCTTGCTACTGATTACCTCGCAGACTTCCCGCTCGAACATGTTCGTGAAATTCATCTTGCTGGACATACCGAACAGCGCGACGACGAAAACGAGCCGCTGCTCATCGACAGCCACGACTGCTCCGTATCGGATACCGTCTGGGAGCTTTACAGAGCCGTAATTTCACGTGTCGGCCCGACGCCGACGCTAGTCGAGTGGGACAGCAAATTACCTGACTGGCCAGTGTTGCGCAAACAGTCTCTGACGGCCCGACAGATCATGATCGACAGTGTCACGATCGCTCTCGAGGACTCTCAGCATGAGATCTGAGAACCGTGTGGACGATTATGCATCGGCTTTTGTTCGGGGTTTGATCAATCCCATGATCGCTGCTGCAGACGACGTGACCGCAGGCTCAGGAAAAGCAACCGGAAACCGTTATAACGTTTACCGCAATAACGTCACCGTTAGTCTGATTGATGCACTCGCGGCCATCTACCCCGCCGTCCAACGTATCACTGGCGTCGAGTTCTTTCGGGCCATGGCACGTTTTTACGTGCGCGAGACGCCACCGTCCTCTCCTTTGCTGTTTGAGTATGGACGGGACTTCCCAACTTTCATCGAATCCTACGAGTTCGCGCGACCAATGCCATGGTTGGCAGATACGGCTCGAATTGAACGAGCGTGGTTGGATGCATACCATGCAGCTGACACTCCGGCGCTCTCGGCTGCAACACTCACTGGTATCGACGCGGCGTCCCTGATGAAGATTCGTTTCATCCCTCATCCTGCAGCCCGGGTCATCAGGTCGAACTACCCGGCTGTCGCAATATTTGCGATGAATAAAGCTGACGAACCGGTCACTCCGCTCAGTTCGAGCGAGCCAGAGGACGCCCTTATCACTCGACCGCAACATGAAGTTATCGTGTCGCGTCTTCCAGCCGGCGCAACCACTTTCCTGACATGTCTTATTGAAGGCGTATCGCTCGGGGAGGCGGTCACCACCACGTTCAAAGAAAACTCTTCATTTGATCTTCCGGCCAACTTGACCGGAATGATCACAGCCGGCGTCTTTACCGCCGTTCGCCACGGAGACTAACGAAATGTCGGATCATCAAAGTGCCAGCTTGCGTTCGACTGATGCAACCGAAACGCCAACTTACAGGGCCATGCGACAGATCGAGAAGCTCACACAATCGTGGCTTGCGCCACTCGCGCTGCGTGTGGCGCTCGCTGTACCTTTCTGGAAGTCCGGAATGCTTAAGTGGCATGGATTCCTCCAGCTAAATGAAACAGCAATTGAACTGTTCACGGATGAATTCCGGCTACATCTCCCGGGCGGCCCCTATCATTTCCCTGATCCTGCCATCTTTGCATTCTTGTCGGGATGCGGTGAAGTTCTATTTCCTGTGATGCTTGTGCTTGGAATCGGAACAAGGTTTTCAGCAATTGGCCTGCTTCTGATGACAAGTATCATCGAATTGACTGTACCCGACGGTTGGCCAATTCATCTTACCTGGGTCGCAATGGCCTTAGCTATAGCAGCCTGGGGGCCCGGTTTGATCTCCATTGATTTTCTGCTTGCAAAGCGTTCCTCTAAATATTGAATTCCAAGCCGAACTAAGGTTTGGCCTTGCCCCTGTTTCACGAATCCCATAACCGAGGCAATCAGGCCGCTTGCCCTTGCTGAGCGGCGGCCCAGTTCTTCTCGAACACCATGGGGCTGACTTGGTTCAATGTCGAATGGAGCCGACGAGTATTGTAGAAGCCGAGCCAGTCGATGACTTCGTCCATCGCCGCACATCGCGTCGCCAAGTGCCGGCCGTGCAGCCGCGCCACCTTCAGCGAACCCCATAGGCTTTCGGTTGGCGCATTATCCCAACAATCGCCGAGTCGACTCATCGACGAACGCATGCCGCACGCCTTGAGCGTGTCCTGGAAGAACCCGCTGCAATACTGGCTGCCACGGTCGCTATGCACAATCACGCGGCGTCGGGACCATGCCATGCGCAACGCATCCGTGACCAGTTCGGCCTTCATATGCGGCTGCATCGACCAAGCCCGCGACCTGCCGGCTAAACAGGTCGATAACGACGGCCAGGTCAACGCATGCATGCATGCACGCTCGATCGATCGACATGCCCTTTACGGTACGCGGGATGGCGCTGGGGTTTCTCAACATTTCTGTCCGATCGACCTTCGATTCACACACGGGCAGGACTCGTCGATACGGCAGATGCCGAGGCGATCGCCGCGCGCCTCGACGCCTCACTATGGTTGAATTAGGAACGATCAATTGGCGCCGGAAAATGCGAAAGCTTAGCATTTTCATAATACCTTTGAGGGAGCGTATCATGCACCGAATTCATACCGCCACGCGTCAGAACTTGCCAGCATTGATGAAAACCGGAAGCTACTATGTCATCCACATCTGCGTGGCGGCGATGGTCGCCTTCGCCATCACGGGCAATCTCGTCGCATCGTTGACCCTGAGCCTGCTCGAGCCGACAGTTCAGGCCGTGGTGTTCTTTTTCCATGAAAAGGCCTGGGAGCGGGCCCTGCGTCGACGGCGTCCTGCCCGCGCCCAATATGGCGCCGGCTAAACCATCTGCCTGGACCCGGTCGTCCGACGATGGTCCCGTCATGTCGCCTGGCCCCGTTTTGATCCGCTTTAGGAATCCTGGACCGATCCGAGCGTGAGTTTTGAGGCAAACTTGACCCTGAGCCAGGAGGTGGTTTGTCATGAAACGGAAACGCTTTTCGATCGAACAGATTGTGGCGGTGCTGAAGCAAGCCGAGCTGTGCATGCCAGTGGCCGATGTGATCCGGCAGGTCGGTATTTCGGAACAGACGTTCTATCGGTGGAAGAAGCAATATGCCGGAATGCAGTCAGATCAGGGGCGCGAACTCAAGCAACCGCAGGAGGAGAACGCGCGGCTCAAGAAGCTGGTTGCCGAACTGAGCCCGGACAAGGCCATTTTGCAGGACGTTGCATCAAAAAAGTGGCCCGGCCCGCGCTGAGGCGAGACGTGGTGGATTATGTGGTGAGCCACTACGGATTGACGACGAGGCGGGCCTGTCGACTCGTGAAGCAACCGCGCAGCGTTCAGTACTACCGAAGCATCAAAGATCCCCGCCCGGAGCTTCGGTCGCGGATGCGCGAGATTGCCCATACGAGGGTGCGCTACGGCTATCGACGCGTCCACGTGCTGTTGCGCCGGGAAGGCTGGCAGTTAGGCCGGAACCAGGCATATCGGCTGTATTGCGAAGAGCAGTTGCAGTTGCGCTCGAAGTTGCCGAAGCGACGAAAGATGGTGGTGACGCGTGTGGCGAAGATCGTGCCCGTCAGGCCAAACGACGCTTGGAGTATGGATTTTGTGGCTGACCAGCTTGCTGATGGCTCGAAATTTCGCACTTTGACGATCGTGGATGTGTTCACGAAGGAGGCGTTGGTGATCGAAGTCGGGCAACGCTTGAAAGGCAAACACGTGGTGTCAGCATTGAACCGAATCGCCGCTCGCCGTGTGCGCGGCCCCGTTTTACCTTGCGTTGCACATTCCGCTTGCATTTAGAACGTTGTCCGACCGAACAAACGCGGGCTTGCCGTACAGCCGCATGAGTCGTGATAGCGTCAAGATCACGTCCTGCGACCGCAGGCTGGCGCCGACCTCGATCGCCGGGCACTCGCGGGTGTATTCATCGATCACGCATAGCATCTTCAACGCCCGGCCATCCACCAGTTGATCGTGCACAAAGTCATAGCTCCAAACCGAATTGGGCTGCGTGGCGCCTGGCAGGCGTATGTCGTTGCCGCAACGACGTCGGCGAGGACGCCGCCGTGGAATGTTGAGCCGCAGGGCTCGCCACATTCGCCGCACGCGCGATTCGCTCAACGCCAGCCAGGCCGACATCCGGCGATAGCCGAAGCGCGGCACCTCTTGCGCGGCCGCCATCAGCCTCTCGCCCAAACTCCGATCCTTCTCCGGTTGCTTGAGCATATAGGTCGCCACTCGGCGGCTCAGTCCCGGGTAGCGACATGCCTTGCGTTGCGAGAGCCCCCGCCGAGTCAGGACTTCCAGCGCTTCGCGCCGGCCCGTCGGGGTGATCATTTTTTTCGGCTGAACTCCTTCAGGCCGTCGATGACAAGCATCTGCTCGGCGATCAGGCGCTTGAGCCGATCGTTCTCCGATTCCAACTCCTTGAGCCAACGCGCGTCAGCCACGTCCATCCCGCCGAACTTGTTGCGCCAACGATAGAACGTCCGTTCCGAAATGTTGTGGCGCTTGCATAGATCCTTCACCGGCTCATCCCGGCTCTCGGCCTCGCGCAAGATGCGGATGATCTGCTCGTCGGTAAATCGCTTCTTCATCGAGTTCTCCTTGCCTCTAGGATAAAAGAGAACTCACTTGCCGAATGGCCACAAGAAACGTCTCAGGTCAACGCCGTGCGCTCACACTGGCGGATCGAGAACTCGATGCACTGGGTGCTCGACGTAGCGTTCGGCGAAGATCAAGGCAGGGTGCGAGTCGAACATGCGGCGCAAAACTTTGCAATTCTGCGCCGCATCACGATGAACCTGCTGCGCAAGGACACGCAAACCAAGGCAGGCCTCAAAATCCGCCGGCTCAAGGCCGCCACCAGCGACAGCTATCGCGCTCAACACCTTGGCTTGTAGGCCCCTTCATGCGATTGCCCTGCTTCTGGTTAGGATAATTAATTATTGTTCAGATTTTTGCGTTGTCGATCCCTTATATTCGGCCCACCGATCGATGTCGGCATCCATGAAGTCGAGCGATCTCGTGGCGCGATATGGATCTGCCACACCTGACGTTCCTGTTTGCGCACCGTATACAGAATTCCGACATGCACAAAAAAGTTCCCGCAGCAATGTGGATCTTGATCGCGATGATGATCGGCGTCATCGCCGGCCACGTGATTCATTCGGAACTACCGGACAGACAGGCCGCAGTGGCGCTTGCCGGGCACATCTCGCTCGTTTCGGACATTTTCCTGCGCCTGATCAAGATGGTAGTCTGCCCGCTTGTATTTTCCACGCTCGTGGTCGGCATAGCGCACATGGGAGATACCTCCACCGTGGGGCGCGTTTTTGCAAAGGCATTCACGTGGTTTTTCGTCGCATCACTCGTGTCGTTGCTCTTGGGACTGTTGATGGCAAACGTACTCCGGCCCGGCGAGAACCTCGGCTTACCTCTGCCTGATATCGGTTCCTCGGCAAACCTCGCGACATCCAAGTTCACACTAAAAGACTTCGTCAGTCACCTGGTTCCGAAATCGTTCGTGGAGGCAATGGCCAATAACGAGATCCTGCAGATCGTCGTTTTTTCGATGTTCTTCGGTGTCGCGCTCGCGGCGCTCGGGGAAAATGGCAGGACACTCGTTGCCGCGATTGATCAATTGTCACACGCGATGCTCAAGCTAACGAGCTACGTGATGAAGCTGGCTCCGGTTGCAGTGATGGCGGCAATGGCCGCAACCGTGGCGGTCAATGGTGTCCCGATCCTGTTTCAGTTCGTGATATTCATGCGCGACTTCTACATCAGCCTGCTCCTTCTGTGGATCGTGCTGATCGGCGCGGGACTAATGGTTCTCGGGCCACGTGTGTTCAGGCTGCTAGCGTTGATCAAGGAGGCATTCATGCTGTCGTTCGCGACCGCGAGCTCCGAAGCTGCGTATCCGAAGATCCTCGACGCGCTCGAACGGTTCGGTGTGCGCCGCAGGATTTCCAGCTTCGTGATGCCGATGGGGTATTCATTCAATCTCGACGGCTCGATGATGTATTGCACGTTCGCGACGCCCTTCATTGCACAGGCATACGGCGTTCACCTGTCGCTTGGCACGCAGGTCACAATGCTGCTGATACTGATGCTGACGTCGAAGGGAATGGCCGGGGTGCCGCGCGCGTCCCTGGTCGTCATCGCGGCGACGCTTCATCAATTCAATATTCCTGAAGCCGGCTTGTTGCTGATTCTCGGTATCGACACGTTTCTTGACATGGGGCGGTCGGCGACCAATGCCGTAGGTAACTCGATCGCCAGCGCGGTGGTCGCGAAATGGGAGGGCGACCTGCTGCCCGAAGGCGAGTTCGACGCGAACGCCGAGCGACCCGATGCGAGGCTCGAGACGCCGCCAGTAAAACCCGCCTACGATTGACACCGGGAAACGCGCGCCGAGCCTCGCGCAAGAAATCCAGACGAATCACGCACGCCTGGCTCGACGGCGGTGCTTCCAACCGTTATGTGGCACCGCGAGATAACCGGTGCGCGGCCCCCCTGCCTGAACAGGTGCCCCATCAATCCCATGCACACCGGCATGAGTGAAGGCACGCTCCGTTTCAACATCGCTCACGCCCGCCCCTCCCTATCGACAAGATTGGAAAATCCAATTTCTTTCAACATCCCAATCCCATCTAGAATTTCTATGTAAACCATAACGAAGCAATATTCATTGACATCAAGGAGGTTGATCAATTTTTCTTCGACGATTCACCCGCCCCGTCCGCCAATCGGATTTCGACGCGGGCACCGCGCCATGGCATCGGATCAAAACGTCATAGGTGAACTTTCCAGGACTACATTCTCGCTCCCCGTCTCGGGATACAAATCCGACCGTGTTCGACTTGAGCACGCACCCGACACTTCCACATCATTGATGAAACAAAGAGAGAAATCACGATGAATTTCAAACATTCCGCTCGATATGTAATCCTTACTTCATTGCTTGGAGCGTTGAACACTGCCGGCGCCTCGACGATGACGCGGGACAACGGTGCACCGATCGGCGACAATCAGAATTCGCAGACGGCTGGCTCCAATGGCCCAGTATTGTTGCAGGATACGAATCTGATCCAGAAGCTTCAGCGTTTCGATCGCGAACGCATTCCGGAGCGCGTCGTCCATGCCCGCGGCACAGGAGCCTACGGAATGTTCGTCGCGACTCGCGACATCTCGGATCTGACGCGTGCCAAGGTATTCGTTCCGGGCACGGAAACGCCAGTGTTCGTGCGTTTCTCGAGCGTTATCCATGGCGGGACATCGCCCGAAACGTTGCGCGACCCGCGCGGCTTCGCAACCAAGTTCTATACCACCGACGGAAACTGGGATCTGGTCGGCAACAATCTCCCCGTCTTCTTCATTCGCGACGCGATCAAGTTTCCGGATATGGTGCATTCCCTGAAACCTGCGCCCGATACGAACATCCAGGATCCCAACCGCTTCTTCGACTTTTTTTCCCACCAGCCCGAATCGACACATATGCTGACGCGCGTGTACTCCGATTACGGTACGCCGGCCAGCTACCGGGAAATCGACGGCCATAGCGTCCATGCCTACAAGTTCGTCAACGAGCAACGACAGGTCCATTACGTCAAATTCCACTGGAAAAGCCTGCAGGGCGAGAAGACGCTGACGGCCGACCAGGCAACCGCGATTCAGGGAAAAGACTTTAACCATATGACGCGGGATCTGATCGAGCACATCTCCACTCGACAGTTCCCGAAGTGGGATCTGTATGTGCAGGTACTGTCTCCCGAACAACTCGCGTCATTCGATTTCGATCCGCTCGACGCAACCAAAGTCTGGCCGGATGTACCAGAAATCAAGGTCGGAACGATGACGCTGAATCGCAATCCGGGGAATGTATTCCAGGAAACCGAGCAGTCGGCGTTCGCACCGTCGAATCTCGTGCCCGGAATCGAGCCGTCGGAAGATCGTTTGCTTCAGGGGCGCCTGTTCGCCTACGCGGACACACAATTGCATCGCGTCGGCACAAACGCACTCCAGCTTCCGGTCAATCGACCGCGCGTGGCCGTCACCAACGGCTCCCAGGACGGCGCCATGAACGGCGGCGCCCGAAGCGGTTCCGTCAATTATGAGCCGAGCGGTCACAGCGATATCTCGGCAGATGCCCGATACAAGTACAGCGAACTGCCGTTGTCGGGGGCCACACGGCAAGCGCCGCTCGCGAAGCCGCAGAACTTCACGCAGGCCGGCGCGTTCTATCGCTCCCTGACGCCCGACCAGCGCCAACACCTGATAAGCAACCTTGCGGGTGACCTCGGCCAGGTAAGGGACGAACAGGTGAAATATACGATGCTGTCATATTTTCAGAAGGCCGATCCGGAATACGGCCGCAAGCTCGCGCTCGCAGTGAAGGCGGACCCGGCACGGGTCGCAACGCTTGCCGCGAAGCTGCCCGGCTGACCTGTTTCAGGTCAACCCGAATACCGCATCCAGTTTTCCAGGATGCCTCAACCATGCCGCATCGAATCGATCAGCCTTTTCTCACTGCAAACCCGAGTGATTTAATTAAACACTGCAAAATAACATAACACATTAAAACTAATTAATCATCCTAACAATTGTTCATTTTTTAAACAAAGCAAGTCAAATACAATTGAAACTCCATCAACCATAGAGGGATCCGTGACATGAAATCTTCCAGAAAATCGAATTCGCGCACCCGTCGCCCCGGTTCATCGCTTGGATTTTGTGCAGCGGTAGTGTGCGCTGTTTCGATGGCTGTATCCGCAGGCGTAAGCGCACAGACGTGGCAATCGACGAGCCGGCCGTATCGTGTAGTCAGCGAGTGGGCGGTATCCAGTCAGGCCCCGACAAATACGCCAGCCAATGGCCTTCCGTCCACGCTGCGCGTGTCGGTAGCCGATCCTCAACAGAATGCGCAGACGACTGTCACCTTGGGTGCAGGCGGCCAGCCCGATGCGACGCTTGTCTCGCAGCCTGACCAGACATATCGAGGCAAGCTTGCGACTGGCGAGGATGTCATCGTCGCGACGGATCCGGTCTACGGACTCTACATCGACGTCAATCGCGGACAATGGACACGCAGTTACTACCGCGCCAACAATATCGTCGGCCTGAATCCGCCCCCTGCCAACACCGCCTCCCTCACGCTGGCGAACGAACTGGCGACTGCGAATGTCGTTTCGAAATCGGTGAACTGCTGGGATTCGCAAAGAAATCAGGACACGTATTTCCTGAACCTGGTCGACGACACAAACGTCTTCATCAGCGGAAAGGACTGGACGCAATTTATCGCGCTGCATCCGAATATCGCCAAGCAGGCTTGCTGATCGCGACCCGCTAGTCAATCGGCACGCCGTGAGAAACGGCGCCTATCGTACCGAGGGCAAATCGCTCACGATGCCGATCGGCGCCCCACCTCTCGGAGCGTCACGTCGGGTCGGCCGCTGCCGGTCGGCCCGTCCAGCGGGCAAGAAGGCTGAAAATTTCACGAACCTGTTGGCCGGATGCCCGAGGAGCCCGGATTACGCCGGGTATGAAACGGGAGCTACAAGCGATTCATCCCTCCCGCCGCAATACGTGCGTCGTCCGATCCGAATCGGAATGCCATGAGTGAATTCGATGGAGAAATTACAGAGCACAAGGCAAGAAATGCGCAAGACGTTGCAGTTGGCGTCATGCCTCATCCAACTCATGTCGGACGGGCGTCCGCGAACCAAGAGAGAAATCTGCGAGGCACTGGGCCTGACCAGCGGCAGAGCGCGGAGCGCGCTGGAGCGCCTCGTTGCTTCCAATGACGTTCAGATCTGTCGTTCGCTGCCAGCGAATTGTCCTTATGTCTACACGTTGGGAACAGGATCTGAAGAAGGCGCCGACACTCGGCAATCCCATCGCCGCAGACGCGGCGGCGATTCCGCGGCACCTCGCGTATCCGAATTGGAACGTGAAGCCGCGCTCGATCGCCGTCACCGCGCCGACGGGAAATGGTGGCCGGCGGCCGACCCCGTCGTGACCGCCGCGATGTTCGCGCTGGCACGCGAGTCCGTCACGCGCCCGGCCGCGCCTAAACGGGAGCGAAACTGAGGACGAAACCCGGCATCAGGCCGCTGTTTCGGCGACTCGGCCGACTTCGGGGGACAGCGGCTGACACCGCACCCTGCACCGACAAGCCGGTCAATGCCGCGAGCCGGTCAATGCCGCGATGAGCCGATTCGGCGCACGCGACGTACGCAGGGTCAGTGACAGGCTCGGCGGGAAGGCTTACGGCGTTACCCAGGGGCCGTAAGTAATCGTCGTGCTATCGTCGGCGGCCCACGTCTTGTACAGGACCTTCGAGCAGTTCACGCTTTCGATGCGAGGCTTCAGTGTCGTCTTGACCGAATTCGCGTACATTGCCAACGGCCATACGCGAGCCGCAAAGTTGCCGATCTGCGAGCATGGTGCGTTATCCGTACCTTCCGCCCACATGATCGGCACGTCCAGGGACGCAACGACACCGGTGAGGCCAAAACTCCCAAGGTCTGTCAGCACCCCTGTCGTCTCGTCGCGTACCGTCCCGGTCACGGCATAGCCGCCCGGCATATTGGCTACGCGCTGGATGGATGCCAGCAATTCATAGGTATGTCCCTGAGTGAAGACATATGGAATCGAGCACGAAAATCCTGCCCCGCCATCGGCACCGGGATTGCACGTCGGCGAGTTGGACACGCCGCCACCGCCAAACAGGCTGATTCTCGCCTCACCTTTGTAGTTCTGCTTGATGTTTGGCATGTTGATGCCAAAGTAAAACGTATGAGCCACGCTGTTCAGATCGCGCACGACTCCCTGGACCGCGACGTATCGGGTCTCGGGGAGAGAGGCATCCGGTTCGAATCGCAGGAAATTTATCTGCCACTGGATGGCATCGTATCCCCTGCCGGATACTCCGTCAGGTAACGGGAAATCGATATTCAACATGTTTCCCGTCGAATCCCCGGTCGAGACGAGCGCGCCTTTCATGCGCTCTTGCAGGATTGCCTGCGACGTCCAGACCGGAATGTTCTGCCGACTGGTCGCATCGATGATCGAGACGTAATTCTTGCTCAAATATGGATTCGGGGAGGCCGGTACCGGGTTGCCGTCTCCGGCGCAGGCTGAACCGGCCAGCGACATCACAAACAGAAAAATGGAAGACGTTGTCAGGATTCTATTTTTCATCACGTTCCCCTTGCCCCTATCGATAAATCGGTCAAGCCGACATTATTATTCGTGCACGCATCCATCGAGTTTCGCCGCCTCAGGCAGGGCCGCGCAGGCCCAGAGAGGGAACGCGGCGGAACGCAGATTCCCCCTGGTTCCATGCATGCAGCAACGCCCTGAGTATAGGCATGCACATCGCGACGAAAAACTGAACTTTTCTCACGGAACTGCATTCGGCCGACCTGCACCGGTCGGCGCATGATGCAATGTCGAGTCAAGTCACACTGCGAAACGCCGTCACTCACCACCCGCAGGTCTTTAGCGACCAATGCTCCGTAGAAATTCGTTACGTACCTGGATGTCACTGTCGAATTCGCCTGCGTAGCTTTGCGTGATGACACGCTCGTCGCCGCGGCGATTCTCCCCCATCAGCAGACACAGCTGCTCCGCCTCGATCAGACACGCCGCACCCCGTGCTCGTCCATGCGTCACGAGGGCCGTCGGGATCTGGCTCGTGATCCATTCCTGATAGGTATAGCGATGGCTGATTGCATCGATCATTCGAGCGATACGCCCGAAGCCATGCAGGCGGCCGCCCGGCAGATACGCGACATGGGCAACTCCGCGAAACGGCAGCAGATGATGAGGACAAACGCCATGCACCGCGATGCTGTGGACGATCACCATGTCTTCGCGGGGATCCTCGAAGCCCGCACCGAGCGCCTCCGCCGGATCGACATCGTAGCCGTCAAGCAGGCGCCTCTGCCAAAGCTCGCGCACGCGTTGCGCGGTACGCCCCGTGTGTCCGCTGTCAATCTCGATGCCGCTCGCCTCAAGCAAGCCCCGGACAGCCGTCTCGAATGCCACGGGATCGAACTGCCGGATGCGTCTGATCTCCGCAGGAATCCGATCGTGCGCATCGCCCATGGTCTCGTCTTCGATTTGATCCATATCGTCTCGTATTCGTAACAGCCACGCTCGAATTTCGATCGTGGCGGCGGCTCGCCCCGCCTTCATCGCCCGACGATAACCACGTCAGCCGTCGGGGTGCATTCAATGAACGCCGGCGTCATCCAGATGCCACTGCTTCAGGATCGCGGCAAGCACGACAATCTCTCCATCCGCCAAGTGATCGTCCGCCGTCACGACCGCCGAGCAAATCCGCAGCAACTTTCTGCGCAACGAAGGTGAATCAATTTCCCCGACGATGGCTGCGCGCGTCGCCGCATCCACGCCACCGATCGACATCGGATAGGGCGCGAGGCTACGGTCCTCACAAAACGTCCTGATCACCGCGAGAAACTCGCCCTGCGTCAATCCGAGCTCACGCGCAACGTCGAGCCGCTCGAGCATCTGATCTTCGGCACTGCAATTGTGGCCGTCCGCGGTCAACACCATGGCCACGATTCTCGCAGCGGCTTGCGGGCTGTTTTTTTTGTAATTTCGCATAATTTAATTAATCCGGTCTTGTGTAACTGGCAAGCATCACGCACCACGTGCGTTTCCGGTCAAGTGAGAAACTCCACCTTTCCGCTGTCCAACCGGTATATACCACCAACGACTTTCAGCGTACCGGCTCTCTCTGCATTTCGAATGATCTCCGACTCGGCGCGGAGATTCGCCACATTACGGCGAACATTTTGCTCGATTACCGTCCCAAGCAGGTTTTCGGTTCCGGTTTTGACCTGTTGCACCGCCGGCAGGATCGCATCCGCGATCGCTTGAATCTTTCCCGGAAAAGTCGCCGCCTGCTTTGCAGCCTTGATTGCGGCATCCACCGCGCCGCATTTGTCGTGTCCGAGGACCACTATCACCGGCACCTCCAGTACCGCAACCGCATACTCGAGACTTCCAAGCACGTCGTCGTTGACGAAATTTCCCGCAACGCGCGTCACGAACAGGTCGCCGCGCCCGCTATCGAACGCATATTCCGGCGCCACGCGCGAATCGGCGCACCCCAATATAGCCGCATAGGGATTTTGCCCTTCGTTGAGCGCCTTCCGTTCATACGCAAAATCATGACGACGCGTCACGCCCGATACATATCTCGCGTTTCCTTCCATCAGGCGCCTGATCGAATCGTCCGGCGACAACTCGTTCTGCGGCTTTGGCGGCGATGCCTCCGCGCTTGCCGCGACCGCAAACCCATGGGGCAGCGCACTTGCGACCAAGCTCGCAAATGCCACGCCGCTAGTCTTGCGGAGAAACGATCGACGGCGCCCTCCCGCCACTTCCGCCGCGCATTTTTTCGAATCGCACATCAGTAATTCTCCAGTATTCCTGCCATCATGAATCGCTACATTCCGGCTCATGCCATCCAGTCTCATGGCGCCCGCGCAAAGAGACATCAAGCGAGGCAACGCCGATATTTCCGAACCGGCGCAGCGTCTTACTTCCAGCCTTCCGGCATGGATTGCCGTCCGTCGGCGGGAAACGAATCGCTTCGTGTACCGTGACTTGGCGGCGCCACTTTCGTAACCGGCGCCGCTTCCATCGGATTTCCCGCTTCCTGAATCTCGAAGCTCCGTTCGGATGACGAATTATCTTCGTCGTGTGTAATGTAATACGTCGATGCAACAGCGATCGCGGCAATCGCGACGGCCAGCAGAGCAATTCGAAGTCGTGTCATGTAATGTATGTGAAATCTGCGTGTTCAATGACCGGACTGGATTTCAATGCGATGCAAAGTATCGCAGCGCGTCATAGACCGACGCGGGTGTCGGAAGCCGACTGGTTTTCCATATCAGCTCCATCGACCGGTTTGATACGAATACCTGGTCGACATGGCTGTCCGAGGTGTTTCGCGGATCGCTGTAAAGACGTTTGAGCGAATCGATTTCCCGGCTTTCCGGAACGACAGCCAACCACCCGGGCTTCGCGTCGAACCGTCTCAGCCAGGTGGCCAGCGCAACCGGCGAATCGTTGGCGGGGTCGATGCTGATCGACAGCAACTGCGCGTCAGCGATCGGCGACTGCGCCAACTGCGCCTGAAGCTCACGGAAAATCGCGCCCTGAAGCGGACACGTGGAACTGCAGCCCGTAAAAACGAACTGGATCGCCGTCACTTTTCCTCGCAGCACGTTGCGAAGCTGCCGCCTGGTGCCGTCCGCAAGCGATACTGCGGTGTCCGGCACGGTATCGGGCGGTTCGATCAGCCCCCAGGGATTGTGGGGAATCTCGCGCGATTCCTCGGCAAACGCGGGCAAGCAAAGGTAAGCGGCGCTGGCAAGCAAAAAGCGGCGGCGCAACGGGCACGGCACATTCATTTCAACGTACTTCCCTTGTCAGATAGTTCCAGAGATCCGCGCACTCCTCGTCGCTTGCGTCGAAGCGCGGCATTTCCGACCTCAACGTCACATAGGCCGGATCGATTCCCGTGCGCAACGTCGCACAGAACGTGTCGCGCGAATAAGCGGACGGCGGACCGCCGCGCCGCCGCTGCGGCGCGAGCAGCGTCGATGCGTCGAGCCGCGGCGCAAACACGCCGGCTTGCGTCGATTGCGCATGGCAGTTGATGCAACGGCTCGCGGTCGACGGGAGTAATTCCGCGTGGCCCTCAAGTCGGCCGCGCATCGCGTCGCCACCGCCGAAGAGACGAGCGCCTCGCGCGACACTTGCGTCAACTGCCGCAGTCGGCGACGCGAAAACCAGGTTGCCCTGAAAGGCCAGCGCGACAAGAAGAAGCGCGCGCGCGATGCGACGACGAGCCGGTTCAGTCGTGCTCGCCGCCGATTTCACACGCGCTCCCTTTTCCATTGCGATCAGGCGCCGATCTGAATAGTCTTCGAGACACTCGGAACGCCGTTCGCGTTCATCGCGAACAGCATGTAGTTCCCGGGTATCGCAATACCTGAATCCGACGGAATCGAGAGCGAATAGGAATAATCGCCGCCCCGTGAAACCAGTTTCGCTACGAGCGGAATACGGCGCTGGTCCGTATTGATCGAGTGCGTAGCCGCCGACATCCGCACCAACGCGAAGCTGCGAATCGGCATATCCGTCGAGACTGCAATCGTCGATCCGTAGGCCGCGCTCACGGGCGAAGTCTTGATCGTCGGCCGGGTCGCATTAGTGCCATCCGCGTTGAGCAGATAGGGCGGCGTCAGAATCTGCACGTTGGGATGGTTCGTGCTGCAACTGCTTCCGCAAAGCCCGCCGCCGGACGACATGACGCGACCGTCGGGAAGCAGCAGCGCTTCGCTGTGGTAATTGCGGGGCACACTCATCGGCGCGAGACGCGTGAACGCCTCGGTCGTCGGGTCCCAAAGCTCCGGCACGAGCACCGACTGATCGTCCGTGAACGGCACGGGAACAGCCTGACCGCCGATCGCGATGACTTGTCCGTTCGGCAGCACGACACTGTTCAGGAAGCCCCGGCTGTACGCGAGCGGCTGAACCTTGCGCACGACGGGGGCGACCGCGGGTCCGGCCGAAATGTCTATCACATAGGCGTTCGCCTTCGCCACGCCGCCGTCGTACGCCGGCGCACCGCCCAGCGTCAGCAGCTTACCGATGTCGTACATCACGGCATTGCCGTTGATCGAGAATCCGTCGTCTCCGCGCAGGCCAGCGGACACGACTTGTCCCGCCCCCTTCGTGTCGATCCAGCGCATCGTGGCGTCCGGACCTGCATAGAAGACCCAGCGATTCTGCGCCGCCACGAGCCACATGTGATTGTCGCCGCGATAGGCTCCCGCAGGGTCCGGGCCAATGATGTCCGGGACGTTCGACAGAATCGACCAGCCGGCTCCGGGTGTCCAGACCTCACCATATTTGTCGCCCAGCCGGAAGTTGGGCGTGGCGATATTCCACGAACCGCCTAGGGTGAAGACCGAGCCATCGGACATCGTCGTGCTCGCCTCGTACCCGCGCGGAATGTTCATCAAGCTGGACGCATTCCAGGCATGGGCAACCGGATCGTAGATGCTGGTCTTTCTGCTGGAAACGCCGCCGTTGACGAATACCTTCCCGCTGGGGAGCAGGTTGAGGCCCGGGCAGAACATGTTGTGGCCCAGGCTCGTCAGCACTGCGTCGGACGCCTTTTGCGCGATCGGATCGAACACCGTTGTAACGGTGTTGCCGTCGACACCGCCGTTGCCACCGGCATAGTCCGGCAAATCCGCCGACCACATCAGGATTCTCCCGTCCGGCAGGTGCGCGGCAGCCGTCGGCACGAGCGGCAGCGGGATCGTGCCGCCCCAAGACGACGGCAGCGTTCGATTGACGCGCCACACGGTGTTCGCCCCAGCACCTCCGCCGCACCGATACTGAACCAGGTTTGCCTGTGCGGCTGTCGATGCATTCTGGACGACAATGCAGTGCCCGCTGACGGCGGAAACGAATTGCCAATAACCATTCGCATATCCGTTCGTCCCATTGACGACTCCGGCCGGGCGTATCGCCCAAAGTTGACTGTTACCACCATCGCACCGTTGACTTTCGATCGCTGCGCCCTCGCTCGACGACCCTTGTCGCACGCCGAGGCAGAGATCCTTCGATGCCGAGCGGATCTTGTAACCGTTGATGGTGGGGCGGATTCGCCATTGCTGGCTCGCGGCATTGCCACAGACATTCTGGGTCGCTTGCGTACCCGCATCGCCGGAATCGATGCAAAGATTGCTGTTCATGCCGATCAGTGAGCCGGTTACTTCAGGGGGCGCCGATACGTGCAAGGTCTGCGATGCGCTGTCGCTGCAGCGATCCTGAATCATCGATGCGTCGGACGACGATCCACCCGCGCTTGCGCAAAGCGCATCGTGCACGGACACGAGCTTGTATCCTGCGCCGGAAGGCGTGACGTCCCACTGCTGGTTCAAGCCGTTGTTGCATGTGTACTGCACGAGTTGTGCGCCCGGGCTTGTTGATGCATCCCGAATCGTCAGGCATTGCTGGCTGTTCTTGGCAACGACCTGATAATGCTGGCCGTTCTTGACCAACGACCACTGCTGGCTCGCCGTGTCGTTGCATTCGCCAGCGTTGACGCTGGCAAGCGGCGCCACGGATGCCCCGCTCACTCCGACGCATAACCTGGTTCCGTTGATCACGATCGACATGACGCCGTATGGCGTCGATTGCGCCGTTGCCTGCGCATGCGCGAACTGGACCGTGAACAGCAGCAGTCCGAGTGCCAACAATCTCAATACTCCCAATCCCTTCCGCATCTCACCCATAGCGCCTTCCACCCGTAAACGATTTTTATTAAATAGGCCGGCCACATGATTCCCCGCCTCGATTCCAGAAGAAATCGAAGCAATCTTCTCCAATACATGAGATCTCATGCGCAATCTGATTATTTGAGACGTCGCCGCGGCCACTCGCACCACGCTCACGAGTACACCTCAACCGGCCGCATCGGAGTTTATTCTCGGCAAGTTCGTTGAATATGATTTTTTCTGAATGGTCATCATTGATTTGCAAATCTTCAAAAAGACATTCATTCTCAATGAAAACTTTCCTTTTATCGACCACCAATTAGTAATTCCATGATTTTTCAGTTCGGAAAATTACATTGGATGCATTTAGATGAAATGCGGCGAGCATCGACGCTTCGTTACGCCACCAGCGAAGCCAGCCCCCCGACCTCGCATGCTGGCAACGTAACCCGGAAATCCGATCCGGCGTCGAGCGAGCTCGAGACCTTTACCGTACCGCCAAGTTGGGTCACGGCGATGCGCACGTAAGCCAGCCCGAGGCCGGTGCCCGCCACGTTCCCTCCGGTCGCCGACGACGCCCGGTAGAACGGGCGAAACAGTTTCGACAGGTCGTCATCGGCGATGCCCACGCCCCAGTCCCGAACCGAAACGGTCCAGCAGTCGCCGTAGCTGACGAGACGAATTCGCACCTCGCCTCCGTCGAAGCTGAACTTGACGGCGTTATGAATCAGATTGCTGAAGATCCGGAAGATCGTCAGGCGGGCCCCGCTCACCCACGCTTCCACGGCTGGCGCATCGAACACGACCTTGACGTCGCGACATCGAGCACACGCCCATGCGTCGTCAGTGACTTCCGTCAGTATGTCGACGATGTTGACAGGCTGAAACTCGCGAGATTCGACGCGGTTTTGCAGGCGTGCCAGCTGTAGATATTCGTCGACCAGCGACAGCGCGTGCCGGGCCTGGCGTGCAATGTACTGGCGTGCATTCCCGTCGGCAGCCATGCCCGCCTCCGAGCCGGGGCCCTCCGTCAACGTAATGATGGCAGCGATCGGCGCGCGCACGTCGTGCGAAATGAAGTTCAACGCATCCTCGCGCTCTCTTTCGAGGAGGATATTCTCCGCCTCGGTGGCCCGCAGCCGATGTGGCACCTTGCGCAGTCGAACTATTTCGTCGCGCTCGTCCGGCTCGTCGGAACCTGTCGACGCGAAAGCCGCCGATACCTCCTCGACGGGTTCGATCACCTTGCGCCGAAATGCACGGATCAGCATCAGTTCGAGCGTGAGCGCCGATACCGAGAATCCGGTGACCCATCCGGCCGACAGCCAGGCGCTATCGATACTCTCCTCGATGCGCCGTTCCGCGACCTGCAGCGTCGTGTTGCGCAACGCGACGATCGGGTTCATCGCAGGCACGTATTCGTTCACGAATTCGAACATGGTGATCGGGTATGGCCGATGTTCCCTGCTTGCGTCACGGATCTGCGCTACAAGCTGCTGGGCGCGATCCAGATACTCATGCCGCACGGCGTCCATGCCGTGCTGCAATTCGGCGATGGTCGTGCCGTCGGTCGCATGAATCTGGAGCAGGTCATAAAGTTCCAGGATGCGACCGGTATTACGCTCCATCGCCTCGTCCTGGTCGCGTGTCAACGGGACGCCGTGCGCGACGGCGGGCCCCAGATTCGAACCGAGCCGGCCGGCATATTCCCGGAGTTCCGACAGCAGGCGGGCGCCCGCGATCTGATACGAAATCTCCGGCACCCGCATGAGCAACGGCGTCTGGATCCTGGAAAGCGCCGGCTGCAGGATGTCCACCAGTTCGAACATCTGTCGCAACACTTCCGCCATCGCTTGCGCTTCACGCTTCGAGGCAGGCATCGCAACCAACTCGTCAACACGATGGCGCGCAATGGCGAGGCGTGTGTCGAGTTCGATAACCGTCGACCGGTCAAGATCGCGGGCAGGCAACGCCGTCAAAAACGCCGAGATTGCCTCGTCGGTCCGTTGCCGAGCCGCGGCGAGGGAACGCACGGCTTGATCCCGATTTGGCGAAGCGATGTCGAGCACACTGTTCACCGGTCCACGCTCGCGCGATACCATTTCGGCGACGACCAGTGCCCGCCGGTAGGTCGCGAGCAGATCGAGCGCCGAACGCTTGTCGGAAAGGAGGGTCCATTCCCGCGCAATCGCAATCAATGATGCACAGAGGGTGATGAGAATGACCCCCAATGCGAGAATCCAGAATTGTCGACCGATACGCATGATTGACACTGGTTGAATTTGATCGCCATGCAGCCGAACACTGCATCGGCCGCCGATCAGACTGATCGTGCCAAAACGTCATTTGACGGTCTGGATGACGAATCACAAGAATGAACGCTTCCGCACTGAACCGTTTATTGAACCCGGTATGACGGCGCATGAACGCCCGTCTGCGGCACCTGAAAGCGGGAATGGCCAACCTCGGAACCTGGCTCGATTCGCGCCGGGCGCGGCTATTCGGCTTCCGGCCCGACGCCCGCTGGATCGTCCGTACTCTGATCCGCTTGATACGCGATCCGATATGCCTCGATATCCCTTCCGACCAGCCACTTCGGAACTCTCCCGCGCCCCGCCCACGTCTGTCCCGTCTGCGGATTCAAGTATTTCGCCTTCGCCCTGCGTACCGGGACCCCGCACTCGGTCCCCTTCAGATCCCCCACCTCGATTCCAAAGTGGGTCATCAGCTGTACGATCTGCACGATTGCCGCAGCCTTCGCCTTGCGGTTCAACATGTCGATCTCAGACTGAATATCGAGCAGCGTTTCACTCAACTGCGGATCCGTTTTCATCATTTGCATCCTCCAAGGTCATTCGACGCGGATGCCGCGTCAGGGCATCCGTCGCCAGATCGACGACCGACCGCCAGTCGCCTTGCGTCGTCTGGCGCAACAACTTCATCGACCTGTACCAGACGCACCGATCCCCTTCATGGCCGAACCGCCAGTCACAGTGGCGCATCAGCAGCACATAGGTGGGTTTGCCAAGTGCCGCGGACAGGTGGGCCACCGACGTGTCGACGGTCACGACCACATCGAGATTCGCAACGAGCGCCGCCGTGTCCGAGAAATCCCTCAAGGCGTGGCTGAAGTCGATCAGGTCGAGCTTCGGCGCGGCCGCGGCCTGCGCGCCCAGCTCCGCATTCTGCAGGCTTACGAACTGGACGTCCGGGCACCGCGCGAGCGGTTCGAGCAGCGGCAACGGGATGCTCTTGTGGCTGGCCCTGCGAGCGGCAAACGGCACCGATTGCGCGGGATTCGATCCCCACGTCACCCCGACCCTCAACGTTCGCGACGGTCGCGGTGCAAGCGCGCGAAGCCGCGCTCCGAACCACTCGACCTTGTCGGGACTCGCCCGCAGGTACGGACTGCCGTCGCCGAACGATGCTGCATCCGGTCGCAGCCAGCGCGCCAGACTGCCGATCGGCGACTGGTAGTCGATCGGGCCGAGATCGCCGAGCACCACGGGCGCGAGCCCGACGCGATGCGCCAGCACGACAACCGACGGAAATGCGCGCTGAAACAAGGTCACGAGCGACGGCGCACAGGCGAGCACCACCCGACGTGCCTGCCGCGCGAGCTCAGGGATCATCGACGCAAACATGATCTCGTCGCCGAGTCCTTGTTCGCCGTGCACCAGGATGGCCTTGCCGTCGAGCGCTTCCCCACGCCACTGCGGCATCGAAAAGTGATGACACGCAACGTTGAGCAGGTGGCCGATTTCGAAACGCACACCGTAGTCCTGCCAGCCTTGTGCAAACTCCCCGGTGCCCAACAGGAAATGTGCGCGCTCCCACTGCGTGAGGCGCGTGTCGCCGCCCTCCTTCATGGCGAGCTCGAAGTACCGTGCGGCCTCGGCGAAGCGCCGCAGATGCGTGTAGACCACGGCCATCCGGTGATGCATCGCCGTGTATCGATGTCCCGCCGCCTCCAGTGCCTCGAAACAGCGCGCCGCCTCGTCGAAGTGACCGTTCAGTCGCAGGTATTCGCCATGGTTCCACAAGGCGCCCGCATGATCGGGCTGCAAGCGCAAGCAGTTCCGGTAACTCAATGCGGCACGTTCGGGCGACCCTGTTTGTTCGAGCGCGACAGCAAGGTTGTAATGCAGGTTCGCGTCATCAGGCATACGCGTGCACGCCCGTTCGAGATACACGAGCCCGGCGGCATGGTCGCCGCGCATGCACGCGGCGATACCGAAGAGCTTCCACGCGCGTTCGTCTTCCGGCGCAAATGCGAGTGCCTCCGCCGCGAATAACCCGGCCTCGTCCAGACGGCCGGCATTGAGCAATTGTTCGGCGCGCAATATCCAGCTGTAAGTATCGAGAGCCGGTGTCATGTCACGCTCCGCCCGGTTCCGTTACCGTGACTTCGACACGACGATTGGGCGCCAGACAGGCGATCAATGCCTTGCGGTTGCCCTGCCGGCACTCGACGAGAGAATCGCTCGCGCCGCGCCCTTCGGTGCGGACGGCGCTCGCCGGGACCCCCGTGCCAACCAGATAGTCTCCGACCGTTTTGGCACGCGCTTCGGACAAGCGCTGGTTGTATTCGTCGCTGCCGAGGCGATCGGTATAACCGACGATCGACACCGAACTCACGTGCCGTTCCTTCAGATTTTGCGCGAGCAGCGACAGCTGTTGCCGGCCCCGCTCGGTCATCGACGCCTTGTCGGCACGATCGAACGCGAACATCGCATCGGCGTTCAGGCGGATCGGTGCGGGCGGCGCCGCTGCCGCCACGGGGGCAGGCGCCGGCTGAGCCGCAACCGGCTGCTCGGGTTCGCCGCACTGGAACACCAGTGTGCGAACATCGTCGTCGTGCCGGAGCGGCCCGACGCCCTTCAACACATACACCTTCTGATCGCCGCAGATCTCCTGCGCCTTGTCGCGGCACACACCCGCGCCTTCGAACAGGCCGTGGCATTCGACCTTGTAGGACTTCGCACCCGCGTTGTCCGAGACAACATAGGCATTGAATCGCGGCCCCGTCGCACTGGTACAGGCGCCGAGCAGAAACGCGGCCGAGACGCCGATAAAGATTGCTTTGTACATGACTTGTATCCCCTGATGTGTCGAGGTATGGCGCGTCGACGACGCGCCTCTCCCTGTCGATTGAACGTCGGTTACCACTGCATCGAGGCGCCGACGCCCGCCGTCGTCCCGCCGCTGCTCATGCCCACGCCGGCGCGGAACTTGATGTTCTCGGTAATGCGCGCCGTCGCGCCGAGCGCCACCGCCTGATACCCACGGTACGTGCCGCCGCCGACACCCACGGCGATCGTCTTGTCCTTGTCGACTTCGGGAATCATCGTGAGCGCGGTCGCGGCAGCGATGCCGCCGTATGCGTTACGCGCGAGGTTGTTGACGTCCTGCCGGATCCCGCCGAGCTGCTGGTTGAAGTTGTTATTCGACTGGTTGATCGCATCGTTCAGTTGCGACACGTTGACGCCGTCGGTTCCGTTCACTCCCTTCGCCACGTTGATGACGCGCCGCTCATTGCCCGCGGAGCCGACGGATACGACATTGTTCTGACCGCCGTCCGTCGAGCCGTTGCCGAGTGCGACACTGTTGTTACCGCTCGACTGCGCGCCGGACCCGATCGCCGTCGAATCGGTCCCGGTTGCTTTCGGCGCCACGTAATTCGTCGGGTTGCCGGTCACCCACTTGTCGCCACCTCCTGTCGACGGCGGGGCTGACTGAATCTGCTGGACGGTCTGATTGGTCTGGTTCAGCGTCTGGTTCGTCTGATCCAGGTTCTTCTGCACCTGATCGATCGAGCTGGTCAGATCGTTCTTCAGCGTATACAGCTGGCTGCCGTTGACCGCGTCCGTGCTGGTCGGGCTGATGACGCCCGGCGCAAGATTGTGGATGCCGGCCGGCGCACCGCCCGGATTAAGCGTCACGCTGGTGTAGTTGATCGAGCCGTCAGGGTTGATGTCGTAGTTCACGGCGTTGTCGTGCACCCACTTGAGCTGCCGAACGTTCACCGCGTCGGTATCCTGCGTGCCGCCCGCGACGTTCGTGATCTGGCGTTCCGCGCCGGCTGCGCCGACAGATACGGCACCAGCCGTCGAACTCACAGCCACGTTGGAGAACAGTTCCTTTGCACCGTTCAGACCGGCACGATCCGCAATCGCGCCGCTGCCGAGCGCCACGCCGCCATTCGACGACGCATTGGCCGTATCACCGAACGCCAGCGAACCCGTGCCGGAGGCCACCGACGTGTTGCCGATGGCGACCGAACCCTGGCCCGTCGCCGAGTTCTGATTGCCCAGGCCCACGGCACCCTGGCCGTTGGCCGTGTTGTTCGCGCCGAGCGCCACCGCGCCAGTGCCGGTCGCGACGTTCGGATCGCCGATCGCGACGGCGCCGTTTCCGCTCGCCGTGTTCGCGGTGCCGATCGACACCGCCTGGCCGCCGGTTGCCGTGGACGTGTTGCCGATCGCGACGGCGCTGGCCGAATTGGCGACGGTTTTCGTGCCGAGCGCGATTGCGTCGTCGGCGGTTGCCGCGGCGGCGTTGCCGATGCTGATCGTGTTGCCCGCGGTCACGTTGTTGCCCGCCGAGCTTCCGAATGCAATATTGTTGTTGCCCGACACGTTCTGTCCGGCCTGATATCCGATAGCCTGGTTATTGTTGCCGGTCACATTGCTGCCGGTACCGACCGACGTTGCGCCAGTGTCGGTGCTTCCGAATGCCAGGTTGTTCGTGCCACTGACGCTTTGGCCGGCCTTGTAGCCGCTTGCCTGGTTGCTGTTGCCCGTTACGCCATTACCGGCCTGGAAACCACTCGACTGATTGTAGCTGCCGGCTACATTGCTCCCTGCACTCTGGCCCGCCGCCTGGTTGTCGCCGCCCGTTACGCCATTACCGGCCTTGAAACCACTCGACAGGTTGAAACTGCCGGTTACATTGCTCCCTGCACTCTGACCCGCCGCCTGGTTGTCGTCGCCGGAGACACCATTCCCTGCCATAAGACCTTGCGAGAGGTTGCGCTGGCCCACGACGTTATAGCCGGCGTGATAGCCGCTCGCCTGGTTGTCCGAACCGGTCACGTTGTAGCCAGCCATGTTGCCGCTTGCCTGGTTTTCATCGCCTGTCACGTTGGTTCCTGCGAAGTCGCCGAACGCGATGTTGCGCGTACCGCTCACGGTGTTGCCGGTGCTGTTGCCGATCGCCAGATTGGCCAAGCCGCTGACATTCTGGCCGGCCGCCGAGCCGATAGCGTTATTGCTGTTACCGATCACGTTGTTGCCTGCGCTGAAACCGAACGCCAAGTTGTAGTGTCCAGTCACATTGTTGCCCGCGGAAGTGCCGACTGCATAATCGTCGCCGGGACCATTCATTGTTCCGGTCGCCGGCGCGCTTACGTTCTGCCCCGCACCAGCTCCGATGGCAATAAACTGCGTCGTCGTATTGCCGGTCGGAATCCCGCCACCAACCGATCCCCCCTTCGTGTCCGGTACCCCGGAGAACCCCGACGCCTGCCCGTAAGCGGCACCGCATGCAGCCATGCCGAGCGCGAACGCAAGCGCACTTGCATGCGCAATGGCCCGCGCCTTGCGATTCGCCTTCGAGCTGTGCCCTTTCCCGGCCCCCGTCGCGGTCTCCGACGCCACCATCCACTCGCCCCGCGACTCACTCCACCTCACCTGATATGTCTTGTTCATTTCGTCCTCACCAAGTCGATTCGAAAACATCCAATTGCAATGAGGAATTTATTTATTCTAGACAACACCAAATCTGAACTTTCCTATCCAGATTCTTTAAAAATTGACAATGGTATTTATTTAATCATCCAATAAAAATACGTATTTCGGCGAACGTGATCAGTGGTTCCGATTGATGGTGATCGGCCGTTTCGGTCGAAGGTGATCGCTGATCACCGGTTTCTGAAACGGGATGGCCGTTCCGGCTCGACGGTGGTGTTGCGCGTGTGATCAAGGACGGGCATTAGCCTTGCCTCTTTTTAGGGGACAGGTTGATGCCGGCACATCGGATGAGCATGCGCAAACTAAAGGAAGTACTGTGGCTGAAGTGGTCGTGCGGTCTGTCGCACCGCCAGATCAGCCGGGCGATCAGTATCAGCGTCGGCGCTATCTCGGCGTATGCTGCGCGAGCCAGCGCGGCGGGACTCGACTGGGACGCCGTCGAACCGCTCGCCGACGACGAGCTTGAGATCAGGCTGGACCTACCCGCGGAGACGGCAGCCCCGCCCCGCCGGGTCGAACCGGACTACACGGCGATGCACCGCGACCTGCGCCGCAAGGGCGTGACGCTGCAGCTGCTCTGGGAGGAGTGCGTCGAAGCCTACTCCGGCCAACGCACCTACCGCTATACGCAGTTCTGCCAGCGATACAAGGACTGAGCCGCGGCGCTAAAGCGCTCGATGCGCCAGCAACACCGCGCCGGCGAGAAGCTGTTCGCCGACTTCGCCGGGCAAACCGTGCCGATCCTCGGCCGCGATGGCGGTGTCACGTTCAAGGCCCACGCGTTCGTGGCCGTCCTCGGCGCCTCGAACTAAACCTATGCATGTGCAACGCGTTCCGAGGCCATGCCCGACTGGATCGGCAGCCTGATCGACGCGTTGGAATTCTACGGCGGCATTCCCGAGCTGCTCGTACCTGACAACCCCAAGGCATTGATAGCCAAGGCTGACCGGTACGAACCGGTGCTGGGCAACACGACGCAGGTCTTCGTGAACCACTAGGCGACCGCCATGTTGCCGGCGCGGCCGCGCAAGCCGCAGGACAAGGTGAAGGTCGAGGTCGGCGCACAGATCGTCGAGCGCTGGATCCTCGCACGGCTGCGCAACCATCGCTTCTACAGCGTGGCCGAGCTGAACAAGGCGATCGGCAAGCTGATCACCGATCTAAATCAACAACCGTTCAAGAAGCTCGACAGCAACCGTCGCGAATGGTTCGAGCGGCTCGATCGGCCGGCGCTGCGCCCGTTGCCGGCACGCCGCAACAGCCGATGCTCCCGATTCCGCTCACCGAATGGCATTCGCCCGACCACGAGAACGTGCGCGGGCTCGACTATCACCACTGACCCAAGGAGGTCGCGATGTTGATGCAGCAAACTCTCTCTCCGCTAATTAAGGCCCTGAAGCTCGACGCCATGGCCCGCGCGTCGATGGCGTCGGCGCGCGATCCACCATCATTACCAGCCAGTTGCCACTGGAACACTGGCATGCTTGGCTGCAAGACCCGGCGCTCGCCGACACGATCCTCGACCGGCTCGTCCATCAGGCCCACAAACTGCCGTTGAAGGGGGAATCGATGTGAAAGACCAACGCCAGCAGTCCTCCGTATCCTGATCACCTTCGCTATAATCCATTGACCGCGCAACACCACCTTCCAAACTGATCACGTTCGCCGAAACGGCTGAACATCATCACCGAAATCCGCAAATAAAAATATAAAATTCAATGTCAAACGTTTGCGCGCATCCTGTCGCCAGCCCCGATCTCTTTTCTAAAAAAATAAACACCCGAGCCCCCTTCGACAAGTCAGGGGAAATCCCGGGCTCGTAATTTATTCGGACGTGTCTCCCAGCTCGTCCAGCCGGTATCCATGCGTGTAAATCGAACGGAGCAACGCGCCATTGCATCGCGACAGATTAAGCTTCTGCCGAATTCGATAAATGTGCGTGTCCAGCGTTCGGGAACTCTCGTCTCCGACCGCACGCCCCCACACGCGACCGATCATCGTCTCGCGCGATACAACCTGGCCGACGTTCCGCGCAAGCAGCTCGACGAGCTCATACTCCTTCGGAGATAACTGAACCCGTTCGTTACCCAGATAGATTTCGCGCTCCATCGTCTCAACCCGGTATGCGCCGAACGTGAGCGTGGTCAAACTCTCCTTGATTTCGATGGTCCTGCGATGGAGCGCCTTGATTCGCGCTATCAATTCCCGCTCGCGCGGTGGCTTGACAAGGTAATCGTCAGCCCCCGCTTCCAGCGCTTCGACGAGATCCGATTCGAGAATCGCGTTCGTCAAGACCAGCACGGGCAACGCCGCATAGCGTTCGCGCACCCACGCAATCACCTCGAGCCCGTCGATATCCGGCAACCGGAGGTCGAGCACGATGACGTCCGGCATCACACGCTGGATCTCCCTGAACGCACGCGTGCCCTCCGGAATCACTTGAACGTTCCACTGGGCCCGTTGCAACATCCCTTGATAACTGCGCGCCTGGTCCTCGTCATCCTCGATCAAATAGATAATCACTGTCTGCCTCGACTGCTACCAATATGGCCGTACAAGCGCGAATAGCCGCGCCGCACACGATTCGCGCGCCGTCGAAACCGATTCGTGCAGTGGGGATCCCGTCATGCAGGATGACTCGACGGATCGCTCCGCGCGTCATTCGTCTCTTGAACACGCAACTTGATTGATGGTCGATCGACTGGCATCCGGCCGTGATGCGCCGCATTCCGCCAACGTCAGGCCGGTGATCGAACTGCCCGATCCGATGTGCATGCGTCGCGGAACGTGCCCGCAGACTCACTCATTCGGATCTCTCGCGCACTTGATTATTGAATTAAGGAACGCTTCTTGTCTCAATTTTCGACAATATTTTCAACTTGATTTCACAACAATTCTGAATATTGCATCCGGCACCATGTTCGCCGGGAAGCTTGCGCCTCGTCACCGGAATCGATGCGATTACGATCCGTCCGGCTGACATAGGCCCGGGACGAAGGTGCAAAGCAAATTGGGCTGGAATCCGGAGCGCTGCCGGCGTCGATGCAGAACCGTACCGACAGCGGAAGACCGACCGATCACGTCTCGCCGCGACACGACATACCTCAAGGGCAGCCGGCCGCCCGGCCCGTACCTCACCCGGCGGGCGGGCTGGCGAGCCGATCAGCAATGGCGCGGCGGATGCTTGCCGACCGCTCGTCGCTCACGTGCTCGAACTTGTATCCGGCGGTATAGACCGAACGCAGAATCAGCCCGGTCGACTTGTGCAGGCGCAGCTTCCGGCGAATCCGGTAGATATGCGTGTCCAGCGACCGGGACACCGCTTCGTCGAGCGCACGACCCCAGACGCGGCTCGCGATCGTTTCGCGCGAAATCACCGTACCGATCTCGCTCGCCAGCAATTCGACGATCTGATATTCGATCGGCGTCAGGCGCACCCAGTCACCTGCCACGGTCACTTCTTGCATGCGCATGTCGATCACGAGGTGACCGAGTTCCATGACGTCGCGGACCGGACGGTGACGTCGTCGAAGCAGCGATGCGATCCGGGCAACGAATTCGTCCACCGCTACGGGCTTTCGGACAAAGTCATCCGCGCCGGCGCGCAACGCGACGACCGCATCGTGCTCGAACGCAGCGGAACCCAGGACGACGACGGGAAGCTCGGGAAAGCGCACCTTGATCCACGCCAGGACCTCGAGCCCGGCGACATCGGGCAGGCGCATGTCGAGTACGACAAGGTCGGCCATGGTTTTCACCAATCTGCGCATGGCGGCGGCGCCCGATGCATGGCGCTCTACCGCGTAACCCGCCCTCACGAGCGCCTCGTCGACCGACAGCGTCCGCGGTTCGTCACTGTCGACGAACAGGATTTCCTGCATACCGTACATGGCTCAACCCTGATTTCGTGCCAGAACAGTGCAGGATCCGTATCGACTCGCGGCACCGTCTTCATTGTTTTTGTGATGGGCCATCGGTATTTCCGCTTCGTTCCACGGCGCAACCGCTGTAAATCGGCGTTCATTCAACGCACTCGATGACTCCAAGCGCATTGTCGAGGCGACCGCAGCCTCTGTAAATTGAGATATTCGACTCGATCAATTCCCGCTGTGCATGAATGCCGGGGAGGCGCTCCTTCCGACCGCCTCGAGCAAGGTTCAACCTCAATGGAAACGCCCAGGCCGAGAGTCACACGCAGGACTCAAGACGTCTCGGGCGTGACGGAAGCCTCGACGGCGAGCTGAACACCGTCGACAAAATCGATCGTGAGGAGCACGTCGAACAAGATATCCAGAAACCTTGAGGCAGCCGGCAACAGCGACACGTCGCGACGGGTAAACGCGTAGACGTCGCGCTGCAGCGTCGGCGACTCGATCAGCCGATACTGCATGCCGCGTGCGTTCGGATGTGACGCCGCAAGGGCTGAAATAACGCATGGAGCAATGCCGTCCCGCACGAGCGCAAGCTGCATGTCGAGGCTCGTGACCGTTACCTTACGCGCCATTCGCTCCCAAAGACACGGCGCATACTGCCTGAATGCGGCCGCGATGCTCGAATCGTCGGCGTCTCTCAGAATCTCCAGTTCGTTAAGATATTCAAGTGTCACTTTCGGCGGAATGTTGACGAAGCCCGAGGGGAACGCGACACCGAGCCGGGCGGTCAGAAGGCGCCTCGAATTCAGCACGCTGGCCGCCATGCCAATATATGAACCGATACCGACATCGACCTCGCCTGATTCGATCCGCCGGATCACGCCGCCGCTGGTATCGTCGATCAGATTGACATGGATGCCCGGCTCTCTTGCGTGGAGTTCGCGAATCACTTTCGGCATCACCGTGGAACCGAACGCAAGCCCGGTCGCAATATGCACCGTCCCGCTGCATCCGCGAATCTGCTCTCTGACCCCCTTCAACGCAAGCTCCAGATCGTTGAGAATCCGCACCGCATCGACGAAAAACGATGCGCCGTACGACGTAAGCGCGAGCCGGCGCGTATTCCGCTCGAATACCTCGACACCTAGCGTCGCTTCGAATTCGCGGATCGTCTTGGTCAACGTGGATTGCGTGAGGCACAGTTCGGTGGCCGCAGCGGTAAAACTTCCCTGCCTTGCCACCGCCACGAAAGCGCGCAAGTGACGAAGTGAAACGTTCAATGGGTACTCTCCGCGGCCGGCGTCGCCCGGCGTGGTTGCCAGCGCGGCCGGATCGCCGGTTGGGTTCGCGCTGTGTCGATCGGGCGCGGGCAATCCCGACCCCGAGTTGCGTCGGTCACGTTGAACAGGTCTCGGGTCGAATCGCTCGCTTGCATCGGCACGAAAACGCACGAGGCTTACCCGGCAGTGAAACGATCTTGGTACGCGGCACCTGGCGGAAGCCACTCTGCCGACCATGTCATCCCACCCCGAAACTCTATACTATTGCGACGCCTGCTGCTGCGAAAACCCATTGAAACCCTCGTCAGGGAATGCTCGACGTAGAAAGACCGACCACAAAGTGATATTTATTGCACTCCCAGGGGCCGGATGGCACTCAGATGTTGAACGAGCAAACTAGCCGACCGGATCTTACGAGATTTGGTCCCTTACGATTGTATAATCTGCCTAAACGAGGCTCCAGTGGACCTCTGATTCACTTCGGCATACCTATTTTTGCGCTTGCCCTCATTGCGACGACCGTCGCCTCAATTAAGAGTCGCTAACACAAGTCATCCACGAATCTAGAGCAGATGACGGCGGCAGCCAGAGCGAGCAAAGCGGCATGAATATCGAGGCGGCGCTCGAAGCGAATCCGGAGCTCGCCGAAACCAGCAAACCAGGCATGTGTGCGCTCGACGACCCAACGATGACGCCCGAGCCGCTCACTGCTTTCGATACCACGGCGGGCAATACGGGCCTTGATGCCGCGCTGTCTCAGATAGCGCCGGCAACGAGCGAAGTCACACCCCTTGTCGGCGTGCAGTTTGCTCGGCCGCTTGCGTGGCTGCCCATTCTGCTTTTTCATCGAAGCTCCCCTCCTTGAGGCCTTCTACTACGGCAATCGACGCAGATTTTCCTTCTGAACCGTTCGCTATCGCAGACCTTTCTTCGCCTGACATACAAAGCACACGCAGCGGAGGTGACATTCTTGAGGCGCGTGTTTAAACGTCTCCTGTACTTGAATTTAGATCGCCTTTCTCTGCCATTGCCATGATTCGCTTCCCAACACAGGTTGCAGATTCAGCCTCCACTGGAATTCCCAAATCGAGTTCCCGGTCGGTTAGTCCGGAGAGGTCACCTGCTAGGTCCACGCCGGCTGTCGGCCCGTTGTCCGGGCTCACCTCGCGTGCGACAAAACTGAACGCTGAAACTCCTTCTAACATCCGACGAGGAGCCGTCGGTATGGGACAGGCGTTGCTTGTCCCTGCGGGAAAAACACTAGGCATCCTCACCACAAATGGTTGTGGGCCATGCATCGGCGTAGCAGTTGCTTATGAGTCTCCTGACGCAAGCAAGGCCTTGCTTGCGCATCTCCCTCCTGAAACTAATGTAACTGACTTCTCCAAGAATATTCGTGCAGCGTTCGACGATGATTTCAACGCAAAAATGACTGTGCATATGACGACGGTCAAGTCGTCAGATCCCAACGAAGCATATCGTCAACACCGAATGATTTCGGAGTTAAGCAATACGCTTAAAAGCGAATATGATTTCTTGGATTTGGACGACCAAGATTTTCTCGTTTCCGAAGAGTCTCCCACACTGTCAATTTCCACAGATACCCTCAAAGTGTCACATGGCCCGGGTTCCGCGACCTTTGCGAAAGCTGATCTGGACTACATGCAGAACCACATGCAACAAGATGCGACGAGCGTGCGGTACTTCAAAGGTTAAATTCAAACTGACGGCCCAATTTCGCGCGTTTGCGGTGCAGCACCTACCGATTCCACAGGCGCGGGGCGAATACCTGCTTTCGCATTGCGGATTCAATCCGTCGATGCAACACACTTGAGGCTGCATAGCAGCAAGGAGTGTTGCAATGAAACAGAGACGGCGGATCTACTATACAGACGCTCAGAAAGCGTTAATGTGGGAGCGCTGGCGCAAGGGCGGGTCGCTGCAGCAGATCGCCCAGTTGTTTGATCGGAACCACTCGTCGGTACAACGGATTCTGGCTGAAACGGGCGACATACAGTCGAAGCAACGGCATCGTTCAAGATTGGCACTGACCTTGGCCGAGCGGGAGGAGATTTCACGCTCGGCGGTTGCCGGTGATTCGATTCGCGCGATTGCGATTCGGCTCGCACGTGCTCCGTCCACCATTAGCCGCGAGCTCGAGCGGAACGGCGGTATGCAGAGTTATCGGGCGAACCAGGCTGACGAACTTGCGTGGGAGCGAGCCCGTCGCCCCAAGTCTGCAAGCTCGTCAGGAACCGGGAGCTCGCCCAGGTCGTGGCAAGCAAGCTCAGGCTGCAGTGTTCACCTGAGCAGATCGCCGGTTGGCTTAAAGTAACCGCCGTCAAAAAAGTGAAGCGATGACCGAGAATCGCATAGGTTTAATGACCAAAAAGCAGCTTCGTGTATTTCTTATAAACGGCTCCGCTACGTTTTCCGCCTTCACCAAATAGTCTGATTTTAAAAGAAACCCTCAATTCTGCCTTTTCTTGGCGAAAGAAAAAGATGGTTCGCCGTACACCCCCTCCGAAATCGCGAGGGTCTGCAACTTCAATTACAGGGCCCGCGCTCATTTTTGATTCCCAGTTTCCCTTGATGTTCTGTTTTTATCGAGTGCATTGAATATACAACGCCATTGCCAAATTTCATGACCGATGCGAGTGCGCTCTTCAATTCTTCACTGATGCACTGGCGTCCGCCCAAAATTTTAATGGCTTGATCCTGTGTCATTCCAAAGACCACAATTTTTTCGTTTCTTAGGTCACATTTGTATAGTTCAGCCTCCGGTGACAGACTTATCGGGGAGTATCCAACTCTCTGGAACCATTCTTCGATTGCAGCATGCGCCTCCTGAGCGTTCATTTGAACAGACAGCGAGTCTGCCGACCCACTGTATCCTGATGTCATCCGTACCGCGTAGCAATGGCAATTGAGTTCATCATTTGCTTGACCCAACATCTGAAAATTGCTTAACCGGGACAACTCATCCGGATAACTTCGGATGTAATCGGCAAAATTATTATAATCCGCCGCCGTAGAGACGACTGCCAATTCTGAATTTGAAAGATCAGATATTCTATTAGATGACGTCAAGCCTGTCTGCTTAGGTAGCACATTGAATCGCTCATCCGGAAAGGTGAGAAAAGACGCGGTTACTCGCCCCCGGGTTGGGAAGGGTATTGAGTAGTTGGAATTTCGCCGATTCTAACTTTTTTCATTGAAAAGGCATCCAGCCCGTACCCCAAGAGGAAGTCCGACCAATCTCGAACGATCTCACCGACGCCCTGCTCGTCGCGTGAGTTTAGGTCGCCCAGGTACAGCGACAGCGAAGTCGCGTTCGAGGCCTTATCGACCTGTGCCGCACGAATGGCGAACGCGAACTGCTTTCCGTCCAGCAGCGAAAGAATTGCAGCGCCGCTTCGCTCCTTTGGGAATGCGTCCACCGAAATCGGCAGATAGTGCTCCCGTAGTAGACCGGATTGGGTCTCAGGTTCAAAAATATCGCGCCGATAAGCGGCATCCTGTTCGGCCGTCCCGACAGCTCCAGCGCAAAACACAAGGTGGAGCGCGTCGCCTTTGTGCAGGCGGCTCACCAAGGCGGCTTCACGCTCCGCTTGCCCTGCACCGCGTTTTGAGTCGCCGTGTGTCCGGAACGGAGTCGGACGATCAGGAGTTACGATGACTTCCACACCCCGAAGTGTCTCTTCCATGGCCCATTGCACGCCGCCAACTGCCTGCTTGCGCTCGAAATCGCTATCCGGCACCTGAACTCGTCCTTTTACGCGGAGGTCCGCGAGCAGCCGCTTCGCCGCCGCTTTCATCTCCAGAGGCAGATGGCTTGCTCCGTCAATCCGCGCTGCTGACTCTCGAGCGATGCCCTCGATGATCATTGAGCTCCCGTAGGAGGGTTGCGAAAGGGCATGCTTCGGCACCGGCGATTTCGCGTTCCACGCGAGAGTTGATAAGTCCTTCGCGACGCTCTGGCACTGATCCGGATCCGCCGCTACTAGGGAGACAGCCGTCGCGCCGTGCGGGGACAGGGTGCCACGAATCGTCGCTGCCCTGTTCGCGGATGCCGGACATGATGGCAGGAACGACGGCCGCAGATCAGGCTGCGCTGCCTCGGACGGAGGTTGCACGTCGTGTTGGCTTCCGCGTGGCGATCGGATGCGTGGCGCGAGGCCGTCCAGCACACTCCCCTCCTGCCTTACTGCGGCCGTCTGGTGAGGTGAGTCCGTGTCCACGGGGGCCGAAGGCGCGGCAGTAGGCCCGGTCTGTGCGGGTTCCTCAGCGGAGCCAGGTTGAGTGTTGTTCAGAAGCGAGCGAATCGGAAGCATCTGGAGCAGGGCTTTGTTTGGATGATTGAGAGTTACCGTGTTGCAGGCGCAACTATTCATTTTTGACGCAAACGCACCTGCCGAATGCGTTCCACTGGTTCACGAGATCTGCGCCTCGACCAGCGAACGCAGGCCGTAGCCGTACTTGTTGCGACACGCATGGAGGTCCGATTCCTTGATGTAGCCCACGAGGTCATCATGTCAGGTGGTATGCGTCTTGTGTCAGCGGGCGGCGTTAAAGAGCCAATTCAGGGGCGGCGTGAAGGCAGCAGAAACGGGGTAAAGCGCAGATTCGAACGGGCTCAAGAATGCGGTTTTTTGCCCGATTTGGCAACTGCATTTTCACCGACCGTAAGAGCGTCGGCCTAATTCTGATCGGGATGCCGGGACCTATCCGTCAGCGCGTGAATACGCTGTTTTTTTCATTGACGAGTGAGGACTGCGCGTTAAGCAATTCGAGCATGATGCCCACACCGATCTAGTATCGACGCTGTGCCGCTTCGAATGAATGCTGGGCCAGTACGAGCAAGTTCGCGCTGTTACCCAGGTTCTTCGTCGCGCCTTGTAGCAACTGGAAGCTGTTCCACACGTCCAATCCAACCTGTTACCAAGCTTCGGATAGCAAATCGATCTGCAGCTCGGTCTGTGCGTCGGACTGGCGCACTTGATAGGTTCTCGCGAAGCCCTCGAAAATCGGGATCGTCACCTGAAAGCCGAGATACCACTCGCGGTGCGTGGTGGAAAACACGGGAAAGCACGGCCGTTTGGTGGGATTCGTCGGCCTCGGCGCCCACGAGGCAGCGGGTTGTTATGTGCGTCTGGACCTGTTCAACAACGACGAGCATGCAGGCTCTGTTGCGGCGCCTCGCCGGACAGAAACTCGACGCAGCCACCAAAGCTGTACGCGCCGAAGGCTGGGGCTGGACTGAAACGCTCATCGAGCGCGACGTGCTGGAACTCACCCGTTACGGCAGGCTGCGCCCGGTCCAGCGCCCCGACACCGACGAGGAGCAACGGGAACTCGACGCACTCGCCGCACCGCAGACGCGAA
>NZ_JBSAXA010000033.1:0-43037 GCF_053427615.1 Burkholderia sp. AW33-5 | reverse complement strand
GCCTCGCAGCAATCCATGCTGGCGACACGCAGACTATTTGACTTGGGCCTTGCTCGTGTGCCACCACCTCGGCAGCGATTTGTCCCAGAATCCCACTCGGAGTGAATCCGTCTCTAAGCCGCCAGAGATCCTGACTGTGCAGATCGATCAAACGTCTAATGGGCATATCCGCGAATTGGCGGTCACGAAGAACGGCCATGACGATGTCGTGCGGCACCATGAAGCGCCCCCACGACGTTCGTATCCAACCCAACTCGATGAGCCGATCGAATGAAGGTGCTGGCGAAAGGCCATCGAGACTTGGCAACGTCCGATTGATTCGTATGCTAACGGGCGGATCGCATCGTATCGCACCATCGCCGGGCTCCGCCGATGGCGCTTCTTTCCCAGATGAATTCTCTGGTGAAACGTGATTTCTCGACACCTCAGTCGAATTTCTCTCGGGCGTCAGTACAACCTCGGCCGATGCTTCTTTCTCGAGAACGGAAGATGAGGCGGCTGTATTGAACGCAGTCGATACAGTTTTCGAAGCTTCATCATAAAGATTTCTCGCTCTGGAAATATCAGAACCAGGATGAAATTCGAGATTCGAGAGGAGCTTCAGCAATTCCACATCGGACACTAGCGGTCGTACAGGGCCATCTAACCTCCCGGTCGATACGGTATTTGCTGGCAGAAACCTTTGCAGGCGCTCGCGTAAGATGCGGCGGGTTTCAGCAGCGGGTTGATTTCGCTCAACTCGTCTCATGACGGCTTCTCAGTGGACCAATTTCGCCCAGTTTTGCATTGGGTCGACTTCTCGAGGCGTGAAGGGCAAGATGTGCACCGCATGAATGGCGCCACTCACCATTCTGCAGCTAATGTCTGCGTATGACGTGCTAACTTAGATTGCGGGCCGCGGAGCGAATTGCGCGCGCGTCATGAAGAGCATGATGGCGACCACCATGTTCCTTGAAGTACATCTCAATTTGCTGTTGATCCAGTATCTCTGCGCCAACATGGCAGGCTTGCCAATCGGGTGGAGCTTCGCCCAGCAAGTCGACAAACAGTTCCCAGTCACCACCATAGTCGAAGCACAGCAGGCGCGATTCGATCTCGCCAGCGAATTGGTCTAGCCAAGACTGCAACGCGACTCGCAAGCCTTCGCGCGTGAAGACTCGATCTGGATACTGGCCGAGTTGCGGCAGAACAGCCGCTCGCACAAACTCGCTGCAGCAGCCTCGATCGAAGTCCGATCGCTCTCCGTAGAATTCACGTCCATCATCAGCTACGACCGCAATGCTGATCAGGTCGCAATCCAAAAAATCCGTGAACTCGGTGTCCACGTATAAGCGCAAGGATGTCACGCAATCTCCCCAGTGGGTGCCGGTACGCGAGTATCACATGTAGTTTACGGAAATTCCGAGTCGCCCGCGATCCTATGCACTGCGCTTCACTGTTTCGCCGGCGTGGTTACAAATTTGCGTGAGCAGACCGCTTGAGGATGGTCTGGAGTCATCGCTGCGCACACCCAAAATTCGCCTGTGCCACGGCGAAACTTCGCGCTCCGCACGATTGAGGGCGCGATGAAAAGCATCGCTTCCTGCGTTCGCTCGCCGCCTCTCACGGATGCGCGCGAACAGAGGTACTCATCCCTCGGCAGCTTGATTTTCCATGATGAAGACCAGACCGCAAAGGGGGCACCGTCAATTGTATGGCAGCGGCAGCACTGCTCTCCCGCGATTCGTGGCTGCCGCGCGTTCACCGTGCTTAACTGCCCGCCGCGATCCTGCGACCGTCTCCAGACGCTCTGTCGACATTGTGAAGACAGTGACCGCAAGCCGCTCAAATAGACGAGGTCATCTTCAAGCGGCAAGCATCGGTCTCGATTCATGCCTGCGAATGTGACAAGAAGCCCCCCCTAAGCCTTACTGGATAAGGCCTAGGGATTCAGCACATTCCTGTTGACGGGGTGACAGTTACAAATTTGTGCAAAAAAGCGATTACAAAATTGTGCAACCGGACGGCGACATTCGGAAATAACGAAGCGCGTCCGCAAAACATCAACATTATAGAAATAATGTCAAACTAGAAGAGGCGCATGATTGGATATTTAACGGTTTACGTTATATTATTCACGAAACTACCGACTCAACCCGCCATGCCCGACCTCACCACCGACGACTCCCGCCTGATCGCCGAAATCGACCGCCTGAAGGCCGATTTCCCGAAAACCCGCGAGCTGTATCGCGAGGTCTGCGCATTGATGTTCTTCCGCTTCGGCATCACGCCCACCGCGAACCGTCTGTACCAGCTCGTGCGCAAGGGCAGCATGAGCACGCCGACGGCGGTTCTCGGCGAGTTCTGGACGGAGTTGCGGGAGAAGAGCCGGGTGCGCATCGAGCATCCCGACCTGCCGGCCGACCTGCAGGCTGCGGCCGGCGAGCTCGTCGCCGCGTTGTGGAGCCGCTCGACGACCGATGCCGCCGCAGCGCTTGATGCACTGCGCGCCGAAGTCGAAGCTGAACGGGCGGCGGCGAAGGCGGAAGTCGCCGCATCGCAGGCCGACCTGTCACGCACCGAAACCGCGCTGGAGCACCGCACGAGCGCGTTGCTGGCGGCCCAGGTGCGCATCCAGGAGCTCGAGCAGGCAAGGGCGGCCGACGAAGCATCGCGCCGCGCGCTGCAGGCGGAGGTCGAACGGTTGAAGTCCGACAATGCGGACGCCGATCGTGCGCTGGCGCAGGCGCGTGCCGATTTCACGTCGCAGCTCGACCGGTTGCGCGACGACGCGGGTCGGGCAGAGGAACGCTTGCGTGCATCGGAGAAGCGGGCGCTTCAGGAGATCGACCGCGAACGGCTCGCCGCCGCGCGCGTTCAAAAGGAGCTCGACGCAGCCGCGACGCGCGCTGAACAGCGCGATATGCAGCACCGTAAGGATCTCGCGGCGCTGCAGGCGCAATTGGCCGACGCACAGCACCGCTGCGGCGTGCTCGAAGGCCAGCTCGACGGCGCCCGCGCGGCCAATGTCGCGTATGTCGGCGAGCTCGACGCATTGCGTGCCGAACGCGCATCACGCCCGCCCGTGCGCAGGGCGCCCGGGCGGGCGGCGGGTGGCAGCCTGCGCGCGGCGAAACCGGTCGCCAGGAAGCGCATTCCCAAACCCGCGTGACATGGACGCCACGGTGCGGCGACAACGCATCCGCGACGCGGCGCGATTCGGGTAAAGTGCCGCTCAACTTGCCGGCTCGACGTTACTAGACGACCGGTCTAATCGTTGCTAAGATACGCCATCATGAATGCATCTTCAGGCGCGGAAGTCCGCCAGCACATCCTGAATATCGCGAAGCCGATCATGCTCCACAAGGGGTTCTCGGCGGTCGGTCTGAACGAGATTCTCGCCGCGGCGGGCATCCCGAAGGGCTCGTTCTACCATTACTTCGGCTCGAAAGAGGCGTTCGGCGAGGCGCTGCTCGAATCGTATTTCGAAGGCTATCTCGCGCATCTCGACAACCTGCTCGGCCATCAGGCCGGCACGGGCGCGCAGCGCCTGATGACGTACTGGGGCAACTGGCTGCACACGCAGTGCGCGGACGATCCGGAAGGCAAGTGCCTCGCGGTGAAGCTCGGCGCGGAAGTGTCCGATCTGTCGGAGGCGATGCGCGCGGTGCTACGGCGCGGCACCGGCCAGATCATCGAGCGGCTCGCGGGCGGGATCGAGGCCGGGCTGGCAGACGGCTCGCTGAGCGGCGTCGACGATCCGGCGCATACGGCCGCGATCCTTTACGAGCTGTGGCTGGGTGCGACGCTGCTGGAGAAGATTCACCGCAACCGCAAACCGCTTGAACGCGCGATGCTCGAAACACGGCGGATGCTGAACCTGCCGTCCTTCGAGCCAGATGGAGCGCAGTCGTAACGTGGGCGCGCGCAGGCGCGCCTTGTTTTTTGAACGAACGCTAGACGACTGGTCTACTTACACTGAAGTCCCGTTGCCTTACCCGCGAGGCTGCGGCTTCGCCGGCCGATTGGCCGGCATGGCCCGCGGCCTCACGCATCACGGTTGTCCAAGTTGATCCGATCGTGCCCGGCGCACGTCCCTTCCAATTGACGGAGGTTCCCATGCCGCAAAGCAAGGCAGCAAACCGCAGAATCATCCTGAACGCGCGCCCGGTCGGCGCGCCCACCCCGAACGACTTCCGTACCGAGACCGGCGACGTGCCGGTGCCCGGCGCCGGCCAGGTGCTGTTGCGCACGGTCTGGCTGTCGCTCGACCCGTACATGCGCGGCCGGATGAGCGACGCGCCGTCGTACGCACCGCCGGTCGAACTCGGCGACGTGATGGTCGGCGGCACGATCAGCCGTGTCGTGGCGTCGAACCTGCCCGCGTATCGCGAAGGCGACCTGGTCGTCGCCGGCGGCGGCTGGCAGGACTATTCGCTGTCCGACGGCAGCGATCTCATTCCGCTCGGCCGCGACTTCCCGCATCCGTCGCATGCGCTCGGCGTGCTCGGCATGCCGGGGTTCACCGCGTACACCGGATTACTGACGATTGGCGAGCCGAAGGCCGGCGAAACCGTGGTCGTGGCCGCCGCGAGCGGGGCCGTCGGCGCGGTGGTCGGCCAGATCGCGAAGCTGAAGGGCTGCCGCGTGGTCGGCGTCGCGGGTGGCGCCGACAAGGTCGCGTACGTGAAGGGCACGCTCGGCTTCGACGAGTGCGTCGATCACCGCGATCCGCAATTTGCCGCCCGCCTGAAGGACGCCTGCCCGAACGGCATCGACGTCTATTTCGAGAACGTCGGCGGTGCCGTGTTCGACGCGGTGTGGCCGCTGCTCAACGATCATGCGCGCGTGCCGGTGTGCGGAATCATCGCGCATTACAACGACGCGGCGTACGACGACACCGCGGTATTGAGCGGCCGCGACCGCGTGCCGGCGTTGATGGGCACGATCCTGCGCAAGCGCATCCGGATGCAGGGGTTCATCATTCTGGATCACTATGCGACCGGTTATGCGTCGTTCCTGAAGGAGATGACTGAGTGGGTCGCGCAGGGCAAGGTGAAGACGCTCGAGGATGTGGTCCCCGACCTGGCTGACGCGCCGCAAGCACTGATCGGCTTGCTCGCCGGCAAGAATTTCGGCAAGGTCGTCGTGCGCGTGGGCCCGGACGAACTGGCCTGACGCCGGCGCAGGACGACACACAACGATTGCACGCTGGCGTCGCGAGACGCCGGCTTGTGGCATGCTCGATTCCGTTTCGAAAGGAGTGACAAGATGGCGCTTCACGTGATTGCTTCCCTGTTCCTGAAACCCGAACACGCGCAGGCCGCCGAGGCCGAATTGCGCAGCATGGTCGCCAAGACGCGCGTCGAACCGGGCAACCGGCGCTACGACCTGTTCCGCGAGCAGGACGGTTCGCCGAACCTGCACCTGTACGAGATCTACGACGACCAGGCCGCGTTCGACGCGCACCTCGCCAGCCCGTATTTCGCCGAATTCCGCGTGAAGTCGGCCGACTGGTTCGCGGCGCCGCCCGTCATCAAGGTGCTGTCGGGCATCGACGTGGCCGAGTAACGACGCAGCACCGTCGTCGCGGCTCGCTCCCGCCCCGGCCGCGCGGCAGCCGTCACGCATGACGCGACGGCAATGACAACGACAACGCGGTGCATCGTTCGCGCCGCTTCCCCAATACATCGGCCCCGGAGTCTGAATGGTCACCCTCAATATCAACGGCGAGAACCGCACGGTCGACGCCCCCGACGACATGCCCCTGCTGTGGGTCCTGCGTGACGTCGTGGGTCTGACCGGCACGAAATTCGGCTGCGGGATCGCGCAATGCGGCGCGTGCACCGTCCATCTCGACGGCGTCGCCGCGCGCTCGTGCGTGCTGCCGGTCGCGGCCGTCGCGGGCCGCAGGATCACGACGATCGAAGCCGTCGGCGCGACCCCCGCCGGGCAGAAGGTTCAGGAAGCGTGGCGCGAGCTCGACGTCGTCCAGTGCGGCTACTGCCAGTCGGGGCAGGTGATGGCGGCCACGGCGCTGATCGCGTCGAACCCGAACCCGAGCGACGCCGACATCGACGCGGCGATGGCCGGCAACATCTGCCGCTGCGGCACGTACAACCGGATTCGCGCGGCCGTCAAGCAAGCTGCGAAGGGGGCGTGACATGTCGCGAGGACTCATCGAAGCAGGGAAGGCCGTCGGCGCGGGCGTGTCGCGCCGTTCGTTTCTGAAGGCGGGCATGTCGCTCGGCGCGGCGGCGGGCGGCGGCTTGCTGCTCGGTTTCAGCCTGCCGGCGGCGGGCGATGACGCACGGCGCTCGGTGATCGGCGGCGATGCGGACGAAAGTGCGCGCGCCGGCGTATTCGCGCCGAACGCATTCGTGCAGATCGACCGCAGCGGCAAGGTCACGCTGGTGATGCCGAAGGTCGAGATGGGGCAAGGCGTCTACACGGCGCTGCCGATGCTGATCGCCGAGGAACTCGAAGTGCCGCTGTCGAACGTCACGCTCGACCATGCGCCGCCCAACGAGAAGCTGTTCCTCGATCCGCTGCTCGGCGGCCAGTTGACGGGCGGCTCGACATCGGTGCGCTACGCGTGGGAACCGCTGCGCCGTGCGGGCGCGACTGCGCGTACGCTGCTGGTTTCCGCGGCGGCGAAGCAATGGAACGTCGATCCGGCCACCTGCCGGGCGGAAAACGGCGAAGTGCGGCACACCCCGAGCGGCCGGCGCGCATCGTACGGCCAGCTCGCGGACGCCGCGTCGAAGCTGCCGGTGCCGAAGGACGTCGCGCTGAAGCAGCCGGCCGATTTCAAGCTGATCGGCAAGCCGGTGAAGCGGCTCGATTCGCCCGAGAAGGTCGACGGCACCGCGCAGTTCGGGCTCGACGTGCGTCTGCCCGGCATGCTGTACGCGGTGATCGTGAACAGCCCGGTGTTCGGCGGCACGGTCGCGAGCGTCGACGAGTCGGCCGCGCGGAAGATTCCGGGCGTACGCCAGATCGTGCGCGCGGACAACGCGGTCGCGGTGGTCGGCGATCACACGTGGGCCGCGAAGCGCGGCGCGTCGGCGCTCGTCGTGAAGTGGAACGAAGGTGCGGGCGCGAAGGTATCGACCAGGGACATCGTCGCCGATCTCGCGCAGGCCGCCGCGAACGGGAAGGGCGCGGTCGCGCGCAAGGACGGCGACGTCGGCCACGCGTTCGCGAATGCGAAGACGCGCATCGACGCCGTCTACGAACAGCCGCTCCTTGCGCACGCAACGATGGAGCCGGTGAACTGCACGGTGCACGTGCGCGCCGACGGCTGCGAAATCTGGGTCGGCACGCAGGTGCCGACGCGTGCGCGCGACACGGTGCAGCAGCTCACGGGCTTTCCGCCGGAAAAGATCGTCGTGCACAACCACCTGCTCGGCGGCGGCTTCGGCCGGCGGCTCGAAACGGACATGATCGGCCAGGCCGTGAAGATCGCCAAGCAGGTCAATGCGCCGGTGAAGGTCGTGTGGACCCGCGAGGAAGACATCCAGCACGACATGTATCGGCCGTATTACTACGACCGGATTTCGGCCGGCCTCGACGCGAACGGCAAGCCGGTCGCGTGGCAGCACCGCATCGTCGGTTCGTCGATCCTCGCGCGCTTCGCACCGCCCGCGTTCAAGGACGGCGTCGACCCCGACGCGGTCGAAGTCGCGACCGACCTGCCGTACGACCTGCCGAACCAGTTGATCGATTACGTGCGGCAGGAGCCGCGTCACGTGCCGACGGCGTTCTGGCGCGGCGTCGGCCCGACGCGCAGCACCTTCGTCGTCGAGAGCTTCATCGACGAACTGGCCGCGCAGACCAAGACCGACCCCGTGCAGTACCGCCGCGCGCTGCTCGGCAAGACGCCGCGCGCGCTGAACGTGCTCGACGTCGCGACGAAGGCCGCCGGATGGGGCTCGCCGCTGCCGAAGGGGCAAGGCCGCGGCGTGTCGGTGATGCACGCGTTCGGCAGCTTCTTCTCGATCGTCATCGACGTCGAGGTGGAGGGCGGCGAGGTGCAGGTCAAGCGTGCCGTGTGCGCGGTCGACTGCGGGATGGCCGTGAATCCGGGCACGATCGAGGCGCAGGTGCAGGGCGGCATCATCTTCGGGATCACGGGCGCGCTGTATGGCGAGATCACGATCGAGGACGGCCGCGTCGTGCAGAGCAACTTCACCGACTACCGGATGATGCGCATCAACGAGACGCCGCCGATCGACGTGCATCTCGTGAAGAGCGCCGAGGCGCCGGGCGGAATCGGCGAACCGGGCACCGCCGCGACCGCGGCGGCACTGTCGAACGCGATCTTCGCGGCGACCGGCACGCGGCTGCGCAAGCTCCCGGTCGGCAACCAGCTGAAGACGGCTTGAGGGGAGACACACACCATGCGAAACCTCACCCCGAACAGCCTGAATCGCGCCGCTCGCACGCTCGGCGCATCGTTGATCGCGCTGTCCGCGTTGATGGCCGGCACAGCGGCGCATGCCGCGCAAACGACGCCCGCCGACAGCGCGCTGGTCGCACGCGGCGCATATCTCGCGAAGGCCGGCGATTGCGTGGCGTGCCACACCGCGCCGCGCGGCGCGCCGTTCGCCGGCGGCCTGAAGATGGTCACGCCGATGGGCGCGATCTACACGACCAACATCACGCCCGACCCGGACACGGGCATCGGCGGCTATACGGAGGCCGAGTTCGCGGGCGCGCTGCGCTCGGGTGTCGCGAAGGACGGCCATCACCTGTATCCGGCGATGCCGTATCCGTCGTACGCAAAGCTGCGCGACGACGACGTGAAGGCGCTTTACGCGTACTTCATGCACGGCGTCGAGCCGGTGAAGCAGGCGAACCGCGCGTCCGACATTCCGTGGCCGCTCAACATGCGCTGGCCGCTGGCGCTGTGGAACGCGGTGTTCCTCGACACGACGCCGTACACCGACAAGCCGGCGAAGGACGCGACGTGGAACCGCGGCGCGTACCTCGTGCAGGGGCTCGGGCATTGCGGATCGTGCCATACGCCGCGCGGCGTCGGCTTCCAGGAGAAGGCGCTGGACGAAAGCGGGTCGGCGTTCCTGTCGGGCGCGCCGATCGACAACTGGTTCGCGTCGAACCTGACCGGCGAGCACAATACCGGGCTCGGCCGCTGGAGCGATGCGGATGTCGCGCAGTTCCTGAAGACCGGCGCGAACCAGCATGCGACCGCGTTCGGCTCGATGGTCAGCGTGATCAACCACAGCACGCAGGAGCTGACCGACGAGGATCTCGCGGCGATCTCGCGCTATTTGAAATCGCTGCCGGCGGCGGGTGGCACGGGCGCGCCGCCTTACCGTTACGACCCGAAACCGACGCAGGTCGCATTGGGCCGGCCGGCAAACGATCCGGGCGCAAAGGTGTATAACGCTTTCTGCATGAATTGCCACGGCGCGGACGGTCGCGGCTACGCGCCGCTGCTCGCACCGCTCGCGGGCAATCCGAACGTGCTCGAGGCCGATGCATCGTCGCTGATCAACGTGACGTTGAACGGCAGCGAGTCGCTCGTAATCGGCGGCGTGCCATCCGCGTATCCGATGCCGGCGTTCGCGAACCAGCTGAACGACCAGCAGATCGCCGACGTGCTGACGTTCATGCGCGCCGGCTGGAACAACGGCGCGCCGGCCGTGCAGGCGGCAGACGTCGCGAAACTCCGCAAGGCGACGGCGGCCGCGCGCTGAGCGCGGCCGAACGTGGCGGATGACGACGGGCATGCGTGCCGCGTGCGCGTCGTCGAAGGTTGCCGGGGGCAGGGCGCCCGGCAACATGGTGCTTTCTGTCAACCGGCGTGCGGCCGTACGCGGCAGCGCGCGTTTTATCGACGCAAAACTGGGGTGTCTGGATGGCTAACGTGACTTATACGGATACACAACTGCTGATCGACGGCGAATGGGTCGACGCCGCGAGCGGCAAGACGATCGACGTCGTGAACCCGGCGACCGGCAAGACGATCGGCAAGGTGGCCCACGCGGGCATCGCCGATCTCGACCGCGCGCTGGCCGCGGCGCAGCGCGGTTTCGAAGCATGGCGCAAGGTGCCCGCGCACGAGCGCGCGGCGACGATGCGCAAGGCGGCCGCGCTGGTGCGCGAGCGCGCCGACACGATCGCGCAGCTGATGACGCAGGAGCAGGGCAAGCCGCTGACCGAAGCGCGTGTCGAAGTGCTGTCGGCAGCCGACATCATCGAATGGTTCGCGGACGAAGGCCGCCGCGTGTACGGCCGGATCGTCCCGCCGCGCAATCTCGGCGCGCAGCAGACCGTCGTGAAGGAGCCGGTCGGTCCGGTCGCGGCGTTCACGCCGTGGAATTTCCCGGTCAACCAGGTCGTGCGCAAACTGAGCGCCGCGCTCACGACCGGCTGCTCGTTCCTCGTGAAGGCGCCGGAAGAAACCCCGGCGTCGCCGGCCGCGCTGCTGCGCGCGTTCGTCGACGCGGGCGTGCCGGCCGGTGTGATCGGTCTCGTGTACGGCGATCCGGCGGAAATCTCGTCGTATCTGATTCCGCACCCGGTGATCCGCAAGGTGACGTTCACGGGCTCGACGCCGGTCGGCAAGCAGCTCGCGGCGCTCGCCGGCCAGCACATGAAGCGCGCGACGATGGAACTGGGCGGCCACGCGCCGGTGATCGTCGCCGAGGACGCGGACGTCGCGCTGGCGGTGAAGGCCGCCGGTGGCGCGAAGTTCCGCAACGCCGGCCAGGTGTGCATTTCGCCGACGCGTTTCCTCGTGCACAACAGCATTCGCGACGAATTCACGCGCGCGCTGGTCCAGCATGCGCAGGGGCTGAAGATCGGCAACGGCCTCGAGGAAGGCACGACGCTCGGCGCGCTGGCGAATCCGCGCCGGCTGACCGCGATGGCGTCGGTCGTCGAGAACGCGCGCAAGGTCGGCGCGAGCATCGAGACCGGCGGCGAACGGATCGGCTCGGAAGGCAACTTCTTCGCGCCGACCGTGATCGCGAACGTGCCGCTCGAAGCGGACGTGTTCAACAACGAGCCGTTCGGCCCGGTCGCGGCGATCCGTGGTTTCGACAAGCTCGAGGACGCGATCGCCGAAGCGAACCGTCTGCCGTTCGGGCTGGCCGGCTATGCGTTCACGCGCTCGTTCGCGAACGTGCACCTGCTGACGCAGCGTCTCGAAGTCGGGATGCTGTGGATCAACCAGCCGGCGACGCCATGGCCGGAAATGCCGTTCGGCGGCGTGAAGGATTCGGGCTACGGGTCGGAAGGCGGGCCGGAAGCGCTGGAGCCGTATCTCGTCACGAAGTCGGTGACGGTGATGGCGGTCTGACGACCGTTCGGCCACGCGCGTGCCGCCGGTTGTGCGGTGCGCACGCGGGTAGCGTTGCCGAAGGCCGGGCGTTCTGCCCGGCCTTGTTGTTTCTGCGTCGTTGGCGGTCGGCTTCGCCCGGGAATGGCGGTCGTTCCCGTCGTGCACGGGACCTGCGACGCCCGCCGCTCAATGCCGGCTGCTGCCGCGATAGCTTTCCACCTCCGCGTCGTACGCGGCGAGAAACGCCTTGCCGAATACCGACGCGAAATCGTCTTCGATCGCGAACACCGTGTCGCGATGCGTCGCCGCGTAGCGGTCCCACATCCTCGCCTTGTACAGCGCGGGCACGCGCTTCTCGTACCAGCGCATCGCATCGTCGCGCTCACGCAGCCGTTGCGGCGAAAAGCGCGTCAGCAGGTCCATCAGCGCGGCGCGCATGCCGGCGACCATGCCGATCTGGTGCGCGTGCAGATCCTGGAACGCGTCGCTGACCGCGCTCTGCGGCGACATGAAGCCGGGCAGCGGCAGCCCGAACATCTGGCGCAGCACGGCGCCGCCGTCCGGCAGCAGCTTCAGCGGATTGTTCTCGCGATCGAGCAGCATCGTCATGTGCGCCTTCACCTCCCGCTTCAGGATGCTGCGCGACGACAGCAGCTCGACCGTGCCGTTCGCGAACAGCGCCAGCAACTGCCCCGCGATGTACAGCTGTTCGGCCGACCATTGATGCGACTCGGCGGCGGTATCGAGTCCGGCGCCTTCGAAGAACGCGTTCAGCAATTCGTCGGGCGTCGGCACGCGGTTCGCCTGCGGTGCAGGCTCATCGACGGGACGTGGCTCGGCATGCGCCGTCGCCGGTTGCACACGCACGTGCTGCGTCCACTCGGGCGCATGATCGGCTTGCGTCGCGGACGACGACGCGCCGCGATCCGCCTCGCCGCGTTCGGGCGGAGACGTCGAACCCGATCCACCGATATCGGGCGACGACTGTACAAACAAGTCGAGCGGGTCGGTCGACAACTGATTCAGGTCACGTGGCGACGGCGCGGCCGGCGTGGCGCGGCTCGCGGGCTGCGCCGCCTCCCTGCGCGCCGCCGTGCCGGATCGCGTGCCGGAGTCCACCGCCTTGCCACGCGGAGCGAGGCGATCCTGCAGCAGGCCCCACAACCGGTTGCCGGTCGTCTTCGCGTCGACGTGCGCGTGCGCGGCGGTTCCCGACGTGCCTCGCGGGTCGGCGCTCGCGCTGGAGGCGGTCGGCATGTCGACGACCGGCGCGTCATGTCCGTCATCACGCTCGGCACGCAGCACGTACGGCCCAATGCGGATGATGTCGCCGGTATTGAGCGGGCGCTCCTGTGCATAGCCGACGGGCTCGCGGTTCACCTCGATCGTCGACACGCTGCTCAGGTTCTTCAGCAGGCACGCATCGTCACCGACCTGCAACAGGGCCTGCAGCCGGGAAATCTGCCGGGTGTCGTCGCGCAGCACGAGATGGTTGTCGGTTGCCCGGCCGATGGTGCCGCCGGGCGGGTGGAACACGACGGCGTCGTAGGTGTCGCTTTCGACCGGCTCGCCGGCATGTTCGATCACGATCAGTTGCATGTCATACGTCGCTCGGTAAGGAAACGCTGGCGGGGATTCCGGTTCGGTCAGGATGACGACGCATGCCTGCGGCGCGCGAACTCGAACGCGGGCCCCCAGATCGGATGTCCCTTCTCGGCGGGGGACAAGTCGAAGCGCGGGTTGAGGTCGAGAATCTTCGAGAACTCGGCGCGGCACTGCGCGATGCGGTTCGTCACGCAATAGCTGAACGCGAGCAGCTTGTGCGCGGTGACCTGCGTGTCGGTATCGGCCCCGTCGATCTCCTTCGCTCGGCTCAGGATCGCGATCGTGCGTCCGTAGTCGCCGGCGCCGTACGCCGCGCGCGCGCTGTCGACCGCGGCGCGCGCCGCCGATTGCGTGGGGGACGTGCTGCACCCGCCGATTCCCAGCAGCAAGGCGCCGAGGAAAATCACGATCGATGAGCGGCCTTTCATTCTGAAATGAAATATTTGCGTTATTGGAGGGTGGTGCACAAGCGCTGTTGGATTCTAGTGCCAATCAAGGCGGGCGATGTCGCCGTTACGTTTTGTTTCATTTTGGAAATTGCGCCCGAGTTTTCACTCAAATCGATTCCGGGTTTTCGACTTGTTAATCCATAAAATCGATTCTATAGTTCGCTGTGCTTTTTGGGATTCGTCAGTTGTTTGCCCGGCGCCGGTCAATGATCGGAAAAGCCGGCCCTCCGTTCGGGCAGCGCAAACAGCGTGACACGACCCGCAGGGCGTAGCCACCGACCGCCGACGGCCGTCAGGCTTGGGTTCAACGTCCATACCGCAAGTGAACCTGCAATAGAACCGGGCCGCCGCGGCGAACCGGTCGGATTAACGCGCCTTTTCAAAATGACGGAAATCAATCCAATTCATCGCCATTTCCCCAATTTCGATCTCGTTCCGTAATTGGCGATTTGACCCGTCTTTTTGCAAGAATAAATTGCCGAGTGAAATTTAAGCGGAAGGATATGCAAGTCACATAATTACCGGTCAATTAATTGTCCCCTTTTAATTAGAGGTGTCGGTTTCGCGTACGGAAATCGACGGGGGAATTATTGCGCTGCGAGGATGAAATATGCGCTGGCGGTCGAGCGGGTTCATCGTATTGGGATGTGCATTGCTGTTGCCCGGATGCGGCGCCACCGAGCGTGCCGCCGCGGTGCCGTATGCGATCACCGTCGACGTGGCGCCCGACGTCAATCCGGACCTCAACCGCAAGCCTTCGCCGATCGTGCTGAAGGTGTTCCAGCTGCGCGCGGCATCGGCGTTCGACGGCGCCGACTTCTTCTCGCTGCAGGACAAGCCCGAGAACATCCTCGGCGCGGACCTGCTCGGCACCGACCGCGTGATCCTGCGCCCGGGCGAGTCGCGCACGCTGCATTACCGCGGCAACGTCGAGGCCGGCGCGGTCGGCGTGATCGCCGAATACCGGATGCTCGACAAGAACCGCTGGCGCCTTACGGTGCCGCTACCGCGCGCGAAGCAGCTCAACGTATACAAGTTCTGGCAGACGTCGCCCGGCGAGTGGAAGCTGTCGATCGCGGTCAGGAACGGCGGTCTCGCGCTGAACGACACGCGGGGGCGCCCATGACCGAACCGACGATGTCCGCGACGCCGGTCGCCGCACTGCGTCAGCGCGTGGTGTGGACCGAAGGGATGTTCCTTCGGCCGCAGCATTTCCAGCAGCTTGAACGGCACTGGGAGCGCTACGTCGCGCTGCGCTGCCTGCCGCTGCAGGGCTTCTACTGGGGCTTCGACACGCTCGAGATCGACCGGGAGCAGCTCGCGCTCGGCAAGGTCGCGCTACGCGCGGCGGCGGGCGTGATGCGCGACGGCACGCCGTTCGACCTGTCGCATCCCGACGATCTGCCCGAGCCGCTCGACGTGCCGCCGGATGCGAAGGACCAGCTCGTCGTGCTCGCGCTGCCGTTGTGGCGCGGCGGCGGCGAGGAGGTGTCGTTCGGCGGGAACGCAAGCGGCAACGGCGGCGCGGACGTCGCGCGCTACGTCGTCCGCGAATACGAAGTGGCCGATGCGAACGCGGTCGCGCTCGGCCCCGCACTGCTGCAAACGGGGCGCCTGAACGTCCGGCTGATGCTCGACACCGAGCTGACCGGCGACTGGCATGCGCTCGGCGTCGTGCGGATCGTCGAGCGGCGCACCGACGCGCGGCTGCTCGTCGACGACGGCTACATTCCGCCGCGTCTGGTCGCGCAGCGCGACGCGGCGTTGCTGGCATACACGCGCGAGCTGCACGGATTGCTGACGCAGCGCAGCGACGCGCTGGCCGAGCGCCTGTCGGAGCCGGGGCGCGGCGGCGTATCGGAAGTCGCGGATTTCCTGCTGCTGCAACTGGTGAACCGCTATCTGGCGCTGACCTGGCACGCGCAACAGGACGTCGCGACGCATCCGGAGGCGCTGTTCCGCGACTGGCTGAAGCTCGCATGCGACCTCAGCACGTTCACGGCGGCCGGCCGGCGCCCGCAATCGCTCGCGGTCTACGTGCACGACGACCTGCGCACGAGCTTCGCCGAATTGATGACGGAACTGCGCCGGTCGCTGTCGACGGTGCTGGAGCAAAACGCGATCCAGATCGAGCTGCGCGACGCGGGCAACGGCATCCGGGTCGCGACGCTCGCCGATCCCGCGCTGCGCGACACGGCCGGCTTCGTGCTGGCCGTGCGCGCGGACGTGCCGGCCGACAGCCTGCGCGCGCGGTTTCCGGCGCAGGCGAAGCTCGGCCCGGTTGAGCGGATCCGCGACCTGGTGCAGTTGCAGCTGCCGGGCATCACGATGCGCCAGTTGCCGGTCGCGCCGCGGCAGATCCCGTATCACGCGGGTCATACGTACTTCGAGATCGACAAGGGCAGCGAGCTGTGGAAGCAGCTGGCGCGCTCCGGCGGTCTCGCATTTCATTTCGCCGGCGAATTTCCGGGGCTCTCGATGGAGTTCTGGGCGATTCGCGGGTGAGGGCGGGGCAGCGCGATGAATTCTTCCTCCGATTCGATTTCCGCCGGCGCAGGCGGGTTCGTGCCGCCGAATCCGGGCGGCATGCATCCATCGGCCGCGTCCGGCGCGGCCGGGCCGACGGCCACGCAGCCGCGCCCCGGCCGCTGGGCCGCCAGCGGCACGAATCCGCTCGTCGCGGCAGCCAACCCGCTGCTCAATCTCGTGCCCCAGATCCGCTCGACCGTCCATCATCCGAATCCGGCATGGCTGCGCGAGCATCTCGTCGTCGAGATCCGTCAGTTCGAGGCGCGCGCGCAGGAAGCCGGCGTGCCGTCCGAGGCGATCATCGGCGCGCGCTACTGCCTGTGCACGGCGCTCGACGAAGCAGCCGCGCTGACGCCGTGGGGCGGCAGCGTGTGGTCGTCGCACAGCCTGCTCGTGTCGTTCCACAACGAAACCTGGGGCGGCGAGAAGTTCTTCCACCTGCTCGAACGCCTGTCCCAGCAGCCGCGCCAGCACCTCGACCTGCTGGAGCTGCTGTATTTCTGTCTCGCGCTCGGCTTCGAGGGCCGCTATCGGGTGCTCGACAACGGTCATGCGGAGCTCGACGCGCTGCGCTGGCATCTGGCTCACACGATCCGCTCGGTGCGCGGCGAATTCGAGCCCGCGCTGTCGCCGCACTGGCGCGACGTCGTCACGCGCGACGTGTCGCGTCGCTTCGTCGTGCCGCTCTGGGTCTGTGTGGCGCTTGCGCTGCTGATCGGCTTCGGCGTGTTCGTCGGGCTGCGCATCGCGCTGGCCGGGCATTCGGACCGGCTGTTCGCGTCGATCGACGCGCTGCACGTGCCGAAGCTGCAGCCTGCTCAGGCACCGCCGCGCCCGGCGGCGGCGCCGCGCGTCGCGAAGTTCCTGGCGCCGGAGATCGCGGCCGGCCTCGTGTCGGTGCGCGACGACGCCGATCGCAGCGTAATCGTGCTGCGCGGCGACGGGCTGTTCAAGTCCGGCTCGACGTCGGTGATCGACCGTTACGCGCCGGTGCTCGCACGCGTCGCGGATGCGCTCAACCAGGTGCCCGGCAACGTGCGCGTGACCGGCTATACCGACGACACGCCGGTGCACACGGCACGCTTCGCGTCGAACTGGGACCTGTCGCGCGAGCGCGCGGAGGCCGTGCGCGGCATGATCGCCGCGCGCCTCGACCATCCGGAGCGACTCGCGGCCGAGGGGCGCGGCACGCTCGATCCGGTCGCGCCGAACGATACGCCCGCGAACCGCGCGCTGAACCGGCGCGTCGAGATCACGCTGCTGCCGGCGCCCGGCAGTGCCGCCGTCGGCGCGACGCAGGGAGCGCACTGACATGAACCAGGCTGTCGCGCGTTTCGTCCGGCCGTTGCCGTCGCGGGAGATCTGGACCTTCGCCGGTCTCGTCGTGCTCGCGTGTTTCGTGTGGCTCGCCGGGCCGCTGTTCGCGTTCGCCGAGATCCGCCCGCTCGAGAGCGGCTGGGCGCGCGCGGCGACGATCGCGGTGCTGTTCGCCGCGTGGGGCGCACGCGTGGCGTGGCGAAGCTGGCACGCAAGCCGCCTGAACGTGCAGTTGCTGAACCAGTTGCGCGAGGCCGCGCCCGGGCCGGCGAACGCCGACGATCCGGCCAAGGCCCAGCTCGACGAGCTGCGCAGCCGCTTCGACGAGGCCGCGGCGCTGCTGAAGAAGGTCCGCTTCGGGCAGGCGGACACCGCGCGCAAGGGGCTGGCGCGCTGGTTCGACCGGATGTCGCGCCAGTATCTGTACCAGTTGCCGTGGTACGTGTTCATCGGTGCGCCGGGCTCGGGCAAGACGACCGCGCTCGTCAATTCCGGGCTCAGTTTTCCGCTTGCCGAGCAGTTCGGCCGTGCCGCGATTCGCGGCGTGGGCGGCACCCGGCACTGCGACTGGTGGTTCACGAACGACGCGGTGCTGATCGACACGGCCGGCCGCTACACGACCCATGAAGGCAACCGCGCACTCGACGAAGCCGAGTGGAAAGGCTTCGTCGAGCTGCTGAAGAAGTACCGCACGCGCCAGCCGCTGAACGGCGCGATGCTGACGATCAGCGTCGCCGACCTGGTCGGCGCGTCGGAAGCCGAGCGCACGCAGCACGCGATGGTGCTGCGCAAGCGGCTGCTCGAGCTGCGGGCGCAGCTCGGCATCCGGTTTCCCGTCTACCTGCTCGTGACGAAGGCCGACCTGCTGGCCGGCTTCGCCGAGTATTTCGGCGGCTTCGGCCGCGCGGAATGCGCGCAGGTGTGGGGTTTCACGTTCCCGCTCGCGCAAAGCGAGGCGCCGGGCTTCGACCTGCGCGCCGCCTTCGACCGCGAATACCGGCTGCTGCACCAGCGGCTGAACGACGGGCTGCCCGAGCTGCTCGCGACACAGACCGACGCGCGCCAGCGCGAGATGGCGTATCTGCTGCCGCAGCAGGTCGCCGACTTGCAGGACATGCTCGGCCAATTCGTCGCCGAAGTCTTTTCCGTGTCGAGCTTCGAGCCGATGCCGATGCTGCGCGGCGTGTACCTGACGAGCGGCACGCAGGAAGGCACCGCGTTCGACCGCGTGATGAGCGGCATCAAGCGCTTCCTGAAGATCGAGGGCGTGCCGCCGGTTGCCCAGGTCGGCTCGACCGGACGCAGCTTCTTCTTGAAGTCGCTGCTGCAGGAGCACATCTTCCGCGAAGCCGCGCTCGCCGGCAGCGACCTGCGCTGGCATCAGAAGCGGCGCGTGTTGCAGATCGCCGGCTATGCGCTCCTCGCGCTCGCGAGCGTGGTCGTGCTGGCCGCCTGGCTGCGCAGCTATGCGAACAATCGCGCGTATCTCGACCGGATCGCGCAGCAGGTGCCCGCCGTGGATGCGCAGATCGCCGGCGCGAAGTTCTCGGATGCGGCCGACATCGCGCGGCTGCTGCCGGTGCTCGATGCGCTCGGCGGGCTCGCGAATGCCGGCGGCGTCGACCGCTCGCATCCGCCGCTCGCGTACCGCTGGGGGCTGTTTCAGGGCGAGAAGATCGACGAGGCCGTCGACGCCGTGTACCGGCGCGCGCTCGACGACGTGCTGCTGCCGATCGCCGCGCGCCGGATGGAGGCCGCGCTGAGCGATGCGCGGCCGGACGAAACCGACTACGCGTATGCGGCGCTGAAGGCCTACCTGATGCTGTACGACAGCGCGCATTACGATCCCGCGTTCGTGCAGGCCGTCGTCGACCTGGAAATGGAGCGCTCGCTGCCGCCCGATTTCTCGCCGGCCGAACGCTCGGCGCTGCGCGCGCATCTCGCCGCGCTGTTCGGCAACCGGGTGGCCGTGTCGCCGTATCCAATGAACGAGCGGCTCGTGGCCGACGTGCGCGACCGGCTGCGGCAAGTGCCGTTCTCGCAGCGGCTGTATCGCCAGCTCACGCGCACGCTGCGGCCGGCGACGTCCGCGTTCGATTTCAGCGTCGCGCGCGCGGTGGGGCCCGACGCGTCGCTCGTGTTCCGCCGCCAGAGCGGCAAGCCGCTGTCGGAAGGCGTGCCGGGCCTGTATACGCGCAACGGCTATCGGAACGTGTTCGCGCCGCGCCTCGCGGGCGAGGTCGACGCATACGGGCGCGAGGAGGTGTGGGTGCTGAATCTCGGGCTGTCCGAGATCCCCGGGCCGAACGACGCCGCCGCATGGGCGCGCGACATCCGCCAGTTGTACCTGAACGATTATCTGAAGATCTGGGACGACTATCTCGCCGACATCAAGCTGCAGCGCACGGCGACGCTCGCGCAGAGCATCCAGGTCGCGCGCGCGCTGTCGTCGGCGGATTCGCCGCTCACCCGGCTGATGATCGCGCTCGCGCGCGACACGGCGCTCGGCGATGCGCCGGGCGGCGCGCGCAATCTCGCGTCGCGCGCGCAGGACAAGGTCGACGAGGCGCGCAGCTCGCTGTCGCAGATCTTCGCGGGGCAGGGCGCGAGCGACGCGAATCCGTCAGCCGCGGCGCCCGCGAGCCCCGAGCAGGTGGTCGACAGCCACTTCGCCGGGCTGCGCGCGTTCGCGCCGGGCAGCGGCGACCAGGCGCAGGCGTTCGACGCGGTGCTGAAGTCGATCGACGCGCTCTATACGTACCTGACGGCCACCGACGATGCGCTGCGCAGCGGCGCGCAGCCGCCGCCGTCCGACGCGCCCGCGCGGCTGCGCGCGCAGGCCGGTCGGCTGCCCACGCCGTTCCGTGAAGTGCTCGACGACCTGTCGAACGTCGCGAACGGCAGCGTCGCGACCGTCGAGCAGCGCAGCGTCGCGCAGCGGGCCGGCGCGAACGTCGGCGATTTCTGCCGGCAGGCGATCGCGGGCCGCTATCCGTTCGCGCGCGGATCGTCGCGCGACGTCGCACCGGCGGATTTCGCGCAGATGTTCGCGCCGGGCGGCCTGATGGACGACTTCTTCCAGAAGAACCTGCAGTCGATCGTCGATACGACGTCGCACCCGTGGCGTTTCGCGAACCGCAATGCGGACGCCGATCCGGCGGCCGCCGCGATGCTTTCGTCGTTCGAGAAGGCCGCGGTGATCCGCGACGTGTATTTCGGCGGCGGTGCACGCACGGCGCAACTGAAGATGCAGATCCAGCCGCTCGAAATGGACCCGTCGCTCACGGAAATGGTGCTCGACGTCGACGGCCAGATCGTCCGTTATGCGCACGGCCCGCTCGTGCAGAGCGCGGTGGACTGGCCGGGCACGCGCGGCAGCAACCAGGTGCGCCTGCAGGCGTCGGGGCAGGCCGGCGCGACCGACGGCTTCACGACCAACGGGCCATGGGCGCTGCACCGGCTGTTCGACCGCGCGGCCGTGTCGGCCGGGCGCGGGTCGGACCAGATGGTCGCGCGCTTCACCGTCGACGGCAAACCGCTCGTGCTGCAGGTGAATGCGGGCAGTGTCCGCAATCCGTTCAGGCTGCCCCAGATGGAGTCCTTTACATGCCCTCCGAAGCAATGAGCCGCCTGCCGCCGCTCACGCGCGCCGACGGCGACGCCCCGGCCTGGTACGGAAAGATTCCCGGCGCCGGCGACTTCGTGAACAGCCGGCTGCCGCATGCACTCGCACAGTGGTGGGAACGCTGGCTTCAGCAGGGGATGGCCGCGATGCGCCAGCGCGGTCCGGACGAGATCGCGCGCCACTACACGGTCGCGCCGGTCTGGAATTTCCTGGTGCCGGCGGGCGCCGGCGCGTCGTGCGTGCAGGCAGGTTGTCTCGCGCCGAGCTGCGACCGCGTCGGGCGTTACTACCCGGTGATCGTCACGCTGCCGATGCCGGCGGCCGATTACTGGAACGGACTGCCGGACGCCGCCGACGCGTTCTACTGGCAGATCGGCCATGCGCTGCTCGATGCGATCCGTCATGCGCGCGCGCCGGTCGACCTCGAAGAGACGCTCGACCGCGTGCGGCTCGCGCCGGGCGGCGGGCCGCCGGCGGAAGTCGTCGACGGGATGCCGGCAACGCTGCCCGAACGACCGGCGCTCGCCGCGTGGCCCGGGCTGTCCGGTTATTTCGATCCCCATGGCGGGACGAGCTTCTGGTGGACCAATCGCGCCGACGGCTCGCCGCTGCGCACGCATGCGCATACGGGTGCACCCGACAACGCGCTGTTCCTGACGCTGTTCGGCGGTAGCTGACGGTGCCGGTCGGCGGCAGGCAATGCAGGCAATACGGATGCGGTATCGCGAGGTAGACATGAAGGACCCTTCATCGAGAGACAACGAGCACGACACGGCGACCCGCGGCGACGCGCCCGAATTCACGGTGCGGCCGCTGCCGCTCGGTCATCGCCTGGGCGAGCTGCAGCTCGACGAGGTGCTGGGCATCGGCGGTTTCGGCATCGTCTATCGCGCGTTCGACCGCACGTTGCGGCGCGCGGTCGCGATCAAGGAATACATGCCGTCGATGCTCGCGACGCGCGGCGGCGACTACACCGTGTCGCTGCGCTCCGAGCGGTTCGCCCAGGCGTTCGACGCGGGACGCGGCGCGTTCCTCAACGAGGCGCGCCTGCTCGCGCAATTCGACCATCCGGGGCTCGTGAAGGTGCTGCATTTCTGGGAGAGCCACGGCACCGCATACATGGTGATGCCGTTCTACGAGGGGCGCACGCTCAAGCAACTGCTCGACGGCGGTGCGCGGATGAGCGAGACGCAATTGCGCAACATCGTCGGCGCGCTGCTCGGCGCGCTCGACACGCTGCATCGCGCGCAGTGCTTCCATCGGGACGTCGCGCTCGACAACGTGCTGATCCGCCCGAACGGCAGCGCGATCCTGCTCGACTTCGGCGCGGCGCGCAAGCGGATCGGCGATCTCGTCGACGACGGCGCGATGATGATCAAGCCCGGCTACGCGCCGATCGAGCAATACACCGACGACCCCGCGTTCAGCCAGGGGCCGTGGACCGATCTCTACGCGCTCGGCGCGGTGATGCACGCGTTGATCACCGGTGAACTGCCGCCCGCGGCCGTCGTGCGCAGCATCAAGGACACGTACCGGCCGCTCGCGTCGCGCGAGTTGCCGGCTGGCGAGGTGTACAGCCCGGCGTTCCTCGCGGCGATCGATCACGCGTTGCAGTTGCGGATCCCGGATCGGCCGGAGTCGGTCGCGGCGTTCGCGGCGGAACTCGGGTTGCGCGATCTCGACCGGACGGGCGGCGGGTATGGTGCGGCCGTTGTGCCGCCGGCCGCCGATGCCGGGGGCGGCGGAGCAGGGAAGGTGGCTTCCGGTGTTTCGGGGGCGGCTGCGGTGACGGGAAATACGTCGGCCGGTGAGCGCGGGACGGCATCGGGCGATGCAACACCGGATGTGCGGTCGTCGCAGCCTGAGCGGCCTGAAGGCCCGACGAGCACTTCCGATACGGCGTCTATCGCGTCCGCCGGGGCTGGCGACAAGCCGAACGATGGCGGGCCTTTGGCGTCGACGGCGGCTGCGCAAGCCCTGCATTCATCGGCCTCGCCCACGTCTGCAACTGCTTCGTCATCCGTATCGCAGGTGTTGTCGGCTTCCGCGAAAACCGGGCGATCCGACGGACGTGAAGGTGATGAGGGGCGTGCAAAGGAAGGGGCGAACGACGAGCGGTCGGCTTCGACGCCTGAAGCGCGTGAGGATGCCGGCGTGCGATCGGGAAGCGCCGGGGCGGACAGCGGGCAGGGCCGTGCAACGGATACAGGAAACCTGAACGGAACGGCAGTGCCAATTGCTGGCGCTGCTGGCGCCTCCACATCCACGCCGTCGCCGGGTGCATCGCCTCCGATCCACCCGCCGCGCCGCCCATCGTTCATCGCGGCGGGCAACCGGCGCACGAAGATCTACGTGGGTGGCGCGCTGGCAGCAATGATCGTCGTTGGCATCGCCGCGACCTATCTGTCGCGTCCCGCGAAAGTCGCGGGCGAACCGGAAGCGGGGGCAAGCCAGCCGCTGGCGGGCGTTGCGTCCTCGGGCGCGGCGTCGGACGCGATGCTCGCGCAGCGCGGCCCGACGCCGATCGTCGTGCCGCCGTCGAGCCTGCCGGCCGGATCGTCTGCGCAGGTGCCGCCTCCCTCGCTGGCCGCCGCGCCGGCCAGCACGCCCGCTGCGGGGGCGGCCATTCCCGCGCCGCAGGTCGCGACGACCGCCACGGACATCGCCGGCGTCACGCCGTCGCAAGCCGGTTCGAGCGCGACCATCGCGCCGGCCGGCAGCCTCGACACATCGGAGCGCGTGGTCAACGTGCCGCCGTCGGAGGCCGCTGCGCCGCCGTCGACCGCACCGGTGCCCGCGCCGGCGTCGCCATCGGAAGCGGCGACGGCCGTTGCCGCGATCAACGCGCCGGCCGTCGAGCAGCGCCCGCCGAAACAGGAGACCGTCCAGGTCCGTTTCAACGTGCGTCCGTGGGGCGACGTGTACGTGAACGGCGCACGACGTGGCGCGAGCCCCCCGCTGCGCTCGGTGTCGCTGACACCGGGCGTCTATCAGATCGAGATCCGCAACGGCTCGCTGCCGCCGTTGCACCGCACCGTGGCGATCGACTTCGGCAGCAAACCGGTCAACATCGACTATGCATTCGAATGACGTCAGCCAGGCGGCGCTGGCTGCCGCCGCATTGTCCTCGCCGTCGCCCGGTTTGCCGGCCGCGACGCCGCGCGCCGAGCTGATCGGCCGGCTGCTGGCGGAGGTCTCGCCCGAAGCCCCGTGCGGTCCGAACCTCGAATACGACGCCGACTTCCTGCAGCTTCAGGAGCGGGCGACACCGCGCGCCGAGCAGCAATACGGCGACACCGTGATTCCGGCCGAGACGCCCGACTGGCGCGCGGTCGAGCGCCTTGCGCTCGCGCTGGGCGAGCGGACGAAGGACTTGCGTGTCGCCGCGTATCTCGCGCGCAGCTGGACCGAGCAGCACGGCATTCCGGGCTACGCGGACGGGCTCGCGGTCGTCGCCGGCCTGATCGGGCGCTGGTGGGACGACCTGCATCCGCGTCTCGACGCCGATGGCGAACCGGATCCGACATTGCGGATGAACGCGCTCGCCGATGTCGCCGGCGCGCACGAATGCGCGCGCGCGGCGCGGCACCAGCCGCTGTTCGACGGCGGCCCGAGCGTGCGCGACGCCGAACGCGCGCTCGACGGGCGCGACGAAGCGGGCGGCCCTGCCGCAGTCAGCCGCGACGGCCTGGTCGCCGCGCTGTCGACCGCACGCGACGACGGCCGCGTGCCGATCGACGCGGTGCGCGCGGTGCTGGGCGCGCTGGACGCGATCCGCGCGCACGTCACGGACCGGCTCGGCAGTGAATGGTCGCCCGATGCAAGCGACACGGAAAAGGCGTTGCAACGGATCGTGCACGAAATGCCGGAGCCGGAGCCGATGCACGCGGCACGGCCGGCGGACGGTTCGATTCCGGCGGCGCCGGCTGCATCCGGCGCCGCGCACGCCGCGTCCACGCCGGCCGCGTTGCCGAACGGGCAGGCCTGGCGCGATGCCGAGGTCGCGAGCCGCGACGACGTGCGGCTCGGCATCGACAAGATGTGCCGCTATTTCGAACTGCACGAGCCGAGCCACCCGGCGCCGCTGCTGCTGCGGCGTGCGCAGCGGCTGCTCGCGCTCGACTTCTACGAAATCATCCGGGATCTCGCTCCGGAGAGCCTGCCGAAGCTGGACCTGCTGAGCGGCGAGCGGAGCGAATGAGGCAAGCCGCCCGGCGGCGGCGACGTACACGCAATCTGATCGATGTGAAGGAGCGGACGATGACGGACAGAACCAAGGCGGCAGGCAGCGGACAGAAGTTCATCGCGCGCAATCGGGCGCCGCGCGTGCAGATCGAGTACGACGTCGAGACCTACGGCGCCGAGCGCAAGGTGCAGCTGCCGTTCGTGATGGGCGTCATCGCGGACCTGGCGGGCAAGCGTGCCGAGCCGCTGCCCGATTTACCGGAGCGCAAGTTCCTCGAGATCGACGTCGACAACTTCGACGAACGGATGAAGTCGGTCGCGCCGCGCGTCGCGTTCCAGGTGCCCAACACGCTGACGGGCGAAGGGATGCTCAACGTCGACATGACGTTCGAGCAGATCGACGATTTCTCGCCGGCGGCGATCGCGCGCAACGTCGACGCGCTGCGCCGGCTGCTGGATGCGCGCACCGAGCTGTCGAACCTGCTGTCGTACATGGACGGCAAGCACGGCGCCGAGCAACTGATCGAGCGCGCGATCAACGATCCCGACCTGCTGAAGACGCTCGTGCGCGAACCGCGCGCCGATGCGCAGGCCGGCGACGCGACCCAACCGGAGGCCCGCGATGAATGACCCCGTCCAGTCCCGCGCAGAAGCTCGCAATACCCGCAACGCCGCGCAGCCGGCCGTCGCGCACGGCGAGTTCGCCGCGCTGCTGCAGAAGGAGTTCAAGCCGAAGACCGCCGAGGCGCGCGAATCGGTCGAGCGCGCGGTGCGCACGCTCGCGCAACAGGCGCTCGAACATACGGTCGGCATGACGACCGACGCATACGGCAGCGTGAAGCAGATCATCGCGGAAATCGACCGGAAGCTGTCCGAGCAGATCAACCAGATCCTGCATCACGACGAATTCCAGACGCTCGAAGGTGCATGGCGCGGCCTGCATTACCTCGTCACGCACACCGAGACCGACGAGCTGCTGAAGATCAAGGCTCTGCCGGCGTCGCGCAACGAGGTTGCGCGGATGCTCAAGCGCTACAAGGGTGTCGCATGGGACCAGAGCCCGCTGTTCCGCAAGATCTACGAGGAGGAATACGGGCAGTTCGGCGGCGAGCCGTTCGGCTGCCTCGTCGGCGACTTCTACTTCAATCACAGCCCGCCGGACGTCGAGATGCTCGGCGAGCTGTCGAAGATCGCGGCGGCCGCGCACGCGCCGTTCATCGCGGGCGCGTCGCCGGAACTGATGCAGATGGATTCGTGGCAGGAGCTGTCGAATCCGCGCGACCTCACCAAGATCTTCCAGAACACCGAATACGCGGGCTGGCGCAGCCTGCGGCAGTCGGAGGATTCGCGCTACGTCGGCCTCGCGATGCCGCGTTTTCTCGCGCGGCTGCCGTATGGCGCGCGCACCAATCCCGTCGACGAATTCGACTTCGAGGAAGACACCGACGCCGCGAATCACGACCGCTACACGTGGGCAAACTCGGCTTACGCGATGGCCGCGAACATCAACCGCTCGTTCAAGTTGTACGGCTGGTGCTCGTCGATTCGCGGCGTCGAGTCGGGCGGGGCGGTCGAAGGGCTGCCGAGCCACACGTTCCCGACCGACGACGGCGGTGTCGACCAGAAATGCCCGACCGAGATCGCCATCAGCGACCGCCGCGAAGCCGAGCTCGCGAAGAACGGCTTCATGCCGTTCGTGCACCGGAAGAACTCGGATTTCGCGGCCTTCATCGGCGCGCAGTCGCTGTACCAGCCGGCCGAGTATCACGACCCCGACGCGACCGCGAACGCGCGGTTGTCCGGCCGCCTGCCTTACCTGTTCGCGTGCTGCCGCTTCGCGCACTACCTGAAATGCATCGTGCGCGACAAGATCGGCTCGTTCCGCGAGCGCGACGACATGGAGCGCTGGCTCAACGACTGGATCATGAACTACGTCGACGGCGACCCCGTGAACTCGTCCCAGGAAACCAAGGCGCGCAAGCCGCTGGCGGCCGCGCAGGTGGTCGTCGACGAGGTCGAGGACAACCCCGGCTACTACACGTCGAAGTTTTTCCTGCGACCGCATTACCAGCTCGAAGGGCTCACCGTGTCGCTGCGGCTCATCTCGCGGCTGCCGTCGGCGAAGGCGGCGAACGAGTGAGCGGCACGCGGCATTCGATACGGCATTCAACGTGATTTCGCACCGAAACGGAGACGGCAATGGGCGTGGCAATGTTTATGAAGGTGGACGGCGTGACCGGCGAATCGGCGGACGCGCAGCACAAGGGCTGGACCGACATCGAATCGTTCACGTGGGGCGCGAGCCAGCCGGGCGCGATGGCGAGCGGCAGCGGCGGCAACGCGGGCAAGGCGAGTTTCAACGATCTCGTCGTGGCCGCGTACATGGACAAGGGCGCGCCGGCAATCGTCAAGAACTGCGCGAGCGGCAAGCACTTGCCGAAGGTCGAGATCTCCGCGTGCAAGACCGGCGGCACGCAGGTCGAGTTCATGCGCGTGACGCTGCAGGAAGTGCTCGTCACGTCCGCGCAGGTCGCGGGCATCGACCCCGGCGACGCGGCCGACCGGCTGATGATGCACTACGGCTTCCAGGCCGCGAAGGTGAAGAAGCAGTACTGGCAGCAGAACGACAACGGCGGCAAGGGCGCCGAGGTGTCGGTCGGCTGGAACATCAAGGAAAACACCGAGATGTGACGGCGGAGCGATGACGATGGACGACCCGCAAGCCCGCGCCGGCCGGCACGCCGGAGTGCGCGACCGGCTGCAGCCCGCGCTGCTCGACCGGCTGACCGACGACGCGCCGCAGCGCACGGCCGATCCGCCCGGCACGCAAGGGATCGGCGCCGAGCGCCTGCGTGCGGCCGTGCTGCGCGATCTCGCGTGGCTGCTCAATACGCGCAATGCCGAGGACGGCTTCGTCGACTGGGCCGCATTCGCGCACGCGCAGGCCTCGGTGCTCAACTACGGGATGCGGCCGCTCGTCGGCAAGCCGATGTCGGGCGTCGAGCGGATGTCGGTCGAGGCGTCGATCCGCGACGCGATCGTGCGCTTCGAGCCACGCATCGCGCCGGACAGCGTCGAGGTCCGCAGCGTCGCCGATGCATCGGACGGGCGCGCCGGCGAACGGCGTCACAACGTGCTGCTGTTCGAGATTCGCGGCACGCTGTGGTCGATCCCGCATCCGGTCGAATTCGTGCTGCGCTCCGACCTCGATCTCGAGACGGGTGCGATGTCGCTGCGGTCGGTGGCGGGAAACTGACACGATGGATACGCGCCTGCTCGACTACTACAACCGCGAACTCGCGTACCTGCGCGAGCTCGGCGACGAATTCGCGCAGCAATTTCCGAAGGTCGCCGCACGACTGCGGCTCACCGAATCCGGGCCGCCCGATCCGTACGTCGAACGGCTGCTAGAAGGCTTCAGTTTCCTCACCGCGCGCGTGCAGCTGAAGATGGACGCCGAGTTTCCGCACTTCACGCAGGCGCTGCTGGACGCGGTGTATCCGGGCTATCTCGCGCCATTGCCGTCGATGGCGATCGTGCGGTTCGCGCCGATGCTCAACGAAGGCAGCCTCGCACAGGGCTGGCGGCTGCCGGCCGGCACCGCGCTGCGCGCGCGACCCGCCGCGTCCGAGCAGACCGCATGTGAATTCCGTACCGCGCACGACCTGACGCTGTGGCCGCTCGAGCTGACCGATGCGGCCGTCACCGGCGCGCCGTCGTGGCTGCCGCGCGGCGCCGTGCCTGCACGCCAGGACGTGCGCGGCGCGCTGCGCATCCGGCTCAAGGCGCGTGGCGGCACCAGGCTGTCGCAACTGCCGCTCGAGCGGCTGACCTTTCATCTCGCGGGCCCGGAACGCGACGCGCTGCACCTGCTCGAACTGATCGCCGCGCATGCGCTCGGCGCTGTCTGCCACGACCCGGGGCAGCCGCCGCGCTGGCTGCATACGCTCGACGCCGATGCGATCGTCCATGAGGGCTTCGATCCGGCGCAGGCGATCCTGCCCGACGACGGGCGCAGTTTCCACGGCTACCGGCTGCTGCGCGAGTATTTCGCGTTTCCGGCGCGCTTCCTGTTCTTCAGTATCGGCGGGCTGCGCGCCGCGCTCGCGCGCGCCACCGGCGACGAATGCGAGCTGACCGTGCTGTTCGATCGCCACGACGCCGCGCTCGAAGCGGCCGTCGATGCGCGGCATCTGGCGCTGAACTGCACACCGGCCGTGAACCTGTTCGCACGTCGCGGCGACCGGATCCTGTTGCAGCCGGGCGCGCGCGAGCATCATGTCGTCGTCGACCGCAGCCGGCCGCTCGATCACGAGGTCTATGCCGTGCAGCGGCTTGCGAGCGAGCAGCGCGACGATGGCCAGTCGCGCGAATTCCGGCCGTTTCATGCGTCGTTCGCGCGCGACGACGGCAACTACGGCGCGTACTACACGGTACGGCGCGAGCCTCGGCTGGTGTCCGCGCAGGCACGCGCGAACGGCACGCGCACCGGCTACGTCGGCAGCGAAACCTACGTGTCGCTCGTCGACAGCCAGTGCGCGCCGTACGACGAGACGATGCGCTATCTGTCCGTCGACACGCTGTGCACGAACCGCGACCTCGCGCTGCTGCTGCCGCCGGGCGATGCGAACGCGTTCACGCTGCGCATTTCGGCGCCCGTCGAGCGCATCGTCGCGATTCGCGGCCCGTCGCGCCCGCGCCCGCCGATCGCCGACGCGCAGACGGCCTGGCGGCTCGTCCGTCATCTCGGGCTCGCCCGGCAAACGCTGACCGATCTCGACGACGACGAGGGTGCACATGCGCTACGCGAGCTGCTCGGCCTGCACGCCGACCCGGCCGATGCCGCGATGCGCCGGCAGATCGACGGCGTGCGGCGCGTCGCGTTCTCGCCGGTGTTCCGGCGGCTGCCGGCGCTCGGCCCGCTGATGTTCGGACGCGGCGTGCAGGTCGACGTGACCGTCGACGATCATGCGTTTTCCGGCGACAGCCCGTTCCTGCTCGGCGCGGTGCTCGAACAGTTCTTCGCGCGGCATGTTTCGATCAATGCGTTCGCCGAATGCGTGCTGACCAGCGTGCAGCGCGGCACGCTCGCGCACTGGCCCGCGCGCATCGGCCGGCGGCCCGCGATATGAAGCACGGCACGCCACCCGGCGCTCGATCGGCCGTCGAATCCGCCCGCCGCGATGCGTGGTGGGCGCGATTGCGCGCCGCGCCGCATGGTTACGACCTGTTCCAGGCGTTGCGCTGGCTCGATGCGTTGTCGTCCGGCCGCGCACCGCTCGGCCATGCCGCGCGGCCGCGCGACGAACCGGTGCGGCTCGGGCAACAGCCGTCGCTCGCGTTCGCGGCGTCGATGGTGGCCGGCGCATACGATGGGGACGGCGGCGCCACGCGGCCGCGCATCGCGATCCACGGTTTCGGGTTGTTCGGACCGAACGGTCCGCTGCCGACCCACCTGACCGAATACGCGCACGAGCGCGCGGCCCAGCACGACGACCCGACGTTCGCCGCATTCGCGGACCTGTTTCATCACCGGCTGATCCTGCTGTTCTACCGCGCATGGGCCGACGCGCAACCGACGGCGAGCCTCGATCGTCCCGGGCGCGCACGGTTCGACGCGTATGTCGCGAGCCTCATCGGGCGCGCCGCGCATGACGACCGGCCGGCCGCGCAGGCCGATGCGGAACGCACGGCCGCCGACACGCTCGCGCCGCATGCGCTTTATTTCCACGCGGGTCATCTCGTACGGCACACGCGCAACCCGGAAGGGCTCGTGCAGATCCTGAGCAGCCATTTCGGCGTCGACGCGCGCATCGTCGAGCACGTGCCGCGCTGGGTCGCGATCGAGCGCTCGCAGCGCTGCGTGATCCGTGCGACGCGGCCGACCCTGCGCGTCGGCGGCGTCGCGCTCGGCATCGCGGTGCGCGACGCGCAGTCCCATTTCCGGATCGTGCTCGGGCCGCTGTCGCTCGACGCGTACCGGCGCTTCCTGCCGGGCGGCCCGCACGCGCGGCAGCTCGCGCACTGGGTGCGCGAATACGTCGGCATCGAGTTCGACTGGGACGTCCAGCTCGAACTGGCGGCCGACGCGGTGCCCGCGATCGCGCTCGGCGCGCCGCAGGGCCTCGGCCGTACCGCGTGGCTCGGGCAGCGGCTCGACGCGGGGCCCGCCCGCGATCTCGTCGTCCGTTACGACGCGCGCCGTGGCGGGCCGCCGCGCACCGGCGCCGTCCCTCATCGCGAAACCGCCTAAACGGGAACCGTCATGTCCGATATCGGCCGCGTCAACCTGTTCGGAAAGCTCAACCCGCTCCTCTACGAAACGCTCGAGCAGGCGACCGGATTCTGCCGGCTGCGGGGCAATCCGTACGTGGAGCTCGCGCACTGGCTCAAGCAGATCCTGCAGCGGCCCGACGGCGACCTGCAGCGCGTGCTGCGCCGGTTCGAGATCGACGAGGCCGCGATCGAGCGCGGGCTCGTCGCGTCGCTCGATCGGCTGCCGCGTGGCGCGGGATCGGTGTCGGACCTGTCCGTGCACATCGACGACGCGGTCGAGCGCGCGTGGGTCTATGCGACCTTGAAATACGACGCGACGCGGATTCGCGGCGCGGTCCTGTTGCTCGCGATCCTGAAGACGCCGCAGTTGCGCAACGTGTTGTACGCGATCGCACGCGAGTTCGAGCGCATCGTGCCCGACGTGCTCGCCGACGAACTCGCATCGATCGTCGACGGTTCGCCCGAGGCGCAACCGACTGCGCGTGCCGATCCGGGCTCGGGCGCCGGCTCCGGCGACGCCGCGATGCGCGGTGCGCCAGCCGCGGAAGGCGCGGCCCTGGCGCGCTTCGCCGTCGACCTGACCGCCCGTGCGCGGGCAGGCGAGATCGACCCCGTCGTCGGGCGCGACGCCGAGATCCGCCAGATCGTCGACATCCTGCTGCGGCGCCGGCAGAACAACCCGCTGCTGGTCGGCGAGGCCGGCGTCGGCAAGACCGCCGTCGCGGAAGGCTTCGCGCTGCGCATCGCCGCCGGCGACGTGCCGCCGTCTCTGCGAGACGTCGCGCTGTACCTGCTCGACATCGGGCTGCTGCAGGCCGGCGCGAGCGTGAAGGGCGAATTCGAGAGCCGCCTGCGCGGCGTGATCGACGAAGCGATGTCGTCCGAGCGGCCGACGATCCTCTTCGTCGACGAAGTCCATACGCTCGTCGGCGCGGGCGGGGCGGCCGGCACCGGCGACGCCGCGAACCTGCTGAAACCGGCGCTCGCGCGCGGCCTGCTGCGCACCATCGGCGCGACCACCTGGTCCGAGTACAAGCAGTACATCGAGAAGGATCCCGCGCTGACGCGGCGCTTCCAGCTCGTCCACGTGCTCGAACCCGAGGAGGCCGCCGCCGTGACGATGCTGCGCGGCCTCGCCGCGAAGCTCGAAGCCCACCACCGCGTGCTGGTGCTCGACGATGCGCTGCAGGCCGCCGTGACGTTGTCGCATCGGTATATTCCCGCGCGGCAGTTGCCGGACAAGGCGATCAGCCTGCTCGACACGGCCTGCGCGCGCGTCGCCGTCAGCCAGCACGCGGTGCCCGCGCCGATCGAGGATGCGCGCCGACGCATCGACGGCCTGCGCGTCGAGCGGGAACGGATCGCGCGCGAGTGCGCGCTCGGCAGCGGCGACACCGCGCGGCGCGATGCGATCGATGCCGAGCTTGCCGCCGTGCAGACGGAGCTCGATCGGCTCGATACGCGCTGGCAAGCCGAGCGCGACGCATTGGCCTCGATCGTCGAATCGCGCGCCGCGCTGCTCGATGACGCACCGTCGCGCGCGCTCACCGACGACGCACGCGCCGATGTCCTGTCGCGCCTCGCTGCCGCGCAGCAGGCGCTCGCCGAGATGCAGGGCGACGCACCGCTCGTGCTGCCCGCCGTCGACACGCATGCGGTCGCCGCCGTCGTCGCCGACTGGACCGGCATCCCGCTCGGCCGGATGGTGCGCGACGAGACGCAGGCCGTGCTCAAGCTCGCCGAGACGCTCGGCGAACGCGTCGTCGGCCAGCACCATGCGGTCGAACTGATCGCCGAACGGATTCAGACCGCACGTGCGAAGCTCGACGACCCGACCAAACCGCACGGCGTGTTCCTGCTGTGCGGGCCGTCCGGCGTCGGCAAGACCGAGACCGCACTCGCGCTGGCCGACACGTTGTACGGCGGCGAGCGCAACGCGATCACGATCAACATGAGCGAATTCCAGGAGGCGCACACGGTATCGACGCTGAAGGGCGCGCCGCCCGGCTACGTCGGCTACGGGCAGGGCGGGGTGCTCACCGAGGCCGTGCGGCGGCGGCCGTACAGCGTCGTGCTGCTCGACGAGATCGAGAAGGCGCATCGCGACGTGCACGAGATCTTCTTCCAGGTGTTCGACAAGGGCTGGATGGAAGATGGCGAAGGGCGCGACATCGATTTCCGGCATACCGTGATTTTGCTGACGTCGAACGTCGGCGCCGATCGCGTGATGCAGCTGTGCCGCGACCCCGAGCGCCTGCCCGACATGCAGACGCTTGCCGATGCGCTGCGCGCGCCGCTGCTCGACGTGTTCCCCGCCGCGCTGCTCGGCCGGCTGACCGTCGTGCCGTACTACCCGCTGACCGATGCAACGCTCGCGCGCATCGTCGAGTTGCAGTTGCGGCGCTTCGAGAAGCGGATCGACCAACATCACGGGATCCGGCTGCGCTGCACCGATTCGGCGACCGCGCTGATCGTCGCGCGCTGCAGGACGATCGAATCCGGCGGCCGCATGGTCGACGCGATCCTCACGCATACCGTGATGCCGCGGATCGGCCGCGCGATCCTCGAAGCCACGCTCGAAGGTCGCGCGCTGACGTCGATCGAGGTGAGCGCCGCCGGCGGCGAATTCGCTTACCGGTTCGACGAGGAGGGAACGACGTGAATCGCGTATTCACACTCGACAGCCCGCACGGCGACGACCTGAAGTTCCACACGCTCGACGGCAGCGACGAACTCGGCCGCCTGTTCGAATTCCGGATCGAGGCGCTGGCTGACAGCCACAGCCTGTCGCTGAAGGACATGCTCGGCAAGCCCGTGACCGTGCGGATCGAGCAGCAGGACCTGTCAATGCGCTACCTGAACGGCATCGTCGCGCGCGCGACGCTGGTCGGCCGGCGTGCCGAGCGGCACTACGGTTACGAACTCGTCGTGCGGCCGTGGCTGTGGCTCGCGACGCGTCGCTCCGATTGCCGGATCTTCCAGAATCGCACCGTGCCCGACATCGTGCAGGAGGTGCTCGCGCCTTACGGCTTCCCCATCGAAAACAAGCTGACCGATGCGTACGTGCCGCGTGAGTTCTGCGTGCAATACAACGAGACCGACGCCGCGTTCGTGATGCGATTGATGGAGTTCGAGGGCATCTATTTTTATTTCCGGCACGCGGCCGACAATCACACGCTCGTGCTGTGCGACGCGATGTCGTCGCACGTCGCGTTGCCCGGCTACGAAACGATCCCGTACATCGCGCAGGATCGCACCGCGATCGCCGACGAGGAGCACATCGACGGCTGGCTGCCCGCGCAGGAAGTGAGCGTCGGCAAGCATCAGACCACCGACTACGACTATACGAAGCCGCGTGCGGATCTTTCCGCGCAGAAGGTCGATCCGCGTGGGCATGATCACGACAGTTTTGCGTCGTTCGAATGGCCGGGCGGGTATCGCGACGATGCGCCTGGTGCGCATTACAGCCGCGTGCGGCTCGAGGAGCAGCAGGCCGAACATGAGCGGGCGAGTGCTGATACCGACGTGCGCGGCGCCGCGCCGGGCTATCTGTTCACGCTTGCGCATTGCCCGCGTGCCGATCAGAACCGCGAGTACCTGATCGTGCGGTGTCGGTACCGTTTCCAGGAGAACGCGTATGCAAGCGATCAGGGCGCGGAGGCTGTGGTGCATCAGACGATGATGCTCGTGCAGCCATCGAGCCTGCCTTATCGATCGCCGCGTGAAACGCCGCGGCCGCGGACGAACGGGCCGCAGACGGCTACCGTGGTCGGGCCGCCGGGGGAGGAAATCTGGACCGATCAGTATGGGCGGGTGAAGTTGCAGTTCCGGTGGGACCGATACGGGCAGAGCAATCAGGATTCGTCATGCTGGGTGCGAGTGTCGAGTCCTTGGGCCGGCGGTGGGTTTGGTGGCGTGCAGATTCCGCGTGTCGGCGATGAGGTTGTCGTCGATTTTCTCAACGGCGATCCGGATGAGCCGATTGTGACGGGGCGTGTGTACAACGGCGAGAAGATGCCGCCGTGGGGGTTGCCGGGCAGTGCGACGCAGAGCGGATTGTTATCGCGGTCGTCACCGGGCGGGACGACCGACCATGCCAACGCATTCCGGTTCGAGGACAAGAAGGGCGCCGAGCAGCTGTGGATGCATGCGGAAAGGAATTTCGATGCGGAGACGGAGGCCGATCACACACTTTCCGTCGGGAACAACCATACGCATACCGTCGGGAACGACGAAACGATGCAGGTGAAGAACAACCGGCAACGGAGTGTGGGGCAGAACGAGACGGTGAATATCGGCAAGAACCGGGTCGCGCAGATCGGGGTTGATGAGACGCATGGGGTGGGCGGAAACCGGACGCGAACGGTCGGGAAGAAGGAGACCGTGACGATCGCGTCGGATCGCGAAGCGACCATTGGTGGCAGCCACACTGAAACAGTCACGCATGGCAAAACCGAAACGATCGGCGAAGCAAAGACACTGAGCGTCGGCCAGATGTATCAGACGACGTCGCACGACATGAAGACACTGGTTGCGTCGGCGCATACCGAGGAGATCGGTACGCGGACCTCCACGATCGCCCAAGCCCATACGCACACGGTCGGCGGCGAACACACCGTCAACGTCGGCGCGAACCATACGACGAACGTGCAGCATCAGGTGACCGTCAACGCCGGCGATCAGCTTTCGCTCGTCTGCGGGAATTCGAGCATCGTGATGAAGCGCGACGGAACGATCACGATCCAGGGTGTTAACGTCACATCGACCGGCACCAACAGCCACATCGTAAACGGCAAGACGGTGACGTCGTCGGCGACTGCCGAGCACACGGTCGAAGGCGCCGTCCTGAAACTGAATCCGTGACGGAGGCGCGCACGAATGCAGAACTGGCAGCCGACCAACCCCGTGGAGCGCAGGTTCATGGACGCGCACACCGACTGGATGAGTTTCGCGAAGGAACGCGACGCGCGCTTGATGATCTGGCAGACCGACGAGACGGATGCGGAGCTCGTGCGGCTGTATTTCCAGGTTCAGGACGAGACGTCGTGTGCGGTCAGGACGATGCGGGCATCGTTCGTCAATGAAGCGGGGTATGCGAAGGCGCTGACGAACGAACTCATTGCGTTCTATGACAGCCGGCGTGAAGGATCCGAAGCGCACGGTGTGCGGGCCGATTGGCAAGCGCCGTACGACGATGACAAGGATCCGTTGCTGTATCTGTTCGCGGTTGCCGACAGCCTGATGCAGCACCATCCGGACGTTTTTCCGGCGATGGTGTTCGTACTGGAACCGACGAAAGTGCGGGATGAAGCGGCTTGGGTGCAGTGGATGGATGGCTTGTTGTCGGTCATGGCGGTCGCGCCGCAGCTTGGCGAGCGCGTTCGTTTTGTTGTGCCTCGTATCGATATCGCGCCGTTTGCTGCGTTGGTGCAACGGCATCGCGCGGCGGTGCGCGTCGTACATGGCAAGTATTCGATGGCGAGCGTTCCGCGCGAATTGCTGGCGGAGTCGGGCGAGCGCGGGCCGAGCGGTGAATTTCGACGGCATTTCGTGATGCTGACCGAGATGATCGAAGGCGGTAATCCTGCTCGGCTGGAGGAATTGCGCGCGGCGGCACTGAATGTTGCTGAGCGCGAGCAGTGGTTTGATCAATGCGTCGTCGTGCATCTGATTGCGGGTGCCGCGTATCTGAAGTGGCGGGATCGGGAGCGGGCGATCGAGGCTTACCAGAGCGCCGCCAGCAGCGGCATGCGCGCGGTTGAGGCTGGGCATCCGGCCGGACACAAGCTCGTCGCGAACGGATTGTTCGGCGAGGCGAGCGTGCATTTGACGCATAAGGACTATGCGCACTCGGCTTATTGCTACGAGCGTGCGGTCGCGTCGACCACGGCGGCGAAGGATGGACTGATGACGGTCGAGGCGTGGCGGATGAGCGCCGTGTGCTGGGCGCGCGCAGGGGAGCGCGAACATGCGCTGGAGGCGGGATTCAATGCGCTCGATGCGGGATTGATGATCGACGAGCCGATGCGGGCGAACAGCAATCTGCCGATGGTCGTCGAATGGATGGTGTCGCAGCTGGATGTGCGTGACCGGCGACGCAACGCGTTGAGCGAGAAAGTCGCGGCGTTGCGTGGTGGGCGCTGAGCGCGAACGAGGGCTGAAATCGTGGCACTTCCGGCCGTCAAGCATCTCGATCCAGTCGTCGGCGTCGACGTTCATTCGGTGCTGGTTACTCCTGGGACACCGCCGGTGTTCCTGCCGCACCCTCATGTCGGGTTCATGCTCGATCTGCGTGAGTACGTTCAAGCGGCAAAGGCCGTGGTCGGCTGCATTGCAATGATGATCGTGCAGGAGAAGGTGACCGAATACATCGAAGATCATCCCGAAGATGTGGAGAAGCTGGCGCATCTGGCCGATGAGGCGAACCAGCAGGTCAATGACTTGATGGGTGGCGGCAAGCTGCCGGACTTCAAGGACGACCCCACTGTCGCTGAGGGGATCCGGCTGGCGAAAGAGGCCAACAAGATCAAGAACCGCATAAGCGATGATCTTGGTTCGAACGTCGGGTCGGGGGGAAGCAGCGGCAGGCCGATTTTTGTGAACGGGATGATGCGGGCCACGGCCGGGACGCATGCTTATCACGTACCGGGGTTGCATTTCCCGCTTGGAGAATCGTTTGCTCCGCCTGACAAAGTTGAACCGTCGAACGACGGGGAATCGTTCATGGGCAGCAAGACGGTGCTCGCCAACAACGATCCGATGTCGTACATGGCGCTGGAGGCGTTGAGTTGCTGGTCGGTCGGAATGGAGCCGCCGCCGCATAACAGCGCGCATACCGATCGGACTTATCCGTCGATGCCGAGTTCGGTGATGTTGCCGATTCCGGCAGGGCGGCCGGTGTTGGTAGGCGGGCCGCCGATCATGAACATGGCTGCGGCGGCGAAGGGGTTGTTCAAGGCGTTTCAGGGATCGAAGTGGGCGAAAGCGCTGGCGGATAAGCTGAAATTGAAGTCGGGGTTCTTGCGGTGCAATGTGTTGAAGGCTGAACCGGTGGATGTTACGACGGGGGAGGTTGTCGTTCAGCAGCGGGATTTCACGGTGGCAGGGCGGTTGCCGCTCGTATGGGACAGGCATTACACGAGTCACAACGTTCATGATGGAGCAGTCGGTGTCGGTTGGCAGACGCCGGCTGACATTCGATTGGAACTGACGCGGCACGACGGCAAGACGGGCACGGTAGCCTATTTTCAGGACCACACAACTGCATTCGATACGCTACCCACATCAGAGGGATGGTCGGCACGCGTGTATGACTGGCAGTATGGATATGCTCTGTACAGACAAGACAGTCAATTAGTGTTGCGTACGCGAGAGAGCGTCGAGTATAGATTTTCGTTCTCGCGGCAGTGGGTGCAGATGATCGCGGCCCTGCAAGACAACGCTCGATTGACGTTGTATGTCGAACGTATTTCCGACCTCAACGAGAACGCATGGTTGTTTGAGCGAGATGAACATGGGTTCGTCACGCATATTGTGGAATGGACGTGCGGCGGGGCGACACAACGCGTAATCAAGTGCGACCTACGAGACTTTGCACATGCCGATGCGAGCAGTCAGGGTAATGTGAATCTGGTGATCGGCTTGACGCTTCTCGATGGCGAGAGCCAAGCTCATCCGCTGGTCACGTATGAGCACGATGACGAACGGAACTTGCGCGCCTCCGTTGACGCGATGGCGCAACCACACCGTTTCGACTATGAAAACAATCACCGGATGGTGAGCCACACGAGCGCACGAGGCGTATCGTTCTACTACCATCACAGTGTCGGTTCTGACGGTGTTTGGCGCGTAGATCATGCGTGGGGTAACGGCGGACTATTAGACTATCACTTCGGATACGATCGCGAGCGAATGGAGACGCGCATTGTCGATTCACGCGGACATATGTCGGTAATACAATTGAATGAACGCGTCATGCCCGTGGCCGAAATCAATCCGCTCGGCGGCGTAACCGGCTTCCGGTACGACGCGCAGGGGCGAACGACCGCAAAAATCGATCCCGCCGGCCACACGACCGCTTGGGCCTACGATCAGTATGGCAATCTCATCACGCAGACACTGCCCGATAACAGCACGATCCGCACGGAATGCAATGCAGATCACTGGCCCGTCTGCGTGACGTTACCAGGCGGAAGGCAGTGGCGCTACGAGTGGGATGGGCACGGCAATTTGCTTACACGGATCACCCCATCGGGGGCGACGTCACGCTACGCGTATGACATCTACGGGCAGCCTGTCGAGTACAAAGGGCCGCGGGGTGCATTGACGCTTCTGGAATATGATCAGCATGGCAATCTGGCTGCGCTGACAGATGCACTCGGTCATCGCACGCAGTACCAATACGATGCGCGTGGAAATGTCGTCGAGGCTGTCGATGCGCTTGGGCGGACGAGTCGCTACGAGTGCGACCGCAACGGTAACCTGATACGAGCTATCGAACTGGGCGGGTGCGACGTGCATTGCATGTACGACCCGGATGGGAATCTGATTCAATATCGCGATGCGATGGGCCACGTGACACAGATGGCTTATTCTGCGCTTGGGCAGGTCACTCGACGCATTGCGCCGGATGGTACTTCGATCGAATATCAGTACAACACTGAGGAGCAGTTGATCGGCGTCGTCAACGAACGCGACGAGTTGTACTCGTTAGATCGGGACGCGTTGGGGCGCATCATTGGAGAGACTGACTACTGGGGACAAACGCGACGTTATCGGTATGGCGCGACGGACGAATTGCTCGACAGTATCGATCCGCTCGGGCGAACGATCCAATACCAATACGATCGGCTCGGCCGACTGACGGAACGGCGAACACCCATAGCGGCGCATGCGGCCGCCGAGCACATCGATCGGTTTGAGTACGACCGACACGGTGATCTCGTACTCGCTGAGAACCCATCTTGCCGCGTTGAGTTTCGCTATAACGTGGACGGCCGAGTGATCGTGGAACGGCAGGGTAACGACTTCACGATTGAAAACGATTATGACGCTGCCGGAAACAGGACAGAACGCAGGACGCGGCTCATCGTAGGCAGCGGCGTCGTCGAGCACACAGTGCGCTACCAATACGACGTGCTGGATGCCGCGACGTCGATCAAGATAGACGATGCCATGCCGATCATGCTTGAGCGCAATACAATCGGGCAGGTGTGCGTCGAGCAATTGAATGCAGATTTGCGTCGAGAGCTATCATATGAGGCAAGTGGTCAACTCGCCTCGCAGCAAACTGTGCTGGCGAATACCGGTGTGCTGTTTGCGAGTGAATATGCGTATGACGCGAACGGCGAACTGATTGAAAAGCGCGATTCACATCTAGGTACGGAGCGCTTCCTTTACGATCCCATGGGCCGGGTCACTGCGCGCATCGATCCTACTGGACAGCTGCGTCGATTCCTCCGTGATCCTGCCGGTGACCTGCTAAAAACCCGTATCCGCGAGCGTCGCCCGATTGGTGCAGTCGATGTACTCCAGTCTAATACATGGGTGCGCGAAGGTGAATATGATGGCTGCTATTACTCATATGACCGCGCAGGAAATTTAACGCGTCGGCAGGAGTCTAGGCAGGATCTAACACTGAGTTGGGATGCGTTTGGGCAACTGGTGGAAACAGTGGCAGTTCGAAGAACTGCGATGTCAACTGGTAGTGACCAAAGCCATATCTACGCACAGTATGAGTATGATCCGTTCCAGCGGCGAGTTCGCAAGATCGTATATGCAGGTACAACGGCCGCCGGAGCGCCTTCGCGTATCACCCGATTTTTCTGGGATGGCAATACGCTTCTAGGGGAGCACAGCAGTGCTGAAGGCGAAAAGGCCATCGCTGACCTCGAAATAGATCAGTGCGGTGGATCGCGCGCCACCATCGACCACCTGTGTGAGTGGATCTATTATCCAGAAACGTTCGAGCCACTGGGGGTTGTACATAGTCAAGTAGCGCCAAGTGGAATGTCGGCGAATATAACTGAGCAGCCGATTTACTTCACGTCGACGATGTATTTCCACCAGAACGATCGGAATGGAGCACCATTACGCATGCACGATGCCAGCGGGAACGTAGTTTGGGAGTGCAACTCAACAGAGAAAATTGCATATCCCAACTCCAAATTTGTCGGCCAGCCGATCAGATTGCAAGGGCAATATCACGACGAAGAAATCGGATTGCATTACAATCGATACCGTTATTTTGATCCGCAAGTAGATTGCTTTATCTCACAAGATCCGATTGGCCTATACAGTGGCATCAATCCCTATCAATTTTCACCCAACATAATGGGATGGATCGATCCGCTTGGGTTAACGGCTGACAAACTAGCCAGAAATTTGGCGGCCGCGGGGCGAGTTGTTGCTGCCGGGCAAACGCCGCACCATATAGTCGAGGAAAATAGTGGAAAATCAAAATACTCGAGGCTCAATCGAGAGATATTAGATCGAAATGGTGTTGACATAGATGCAGCGGAGAATGGGGCGCGACTTTGGGGAACTGCAGCCACCCAGGTTTCGGTGCCATCTCACCCCGCATATAACAGTGGAACACCCAATAGATCTCTTGCGCGAGCGACAGGCGCTTACCATGGAGGCGATCATCTCCATGGCCCAAAACAACAGAAATTCCTGCACCGCATATTAAGTAATGCGGAGAAGAAGGGGCTCGATATTTCTGCGATTCTCGAGGGCATCGGTCGAAGAATGGAGGCGGGCTCTTGGAGAGATACATTTAAAGGTTGCGGAGGATAGCATGGCAACGACTGACATCATGAACATAGATTTCATCCAGATGAAATCAGCAGAAATTCAGGAAAAATATAATGCCAATGGCAATGATTTGGCTCTCATGGAAGAATGCCGCATTACACTTTCAACAGTAGATGACTGGAGATATTCTACTGGCCCCGTTTTTGACGAGCCTCCATATCAGATGGAGCTCATGGGTTTCTCGAGCGGGAAATTGTTAAAGAAGAAATACCCGAATTTTTTCGAGGCACGACTTCATGGCGCGTATAGCTCTGGATTTTCTGACAATCAACACTTAATAACAGTAGCTCCATCAAAACCACAAAATAGCCCCATCAACACATCCAGATTTAACAGGTCAAATGGAGAAGTGACAATTGTCCATGGTTATCACTATATCGACTCAAATTTTAACATTTTAAAGCCAGCAAAACTCATTAGCCTTAGCTCAATATTTTATCTGGACAAAAATACGCAAGCCGCCATTACAATCGGCAGAAATGAAGCAAAAAGCATATATCTATATTATCGCAATGACCTTGGCCTAATAAAATCCGTTCACCTATGGACGACTGGCGCCTCAGCACAATCAAATTATGATTTTTACTACGACACCGATGGAACACTAAAAACAATAAAATCAGGCGAAAGCACAATTTGGGCATCAAAAGGTGCTGTATGAGTAGTTAATTCTTGAGCAACGGTTTGGCCCTGATAGCCTGGCTGTAGCGATCATGATCTGCGAGGCGACCGACGTTCACTCTCAAGGCAGGGACCGTCCGCAACGCTCATCAGCTACCAAAGCGTGAACCGCACGCCGGTCCAGTCGCTGCAGCATCAGGATGCAGGGCAGATCTTCGATGTACAGCCAACGGTGATGGCCGATGTGATCCAGTTCGAGCTGCAAGAGCAAATGTCCAGCTTCGTCGCGACAACAACCGGCGTGAATAATTCGCCGACGAAGAAC
>NZ_JBSAXA010000032.1:0-47544 GCF_053427615.1 Burkholderia sp. AW33-5 | reverse complement strand
GTGCGATAGCCCACACTTCCCGCATTCCTGTGGAGTCGGGAATGATTTTGACTTTGCGTGTAAATCGCATTACCAAGTATTGGCATTCCCCCGTCATTCACGATGATTCATTGAGCAATCCGCTTTATTTGAAACGAGTTTAAATCGTAGATTTTTGATTGACGGTGCAAGTATCTTCGGATGGCGAATCGAACTGTCAAATTACTTCATGTAACGAAAGCGGAGTGTCGCGAACGGTTGGGCTGCGTGATACCTTTTTGCTCAATATCACCGCGATGATAAGGCGGAAACGCCGTAGACCGGTGCGGTGAAAACAGCAGGAAGGTTCGGTGGCCGAGGGGCAGGGATACAACGTACGAGGTGCACCGTGATACATCAGGCCAACAACGTCATCGAGTTGCCGCATGCACTTGGTGCCAATCATTTCCTGTCCGCGCTCGACGGAATCAGCCGTTCGGAACTGGCGCCTCATCTGATGCTTGCGAATCTCAAGACCGGTCAGGTGCTGTGCGATGCCGGCGACGATCTGGAGGCCGTCTATTTTCCGGTGACCGCGGGAATTTCCCTGCAATACACGGCGGGCGGCAAGACGACGCTCGGCGTGACGGAAATCGGCCGCGAAGGCCTCGTGTGCGACGACGTCATCGGCAGCGCGATGCAGCGCCGCGTCGTCGTCTATCGCGGCGGATTCGCGTATCGGCTGTATGCGCACCGTTTCGCCGACGCGTGCGACGCATCGGCGGCGATCCGGCGGCAGGTCTTCGTGCGGATGCAGCTGGTGCTGTCCCAGGCGTCGCAGGTCATGTTCTGCAGCCGCCATCACGTGATGCGGCATCAACTGAGCCGCTGGCTGCTGATCGCCTACGAGCGCTTGCGCAGCATCGAGATTCCGGTCACGCACGGCATGCTGGGCGTGCGTCGCGAGACCGTCACCGATACCACGCGGCAGCTCCACGAGCTCGGCCTGATCCATCAGCATCGCGGTGCCGTCGTACTGACGGATCTCGACGGTCTCGAACGGCAGGGCTGCGACTGCCATCGGGTCATCCGCGACGAAACGCGCCGCATTCTCGCGATCGATCCCGGTACGGATGCGGGTGCGGGGTTGTTGCGACGCGTCCGGACGACCTAGTCGCCGGCGCGTCCTGCCGCGCGGCGACACCGGCGTGCCGCCGCGCCTGCATGAGCGCCGGCGCGTCGCGAGCATGGAAGGAGGAGAGGCCTGAACACGGGGCGGGCAGCGACGCGGCAGGCCGGCGGCATCGAGAAGAATCAGAAAAACAGTCAATCAGGTATGGAAAACATTTCGAAGCTCCAGAGTCAGCGCAGCTCGTTTCACGTGTGGCCATGGAGTCCGGCGCTCGGCATCCTGCCGATCGTCGTCGTGATCGTCGCGCTGGCCGGGTTCGTCGCCGTCAGCCTGATCGTGATCATGTCGTTGCGCGTATACGTCGGCGGCGAAAGCAACTGGTCGAAGGCGCAGAAGGATGAGGTCATGCTGCTGAGCCGCTATGGACAGACCGGCGACGAAAAGCTGTTCGACGATTACCTGGCAGTCGACCGGACCCTCACGTTCCTCGGCGTCGCGCGCCGCGCGATGACCGGCGTGCCACCGGATCACAGGGTGGCACGCCACGCGCTGATCGAAGCGGGCATCAATCCCGTCGATGCCGCGGCGGTGGTGTGGTTCTATCCGATCCTGAGTAGCTTCGCGCGCCTGAACGCCGCGTTGCAATACTGGGAAGACGCGGACCGGAAGCTGGTCGACCTGCGCGCGATCGCCAGCGCGTTGCGCGAGTCCGTGCGCGCGGACGACGTCCGGCGCACGAGCCGCCTGAATCGCGCGATCTGGGACCTCAACTCGCACATCGAACCGCTGCCGAAGCGCTTCTCCGCCGAGTTGAGCGCCGAATTCCGCTCGGCCGTCATCCAGCTGTTCCTGTCGTACGTCGCGGCCTCGCTGCTGATCATCCTGCTGTCGGTGCGATGGGCGAGCCGCACGCAACGCCAGCAGGTGTCGATGCAGACAGAACTCGACCGGAGCCAGGCGTTCGCGGAAGCCGCGCTGCGCTCGGTCGCCGATGCGATCGTCACGATCGGCCTCACGCGCAGCATCGAGACCGTCAATCCGGCGGCCGAGCAGCTGCTCGGCGCGTCGTCGCGGCTGTGCGTCGGCAAGCCGATCAACGACGTGCTCGACCTGATCGACACGTCGACCGGCATGTCGATCAAGCTGCTCGCGTCGCTCAGCAACAGCGGCGACCAGACTTTCACCCGCGATCTCGACCTGATCCGCGTGTGCGGCTCGGCGGTCTCGGTGCGCGCGTCGCTGTCGAAGATGGACAACGCCGCAGGCCGCTGCGTCGGCTACGTGCTGATCCTGCGCGACATGACGCGCGAATACCAGTTGATCGAGAAGCTGACCTGGCAGGCGTCGCACGATGCGCTGACCGGCCTCATCAACCGCACGGCGTTCGAGCGGCGCCTGGGCGACGCGCTGGCGCAGCGCGGTGGCGGGATGTTGCTGGTGCTCGACCTCGACGGCTTCAAGGAAGTCAACGACGTGTGCGGGCACGCGGCCGGCGATGCGCTGCTGCGCGACGCGACGGCGGTGTTCGCGCGCTGTCTCGACGACGACGACGTGTTCGGCCGGCTGGGCGGCGACGAATTCGGCATCCTGCTGCCGGCCGCCCGCAACGGCCCGCCGGACGGCGGCAAGGCGGAGCGTATCCGGGCATGTCTCGAGGACTTCACGTTCCAGTGGGAAGGCGAGCCGTTCAAGATCAGCGTGAGCATCGGCGTGCTCGATCTCGCCTGCCGGCCCGAGAGCGTCGAAAAGGCGATGCAGATGGCCGACATCGCGTGCTACGTCGCGAAGGATCGCGGCCGCAACCGCGTGCACGTCGCGGATGCGCGCGACATGAACTCGGGCCGCCAGGCGTATCACATGCAGTGGAGCCGGCGCGTGAAGACGGCGCTCGAGACGAATTCGTTCCAGTTGTATGCGCAACGTATCGTGCCGATCCAGCCGGCGCTCGGCGCGCAGGAGCGCGCGGAGATCCTGCTGCGCATCCCGGACGCCGACGGCAAGCTGATCTCGCCGGTCTTCCTGCCGGCCGCCGAGCGCTACGGCCACATGACGATGATCGACCGCTGGGTCGTGCGCACCGTGATCCGGCGCCTCGCGCGGCTCGAACAGCGCCAGTACGTCGAATACAACGTGAACCTGTCGGCGATGTCGATCACCGACGAGCGCTTCGTGGAGTTCGTGATCGCCGAGCTGTCGGCGTCGGGGCTCGATCCGTCGCTGCTGTGTTTCGAAATCACGGAGACGAGCGCGGTTCGCAACCTGGAGGTCGCGTCGCGTTTCATGTACGAGCTGCGCGACCTCGGCTGCCGCTTCGCGCTCGACGACTTCGGCGCCGGCATGTCGTCGTTTTCGTATCTGCGCCAGTTGCCGGTCGATTACCTGAAGATCGACGGCGGCCTCGTGTCGACCATGACGTCCGACAGCATCAAGCGCGGCATCGCGTCCGCGATCAACGACATCGCGCACGTGATGCAGTACCGCACCGTCGCCGAGCATGTCGAGGACACGGCGACGGCCGAGATGCTTCGCGCGCTGGGCGTCGACTATTGCCAAGGCTATTACTTCAGCCGCCCCGCGCCCTGGCAGGAAGGGGGATTCCATTGAATAAGCGAGGAACGAACGCATGAGTGCTCCATTTGAACTGACCGGCGACCTGATGGACCTTGCGAGCTATCCGGCCTGGCTGCGTGACGTGGTCGGCGCGACCGACGAGCTGAAGGCGCGCGTCCGCGCGCATCCGGTGTTCGCGGCGATGAGCGGCGGGACGCTGCGCGCGTCGCAACTGCGCGCGTTCTTCGTGACCGGCTGGGCGGTGGTCAGCCAGTTTCCGGAATACATGGCGATGAACCTGCTGAAGACCGCCGCCTTTCGGTCGCGCGGCGACGAGAAGGCGCGGCGCTATCTGATCCGCAATATCCGCGTCGAGCAGAATCACGTCGATCACTGGGCCAACTGGGCCGCGGAATCGGGGGTCACGATCGACATGCTGCTGCGCGGCGACGCGCCGCTCGCCGGATTCGCGCTGAGCCACTGGTGCTGGAAGAGCGGCAGCACCGACGCGCTCGCGCCGAGCATCGCCGCGACCAACTATGCGATCGAAGGCGTGACCGGCGAGTGGTGTGCGTTGCTGTGCGCATCGCCGTACGAACAGCAGTTCGATCCGGCCGTGCGGCATCGCGCGATGCGCTGGCTCAAGCTGCATGCCGATTACGACGACCGGCATCCGTGGGAAGCGCTGGACATCGTCGCGACGCTGCTCGGGCAGTCGCCCGCCGCTCGCGACGTGCGGGACGTCGAGACGTCGATCCGCAAGAGCCTGAGCTATTTCCTGACGAGTCTCGATTGCTGCATGCATGTGTAGTCGCCGGCGCCATACACTCGCGGGTTCGAACGAACCGTGTCGGGTCGTTCCGGTCGGACGGCAGGTCGACGTGATGTCGCGATGCGCCAAGCGGGCCGTCGTGCCGGACGATTGTCGATGACCACCCAAGTTCTCGTCGTAGAGCCCGATCCGCGGATGCGCGACATGATTCGCGCGCTCCTGCGCGGCTGCCAGATCGAGACGTCGGCGCTCGACGACGTGTCGCTGCTGCCGGGGCAGGTGACGGCGGCACCGCCCACCTTGATCGTGTTGCGGGTCGAACGGCCGGCCACGACGTCCCACATGGCGCTCGGTGCGCTGCGGCGCGCCGGTCACGACATGCCGGTGATCGTGATCAGCCGCAATGCGCAAGTGGTCGACAAGGTCGTCGCGCTCGAGCTCGGCGCGGACGACTATGTCGTCGAGCCGTTCGAGCCGATGGAACTGATCGCACGCGTGCGCAGCGCGATCCGTCGGTACGCGTCGAACCGCCCGGAGCCGGGACGCGGGCGCGGGAAACCCGAATCCTATGCATTCGGCGACATCGAGGTGAATTTCGTCACGCGGCGCGCGACGCGCGCGGGAGCCGACCTCGGGTTGCGAGCGAGTGAATTCGCGCTGCTCGAACTGTTCATCTCGCAGCCGATGCGCGTCCTGTCGCGCGCGGAGATTCTCGCGCTGCTGGGACTGAGCGTGGCCGGACGCTCCGAGCGCGGGCTCGACGTGCTGATCTTCCGGCTGCGCAGCCTGGTCGAGCAGGCGGTCGGCGATTATCGCTATATCCGCACCGTGCGCGGGAAGGGTTACGTTTTCGTGCCGCTCGGCACGCTGGCCGACGACGACGCGGGTTAGCCGCCGCACGCGTGAGCCGGGCGCGTCGTGTGCCGGTATCGACCCATCTTCACCTTCGCCTGCCGCCATCGCCCCGGTTCGCCGTCGGGGTGACTCGCCATTGTCGCTTCCGAACGACCGTGCTAAATTTCCCGCCAGCATTGGCAGTCACCGACCCAATCCGCCGGTTCCGGCATCCGGCGCCAACGGGCGCGCCGGCGCGGCGCGATGCGCCTGCTGATGTCGCGACGCGATCTCGCATTTTTGCTGTACGACTGGCTCGATGCGACTGCGCTCACCGCGCTGCCGCGCTATGCGGAGCACAGCCGCGAGACGTTCGATGCGGTGCTCGACACCAGCGAGCGGATCGCGGCCGACCTGTTCGCGCCGCACGGATGATGGTGTCGCGGTGCGGGCCGCCTGGCCTGCGCCGCGCGCCGCTTGCGCGGGCGCGTCCCGCTGCCGTATCGATGCGCGGCGATGTCGCGCGAGGAGAATGGAGAGCATGAAAGCCCTGTTGTGTACCGCATTCGGCCCGATCGACCGCTTGCGTATCGAGGACGTCGCGATTCCCGAACCGGCAGCCGGTCAGGTGCGGATCCGCGTGAAGGCGGCGTCGCTCAATTTCCCCGATGCGCTGATCGTCCAGGGCCTGTATCAGGTGAAGCCGGCAGTGCCGTTCTCGCCCGGCGCCGAATTCGCCGGCGTGATCGACGCGGTCGGCGACGGCGTGAGCGCCTGGCGGCCGGGCGACGAGGTGGTCGCGTTCACCGGCCACGGCGGCTTCGCCGAGCAGTGCGTGGCCGACGTGCACCAGATCGCCGCGCTGCCGCCGGGGATGACGTTCGAGCAGGGCGCCGCGCTCGTGCTGGCCTACGGCACGTCGCTGCATGCGCTGCAGCAGCGCGCGCGCCTGCAGCAGGGCGAGACGCTGCTGGTGCTGGGCGCGGCCGGCGGTGTCGGACTCGCCGCGATCGAGATCGCGAAGGCGCTGGGCGCGCGCGTGATCGCGGCCGCGTCGAGCGCGGACAAACTGGCGCTGTGCCGCGAAGCAGGCGCCGACGATACGATCGACTATGCGACCGAGGACCTGCGGCGCCGCGTCGACGAACTGACCGGCGGACGTGGCGCGGACGTCGTCTACGATCCGGTCGGCGGCGCGTACAGCGAGGCCGCGCTGCGCGCGACCGCGTGGCGCGGCCGGTTCCTCGTGGTCGGTTTCGCCGCCGGCGAAATTCCGAAGATCGCGCTGAACCTTGCACTGCTCAAGGAGCGCGACATCCTGGGCGTGTTCTGGGGCGACGCGGTGCGGCGCGACCCCGCGCAGCACGCGGCGAACATGCGCCAGCTCGCGCAATGGTTCGCGGCCGGCAAGGTGCGGCCCGCGATCACCGAGCGCGTGCCGCTCGCGGGTGCGGCCGACGCAATTGCGCGCATGGCGAACCGGCAGGTCAAGGGCAAGGTCGTGATCCTGCCGGACGCGTGATTACGCCGGTGCCGATTCACGCGGCGGCGGCCCGACCGGGCGCCGCCTTCGATCAAGGTTCTTTCGTGTGACGTTACCGGAGTCGCTGACCATGCAACCCCTGTCGAATCTGCAACCCGCCGTCGCGACCTCGCTTGCTGCGTGGCACGCGATGCTCGCCCGCAAGGATTTCAGCGAGCTCGACACGATCGTCCATCCGGACGCCGTGTTCCGTTCGCCGATGGCGTTCAAGCCGTACGGGCCGGCGCCCGCGCTGTTGCTCGCGCTGCGCACGGTGCTCACGATTCTCGAGAACTTCGAATATCACCGCGCGTTCGCCGACGACGACGGCACGAGCGTCGTGCTGGAATTCAGTGCGACGGTCGGCGACAAGCGGCTGAAGGGGATCGACATGATCCGCTTCGACGCCGACGGACGGATCGTCGAATTCGAAGTGATGATCCGTCCGTTCAATGCCCTGCAGGCGCTCGGCGCGGAAATGGGCGCACGGCTCGGGCAGCAGCTGCCGGCGTTCAGGACCGGCGGGTGAGGGGGGCGGCGACGCCCCGCCTGCATTCATTGACGCAGTGAACTCGGCGATGCGGGGTGGGCCCGGCCGCGTGCCGTGCTCTCCGGTGCGTCGCCGAGGAAGTCCGGCAACGCCCGCGGCGGCAGCGAAATCACGAAGCGTGCGCCGCCGAGCGGCGAATCCTCGAGCCGCACGTCGCCGCCGTGCACGAGCGCGACGCGTCGCACGATCGCGAGCCCGAGCCCGAACCCGCCGGTCTGCCGGTCGCGGCTCGAGTCGAGCCGCTGGAACGGTTCGAACACGCGCGCGCGTTCGGCGACCGGAATGCCGGGGCCGTCGTCGTCGACGCTCAGCACCAGCGCGCCGGTCGCATCGTGCGTCGCGGACAGCAGGACCGTGCGCGACGCGTAACGTGCGCCGTTGCGGATCAGGTTCAGCAGCGCGCGCGCGACGAGCTTCGGATCGCACACGTGCGTGGCAGGGGCGCCGGTCGTCGACACGCCGAGCGTGAGGCCGCGGTCGGCGACGTCGTTCGCGACGTTGCCGGCCACGCTGTCGATCAGCGCATCGACGACGACCTCCATCGGCGCGAGCTCGCTTGCGCCTTGTTCGAGCCGCCCGATCGTCAGCAGTTCGGTCACGAGATCGTCGAGTTCGCGCACGTCGCGTCGCAGTTCGTCGCGGCGTTCGCGCATCCGGCCGCTGTCGTCGGAGTCGGCGAGCAGCGCGAGGCCGAATTCGAGGCGGGCGAGCGGCGTTTTCAGCTCGTGCGAGATGCCGTGCATCATTTCGCGCTGCTGCTTGATCGACGCCTCGATCCGCTCGGCCATGTCGTTGAACTGCTGCGACAGCTCGTAGATGTTCGATCGCCCGGACAGCTTCACGCGCGTCGACAGGTTGCCCGCGCCGAACGCATGCGCGGCGGCCTGCAGCTTGCGCAGGTCGCGCCAGTGATACGAGATCCACAGCGCGACGGCGAACAGCGCGGCGAGTGCGGTCATCCCGTATGCGTAGATCTGGATGTCGAGGTCGGCCGGTGCGATGGGGCGGGCGTGCAGGACCGAGCCGTCCGCGAGCGGCATGTAGTAGTTCCTGCGGTCGTAACTGATCGCAATCCGGCCGGCGTCCAGATCGCGCAGCGGCGCGCCGCTCAGTTGGGCACGGGCGTAGGCCATCGTCACGAAACCGAATCGCTCGTTGCCGTGCTGCGCGAGTTCACGCAGCGCGAGGGAGCGCTTCCCGCCCGGATGACGTTCGAGGTAGTCATTCAGCACGAACGCGTAAGTGGTCAGCGCGTTGCGCTGCGCCTGTGCAACCCGTTCGTAGAAAATTCGGTTGAACGACCATTGAATGAATACGATCGCTGCGGCACAGCACAGGATCACGATGAGGTAGAGCTTGATCAACGAGCGCAGCATTCAGTCATCCCACGCAGAAGGGCTGAAGAGGTAGCCGCGGCCCCAGATCGTCTTGATCCGTTGCGGCTCCGACGAAGCGTCCTCGAAGCGTCGACGCAGCTTCGAGATGCCCGAGTCGACCGAGCGGTCGATTCCGTCGAATTCGATCCCGCGCAGCTGCTTCAGGATCGCGTCGCGACTGAGCACCGTGCCGGCCGAGCGGGCGAGGATCAGCAGCAGATTGAACTCGGTGGTTTTCAGGTCGACGAGTTCGCCGCGCCACGTGACGGTGCGGTTCGGCGGTGAAATCGCCAGTTCGCCGAACACGAGCTCGTGCGCCGGCATGTCGGCGTGCGGGGCCGATGCCGCGGGCTGCGCGCGACGCAACAGTGCGCGGGCACGCGCCACGAGCACACGCGGCTCGATCGGCTTCGTCACGTAGTCGTCGGCGCCGATTTCGAGACCGGCGACCTGATCGTAGACGTCGGCGCGCGCGGTGAGGATCAGCACGGGAACGTTGGTGAACGCGCGCATGCGCCGGCAGACTTCCATCCCGTCGAGATGCGGCAGCATCAGGTCGAGTATCACGAGCGCGGGCCGGTGTTCGCGTACCGCGGCGACCGCGAGATCGCCTCGGCGCACGACCGTCACCTCGAACTCGTAGCCGTCGAGGTATTCGCGCACGAGACGCGCGAGGCGGTCGTCATCCTCGATCAGCAGCACGCGATGTTTGAGCGGATTGTCGTTCATGGGTCTCCTCGAAATGCACGCGTCGTCCGTCGCGCTGCAGGCGGCACGGCGCGCGCCACGCGAATTCTATCCGCCGTTCCGAAGGCTCGGTGCGACGCACGACAATCGGGAACACTCGAACACAATTGAGCACACATTTTCCGCAGATTCCGGACAGTCGTGCCGAACGGCCGAACCTAGACTTCGAGCTCCTTCACTCTTGTCCAGATATCGTGCGCCCATCCCTCCGCTCCTTGCGCTATTGCATGCCGCTTGCCGGTCTCACGCTTGCCGCCATGGCTCACGCCGAAAACCAGTACGCGATATCGCTCGGTGGCGGCTTCGCACCGCGCTACCAGGGGAGTAACCAGTATCGCGCGGTCGTCGGCCCGTCGTTTTCCGCGATGTTCGGCAATGGCTTCTTCATCGACACCAGCGCCGGCGCCGGCTATCGCCTGAACCTGCCGCACGGCGCGTTCGTGTCGGCGGCGGTGGGCTACGACGCGGGCCGTGCCGACGAAAACCGCTTCGGCCTGCCGGGCTCGGACCACCTGAAGGGTATGGGCCGGGTTCCGGGATCGGTGCTCGTCGGCTTGCGCGCCGGCGTGAAGCTGCTGGATGGCGGCGAACTGAGTATCGCGGTCGACGCGCCTGTCACGCATACGTCGCGCGGCTTGTCCGGCCACGTCGATCTCGCGGTGCCCCTGTTCGAGACCGGACGGCATTCGTTCGTCGCGACGGGCAGCGTGCACGCCGGCACGGGACGCTACATGCAGACGTTCTACGGCGTGACCGACGCGCAGTCGCTGGCGAGCGGGTTCAGGCCGTATTCGACGAGCGGCGGGGTCGACAGCGCGACGCTGTCGCTCGCGTGGAACTGGGACGTGTCGCGGCACTGGTCGGTGCGTGCGACCGGCGGCTTCACGCGCCTGCTCGGGCGTTATGGCGACAGCCCGATCGTGCAGACGCGCAGCAATTACTACGGGATGGCCGGCGCGACGTACAAGTTCTGAACGGGACGCCGGCCCGCGTCGCGCATGCGGGATGCCGGTGTCGCGGTCACGGTTGCTGCGGATCGCGTGCGGTAACATGCACGCGGGTCCGGCGCGACGCCGGGCCCGCGACACAGGCAAGGCGAAGTGGCTTGACCGCGTCGCGCAGTGCCGCCGGTCGCCGGCCCGCATCCGCCGGGATGCGGCTCGTGCCGCGCGCGGAGTCGATGACGCACGCAATGCCCGGCGGCTCACGTCATGCGTCGCATGAACGGCCGGGGCACTTCAGGGAGAAACCGATGAAGAAATCGATCGCGATGCTCGTGGCACTCGTTGCGAGCGCAACCTTTGCAGGATGTGCGGACATGAACACGAAACACCCCAACGCCACCGCCGGCGGCGCGGTGATGAACCCGGCTCCGTCGGGCGCCGTGAACGCATGCAAGGCCGACGCCGCACCGGACGATGCGCTGATCGGCAAGACCGAGACCGAGGCGGCCGCGCTGCTCGACGGCTGCCTGTGGCGCGTGCTCGAGCGCGACGGCCAGTCGTTGCCGGGCACGATGGACTATCGCCAGGAGCGCCGCGACCTCGGCATTCGCGACGGCAAGGTGATCTGGGTGCGGCGCGGGTGACGCGCCAGGCCGGCGCGTGCGCTACTTTGAGAGATACCAGAGCGCGTCGGTGCTGACGCGCGCAGCCGGCTTCGTCGCGGCCGGCGCCTGAGGTGTCGCGACGGGGGGCGGCGTGTTCGACGTCACTGCAGTGGGCCAGGTCGCGGGCGTCTGCGACGTGGTCGATGTCGTCGAGGTATTTGCCGTACTCGAGGTCGCTGCCGAACCCGACGTCGATGCCGTATCGATATACCAGAGCGCATCGGACGATGCGGTGCGCTTGGCCGACGCATCGGCGGTGTGCTTCGCCGTCGGCGCCGTGGCGGCCGTTGCCGCCGCGCCCGAACGCTGCGTGCCCGCTGCCGTCCCTGTGCCTGCCTGCGCGGTCGCTCCCGCCGCGCCGCGCTGCGCGCGCGCCTCGAACGGCCCGAGCTGGAAGATTAACGTTTGCGCGGGACGCGTCAGAACGGCATACGGGAACTGCAGCTCCCACGACATCAGCACGCGGCCCGACGACGTCTCGGTGAAGATCGCCGGCACGTGCTTCATGTCGCTGAATTGCACGTAGATTCGCGCGCCATCGTCGAACACCTGGGTCGGCTTGGCCTGGTCGGCACCCGTGACCGTCCAGCCGAAGTTGTACGTGCCGGCCGGGCCGGCGGGCCCGCCTTGCGGCGGCGGCGGGGCGGCCGGCGCCAGCGTGCGGGCACGCGCGGCCGGCGGCGCCGACACGCTCAGGCTTGCGAACGGGTTGTACGCCTGCACCTGCTGCGGCGGCGTGAAAGAGGGGGGCAGGATGGGCATGGGAGTATCCGGCGAATCCGGCATGGTCCGGATTGCATCATAGACCTTGCGCGCATACGCGAGGCGCTTGTCGGGCGACGCGGAGTTGTACGCGCCGATCGCGTTCCAGTTGGCGCCGAGCTGGCGGATGTTCTGCGACAGGATCCACGCGCCGACGTACGCGTTGGTGCACGCGTCGAACAGGCTTTCCCGCGAGATGCCTTCGCGCGCGAGCGTCGGCAGCCAGGTGCTGTTGATCTGCATCAGCCCGATGTCGACGGTGCCGTTCGTGTTGGTGTTGACGGCGTTCGGGTTCATTCCCGATTCGACTTGCGCGATGCCGCGCAGCAGGCTCACGCTCACCTTCTGGAACGTGGCCGCGTCGTCGAGGCAGTCGGCCCGCGCGAATCCGTGCAGCGCGCACGACAGCGCGATCGTCGCGGCGATCTTCGGCGTGGCGTGGTTCATCGAACGGGCAGTCTGACGCGGCATGGCAGGATGGGGCGGAATCCGGCCGCCCGGTGCAAGGAAATTACGCAGACGCGAAGTGTGCCATAGCGCGCAGTCAAATGGCTCGCGTCAAACTTTCCTTTGCATTTGCCGGCGCATGTGTCGCGCATTGTCGTTGTCGCCGGCATCGGCGCGCGACGGGACGGAATCGGTAAAAAAGACTCAATCGCCCGCATGCCGGCAGGCGGGTACGGTCGCAATACTGACGTAGCGCGTCAGATGCGCCGCGAAGGCGGCCGCGATTGGCACGGCGAAGCGGAATGACGCGCGGCGCATCCGGCGGTGCGCGGGCCGTGGAAACGACGACGGCGGCCGCAGCCGCCGTGTCGATGAATCCCCGATTCCCGAATCCGGTACCGAGCGTCCGGCCGCGCCATGCCGCGCGCGGCCGGCCGTCGTCGATCAGAAGCGGTGACGCAGGCCGAGGTTGACCATCGTCTGCGAGCTCGTGCCGGCATAGCCGTACGAACCGATCGACGCCTGCGCGGCCATCGACCCGCCGTTGCCGTCGCCCGTCCGGCCGCTCGCGTGCTGATACGCGGCGGTCAGGTACACGTCGGTGCGCTTCGACAGGTTGTAGTCCGCGCCGGCCGACACCTGGTGATAGGTCGCCGACGTATCGCCGCCCGAGCGCGTATAGCTGTAGCCGACGCCGACGAGCAGCGCATTGGTCGCCTGGTAGTTCACGAAGCCCTGACCGGTGTTGTAGTGCTCGTTCGAGTTGAACACCGAGCTTGCGTCGCGGCGGTACTGCGCGTTGCTGTAGCCGAGGCCGAACGTGAACGGGCCGGCGACGTACTGGCCCGCGATGCGGGCGATGCCGATCGAGTGCGCGCTCGCATAGCCGGTGTTGATCGGGCCGTCGAAGGTGCCGTCCGACGAGCTGGTCCAGCCGTTGCGCAGCCCGTTCGACGCGGGGCTGTTGGTCGCGTGGAAATAGCCGCCCGCGACGCTGAACGGCCCGTTGTTGTACGACACGGCGGCCGAATACGACTGCGCGGCGCCGGTGCTGCCGGCGATGCCGCCGAACGAGTACATCGCCGAGAACTGCAGGCCCGAATACACGGCCGACGTGTACTTCACCGCGTTGTCGACGCGGAAGCTGTTGTCGTAGTTGTCGACGTCGCCCGGCGTCGCGAACACGCTGCCGAGATAGTTGTCGGCGGTGATGCCCTGCACGAGGTCGACGAGCGGATCGTACTGGCGGCCGAACGTGAGCGTGCCGTAGCGGTCGCTCGTCAGGCCGACGAACGCCTGCCGGCCGAACAGGCGGCCACCCTGGCCCTGCCGGCCGCTGCTCGGGTCGAAGCCGTTCTCGAGCTGGAACAGCGCCTTCAGCCCGCCGCCGAGATCCTCGGTGCCCTTCACGCCCCAGCGGCTGCCGGCGAGATTGCCCGCGCTGCTGTTGCCGAGCATCCAGGCATTGTCCTTGCCCTGCGCGTGATTCACGTACGTGATCGACGTGTCGATCACGCCATACAGCGTGACGCTCGACTGCGCATGCGCGGCGGGCATTGCCGCGAACGATGCGAGCGAAATCAGCGAGAGGGTCGTGCGTTTCATTTCATCTCCTGGCGATTGACTTGCTTTCTTGAAGCGGATTGGCAGGAGACTACCGAGCCGCCGACGAACGGCAAAAACGAAATTCTCCGATGTGACCTAAAGCAGACAGGTGCATGCTGCGGCAAGGTCCATTGAGAGATTCGCATTATTGAGAATCGTGCATCAATCGATTTGAATTTCAGGATGGAGCAATCGGCGTATTGCCGGATTCGTGATAATTCCGCACGATTTCCAGGCGAATTTCGATGGCGACGCATTCGTCGTCGATTCATCAATTGATTATTTAATGAATTGAAGCGCGCGATGCGGGCACGGTGTGTTATCGGACGCTCGCGTTCGCCGTCTGCGGCGATTGGCTCAGGGTGCGAGAATGCGGCCTTCGGCCGGCACGCGCCGTGCCGCTCATCAGGGAACCCGCATGGACAGTCACATCGCTCCGGTGGAGCTGAAGAAAGCCTACCGTCTTCTCAACCACGGCCCGACCGTGCTCGTGTCGGCCCGTCACGACGGCGTCGACAACGTGATGGCCGCCGCGTGGGCCTGCGCGCTCGACTTCCTGCCGCCGAAGCTGACGGTCGTGCTCGACAAGTCGGCCAAGACGCGCGAGCTCGTCGAGCGCAGCGGCACCTTCGTCATCCAGGTGCCGACCGCCGCGCAGTTGCAGCTCACGCATGCGGTCGGCAGCCACAGTCTCGCGGAGCGGCCGGACAAGCTGCGCGAGGCGGGCGTCGCGCTGTTCGACGTCGAAGGCCACGACCTGCCGTTCGTCGCCGGCTGTTCGGGCTGGCTCGCATGCAGGCTGATTCCCGAGCCGCACAACCAGCAGACCTACGACCTGTTCATCGGCGAGGTGGTCGGCGCGTGGTCCGACACGCGCGTGTTCCGCGACGGCCACTGGTATTTCGAATCGGCCGATCCGGCGCTGCGCAGCCTGCACTACATCGCGGGCGGCAACTTCTATGCGATCGGCGAATCACTGCACGTCGATCCGGGCCAGCCGGACCCGCAATAAGCGTTCGGCCGGCGGCCGGCCGTCGTCGAGGGCGCGCGGCTCACGCGCGCTTTTTCAATTCCGCCAGCATCGCGTCGGCGAACGCCTGCGCAACGCGCGACAGCGTGCGCCCGCGCTTCGCGACGAGCGCGATCGGCCGCACGAACGCGGGGTCGTCGATCGGCTTCGCGACGAGGTCGGGTTCGGCGCGCACCTCGCGCGCGGTCGCCGGCAGGATCGTCACGCCGAGGCCGCCGCGCACCATCGCGACGGCCGTCATCATGTAGGTCGGTTCGCACGCGATGTCGGGCGTGCAGCCGGCTGCCTCCAGCGCGGCATCGACGACGCTGCGCACGCTCGTGCCCTGCGCGGTCAGCACGAGCGGCACGGCGGCGACATCCGCGGTGCGCACACGCCGCTTGCGCGCGAGCGGATGATCCTTCGGGCACACGGCGACGAGCCGGTCGGCGCCCGCGTACAGCACGTCCAGCGACGCGTCGAACGCATCGCCGCCGGTCAGCCCGAGATCGGCTTCCCCGTTGCGCACCAGCGCGGTGACGAGGCTCGCGACGCCGTCGCGAATGTCGAAGGCCGCGCGCGGCACGTCGCGCCGGAACGACTGAATCAGCTCCGGCAGCATGCTCGACGCAAACGTCGGCAGGCACGCGAGCCGCACCGTGCCGCTCGCGCCTTCGCCGAGCGCACGCGCATCGCGCAGCACGCGCTCCATGTCGTCGAGCGAGCGCTGCAGCAGCGGCAGCAGTTCGCGCCCGGTCTGCGTGAGCGCGACGCTGCGGCTGTTGCGGTCGAACAGCCGCGCGCCGACGATTTCCTCGAGCCGCCGGATCTGCACGGTCAGCGCCGGCTGCGACAGATGCAGCCGCGCGGCGGCGCGCGTGAAGTTGCCGGCGTGCGCGACGGTGACGAACGCGCGAATGTCGCGAAGGTTCAGATCCATAACGGTTCGTGATTGCTGCGATCAGATCATTTCAATTGTGCTATCGCTGCGCCGACCTTACGCTCGTCTCCAACAAAAGACAAGGTAGGAGACACCGATGCTGCCGTTACTCGGGCTGGGCACGATCGTCGTGCTGCTGGCCGCGATTCTGTCCAGACGCATGTCGCCGCTCGTGGCGCTGATCATCGTGCCGATCGCGGCGTCGCTCATCGGCGGCTTCGGGCTGCATACCAGCAAATTCGTGATCGACGGGCTGAAGGGCCTCGCGCCCGTGGTCGGGATGTTCGTGTTCGCGATCCTCTATTTCGGGACGATCACCGATGCCGGCATGCTCGACCCGATCATCGACCGCATCCTGCGCGCGGTCGGCACGCGGCCCACGCGGATCGTGATGGGCACGACGCTGCTCGCGCTGCTGATCCATCTCGACGGCTCGGGCGCGGTCTGCTTTCTCGTGACGATTCCCGCGGTGCTGCCGCTGTACGACCGCCTGAAGATGGACCGGCGCGTGCTGGCCGCCGCCGTGTCGATGGCGGCGGGGATCAATTTCCTGCCGTGGACGGGGCCGATGATCCGCGCGTCGGCGTCGCTGCACCTGCCGGTGTCGGCGCTGTTCAATCCGCTGATTCCGGTGCAGGCGATCGGGCTGGTGTTCGTGTTCGGCGTCGCGTACTGGCTCGGGCGGCGCGAGGAGAAGCGGCTCGGCCTGTCGCGCGACGATGCGTCGATTCCGCTGCCGACACGCGAGCTGACGCCCGACGAGCAGGCGCTGCGCCGGCCGCATCTGTTCTGGTTCAACCTGGTGCTGACGCTCGTCGTGCTCGGCACGATGGTCGTGATGGGCGAGAAGATCCCGCCGGCGATCATGTTCATGGTGGGCCTGTGCGTCGCGCTGATGGTGAACTACCCGGACGTGGACATGCAGAGAAAGCGCATCGACGCGCATGCGCGCGCGGCGCTGATGATGGCCGGCATCCTGCTCGCGGCCGGCGTGTTCACCGGCATCATGCAGGGCAGCGGGATGCTGAAGGCGATGGCGCAGGCGGCGGTCGGCTTCGTGCCGCCGTCGATGGCCGGCCACATCCCGGTCGCGCTCGGCCTCGCGTCGATGCCGCTCAGCATGCTGTTCGATCCCGATTCGTTCTACTTCGGCGTGCTGCCGGTGATCGCGGAAGTGGCCGGCCAGCTCGGCGTGCCGGCCGTGCACGTGGGGCAGGCCGCGCTGCTCGGCCAGATGACGACCGGGTTTCCGGTCAGCCCCCTGACGCCCGCGACGTTCCTCGTCGTCGGCCTGTGCGGGATCGAGCTGGCCGAGCACCAGAAATTCACGTTCCCGCTGCTGTTCGGCGCCTCGATCGTGATGACGATCGCGTGCGTCGTGCTGGGCGTTTTCTGATTTTTCCCGGCGCGCGAGCGCCGGACCACGGTATCGACATGACAGCAAAGCCATCACACGAACGGCGCGTACGCATCGGCGCGGGCGCCGGCTATTCGGGCGACCGGATCGAACCCGCGATCGAACTGGCCGAGCACGGGCAGCTCGACTATTTCGTCTTCGAATGCCTGGCCGAGCGCACGATCGCGATCGCGCAGCAGGCGCGGCGCAAGGATCCGTCGCTCGGCTACGATCCGCTGCTCGACGCGCGCATGCATGCCGTGCTGCCGGTGGCCGCGGCCAGGGGCGTGCGGATCGTGTCGAACATGGGCGCGGCGAACCCGCGCGCGGCCGCGCGGCGCACCGCGCGGATCGCGCAGTCGCTCGGCCTCGCGGGGCTGAAGGTCGCGGCGGTCGAAGGCGACGACGTGCTCGACGTCGTGCTGCGCGGCGCGTTCCGTTTCGAGGAGTCGGGCGACGAGGTCGCCGCGTATCGCGATCGCATCGTGTCCGCGAACGCGTATCTCGGCGCCGCGCCGATCGTCGACGCGCTCGCGGCCGGCGCGGACGTCGTGCTGACCGGGCGCGTCGCCGATCCGTCGCTGTTCGCCGCGCCGCTGATCCACGCGTTCGGCTGGCGAATGGACGACTGGGACACGCTCGGGGCCGCGACGGTCGTCGGCCATCTGCTTGAATGCGCGGGGCAGGTGACGGGCGGCTATTTCGCCGACCCCGGCTACAAGGACGTGCCGAATCTCGCGCGGCTCGGATTCCCGATCGGCGAGGTCGCGGCCGACGGCTCGGTCGTGATCACCAAGGTGCCGCACGCGGGTGGCCGCGTGAGCGTGGCGACCTGCAAGGAACAGCTGCTGTACGAGATTCACGATCCGGCGCGCTACCTGCAGCCCGACGTCGTCGCGGATTTCACGCGCGTGGCCGTCGCGGAGGAGGCGCCGGACCGCGTGCGCGTGACGGGCGGGCGCGGCAGCGCGCGCACCGACACGCTGAAGGTGTCGGTCGCGTACGTCGACGGCCATATCGGCGAAGGGCAGATCTCGTACGGTGGGCCGGGCGCGCTGGCGCGCGCGCGGCTCGCGCTCGACATCGTCCGCGAGCGGCTCGCGCTGACCGGCGTGGCCGCGACCGAACTGCGCTTCGACCTGATCGGCGTGGATTCGCTGTACGGCGACGCGACGCCTGCCGTGCGCGGCGAGCCGGCCGAAGTCCGCGTGCGGGTGGCCGGCCGTGCGGCGAGCGCCGCCGAGGCCGCGCGGATCGGCAACGAAGTCGAGACGCTTTATACGAACGGCCCGGCCGGCGGCGGTGGCGCGTTCAAGTCGACGCGCGAGGTGATCGCGGTGCAGTCGGTGCTGCTGCCGCGCACGGACGTAACGCCGTCGTTTTCATTCGTGGAGGCATGATGCAACTGCGTGAACTGGCGCATGCGCGCACCGGCGACAAGGGCAATACGCTGAACGTGTCGGTCATCTGCCGCGATCCGCGTCACTACGAACACCTGCGCGCGCATCTCGATGCGCCGGCGGTGAAGGCATGGCTCGCAGGCATCGTGCACGGCGATGTGGTGCGCTACGAACTGCCGGCGCTTTCTGCGTTCAACTTCGTGCTGCGCGATGCGCTCGGCGGGGGCGTCACGCGCTCGCTCGCGCTCGACGCGCACGGCAAGTCGGTCAGCTCGGCGTTGCTGGCGATCGACTTGCCCGACCCGGCGTGACGATTCGCGGGTTCGGCGAATCGACAACCTGGATCTGTCGAGCCGCCGTCGTCGACGGCGCTGTGCGTGAGATCGAGCGTGCGGTAATCGGGACCGGACGGCGTCGCGCTGTCCCGCCGTCCCGGTATCACACGTACACGTAGCGCACGAGGTGAAAGAACACCGGCGCCGCGAAGCAGATCGAGTCGACGCGATCGAGCATCCCGCCGTGGCCCGCGATCATCGAGCCCCAGTCCTTGGTGCCGAGCGAGCGCTTCACGGCCGACAGCACCAGGCCGCCGACGAAGCCCGCGATCACGATCGCGAGCGAGATCCCGAACGCCGCGCCGAAGCTGAACGGCGTCACGCGATACAGCGATGCGCCGCACAGCGTCGCGAGCAGACCGCCGCCGACGAAGCCCTCGACCGTCTTCGACGGCGACAGGCGCGGCGCGATCTTGCGGCGCCCGCACAGCTTGCCGACCACGTACTGCAGCACGTCGCTGATCTGCACGACGAACAGGAAGAAGAACAGCAGCAGCGCGTTCTGCCCGGCGTAGCGCGGGATGTCGAGGATCAGCACGGCCGGCGCATGGCTCAACCCGTACACGCAGACCATCAGCGCCCAGTTGATCTTCGCGTTGCGGCTCAGGAATTCGCGCGTGTCCTGCGTGAGCGCCGACACCAGCGACATCGCGAAGAACAGGTGCACCGGCACGAAGATCGAATACATCCCGTACCAGTTGATCCCGAGCAGCAGGTACTGCACCGGAATCGCGACGAAGAACGCGATGAAGAGCGTCGTGTGGTCGCTTGGGGTCGTCGGCGTGAGCGTGATGAATTCGCGCAGCGTCAGGTACGACAGCAGCGCGAACACCAGATACGTGACGTTGTTGCCGAGGCCGATCGCGATGACCATGATCGCGATCATCGCCCACCACGCGCGGATGCGCTGGTTCAGGTTGACGATGGTCGCGCTGGTGCCGCCGCTGCGCGCGCCGAGGATCGCGCCGATCACGGTCGCGAGCACCAGCACGCCGGTGACGCCGGCGACCAGTTCCCAGAAGAGAGTTCGCATGGAGAAGTCCGGAAAAGGAAGAGGAGGGCGCCGCGTTCAGCCGGCCGGCCGCTGCGGCGGCGCGAGCGCGACGATCGCGTCGCGCATGCGGGCGAGGAAGGTCGGTTTGTCTTCGCCGGCACCGAGCGCATCGTTCGCGCCGAAGTGCACCTTGCAGATCAGCGGCACGGGCCAGATCGCGCCCTTCGGCATGATGCGCTGCAGGTTCTCGAGATAGACTGGCGCGAGCGCGACCTCCGGAAACTCGGTCGCGAGGTGGAACAGGCCGCTCCTGAACGGCTGCGGCAAGACTTCGGCGCCGCGCGTGCCTTCCGGAAAGATGATGATCGAGTGGCCTTGCCGCAGTGCATCGCGCACCGGGTCCAACGGGTCGCCGCCGCTTTCGCGGTGGCGGTCGATCAGCACGACGTTCAGCAGCTTCTGCGCGATGTGACGCTTCACGTTGCTGCTGTCCCAGTAGTCGCGCGCGGCGACGGGCCGCACGACCGCGCGCACGTCGCGCGGCAGCGCGGCGAGGATCGCGAGCGTGTCGATGTGGCTCGTATGGTTCGAGAAGTAGATCTTCTGCGTCGGGGAAGGCGGCGCCTGATGCCAGACCGGATACGCACCGGCGACGAGCCGCACGATCGACAGCAGGAAATCGCGCTGCCAGATGTTCAGGATGTTCATCGGCGCGGCGCCTCCTGCATGCATGCCCGCGCGGCCGCGCATGGGCGGCGGGCGGAATCCCGGAATGCCGGCGCGGCAGGATGCGCGCCGGACGGCCATTGTTCAAGTTTTTTCAAATTCGTGGCTGCCTGTCGCAGGGCCGCGATAATCGGACGATGCGCCGGCGGGTGTTGCGTCGCGGCGAATTCGCCGTTCGACGGCGTGATAATCGGCTGTTGCACGAGCGCCCGGTCACAGTTCGAATGAATTGCTGCGCTCGTGGGCCAGCGGATTATCGCGAGTTTCCGTCGAAAACACCAGATTGCCCGGCGCGGCCGGTGCGGCGCGCGGCTTGACGCGTCGGGGCCGCTCGGCGACGATGACGACCACCTGTCGAAAGCCGACGCCGACGGGCGTGCTGCCCGGGGCAGGGCAGCGGCAAACGTGTCCGAACGTGAAGAATCAATAAAACGATGAGCCTCTACGCACTCAAACCGAAATTCCAGAATCGTCTGCGTCCGTTCGCGGATTCGCTTGCCGAACGCGGCGTCACCGCCAACCAGGTCACGCTGTTCGCGGCCGGCGGTTCGATCGTCGTCGGCGCGCTCGCGGGGCTTGGCGTGTTCGCCCGCGTGCTGTTCCTGCTGATTCCGATCTGGCTGTTCGTGCGGATGGCGCTCAACGCGATCGACGGCATGCTCGCCCGCGAGCACGGGCAGAAGAGCACGCTCGGCGCGTACCTGAACGAGCTTGGCGACGTCGTGTCCGACGTCGCGCTCGTGCTGCCGTTCCTCGCGATTTCGGCGTTCGCCGCGGCGGACGTCTGGCTGTTCGCGCTGACGGCGGTCATCGTCGAATGCGCGGGGCTGATCGGCCCGCTCGCCGGCGCGACGCGCCGCTACGACGGCCCGTTCGGCAAGAGCGACCGCGCGCTCGCGCTCGGTGCGTTCGCGCTGTGGATCGGCTTCGGTCTGCCGGTCGGCAGCGTCGCCGCATGGCTGTGGCGCGTGCTGATCGTGCTGTCGATCGTGACGGTGGTGCGGCGCGTGCAGGCCGGGATCGCCGAAGCGGGCGGCTGACGGCGGTAGTGGGACCGGCGCCGGAGGGCGGTGCCGCATGATTCGAATAACGAAACGAGAGAGATCGCATGAACGCACGCACGGCCCGCGAGGCCGACTTCATCACGCACGACGGCGAAACGCTGTTCTATCGCCACTGGCCCGCGACGGGCCCGCGCTGCCGCGGCGCGATCGTGCTGCTGCATCGCGGCCACGAACATTCGGCGCGTGTCGCGCACCTCGTCGACGAGCTCGACCTGCCGGACTTCGCGTTCTTCGCATGGGATGCGCGCGGCCACGGCCGCTCACCCGGCGCGCGCGGCTACAGCCCGAGCGCGGCCGCGTCGGTGCGCGACTTGCAGACCTTCGTCGAGCATATCCGCGACATGCACGGCATCGCGATCGAGGACATGGCCGTGGTCGGCCAGAGCGTTGGCGCGGTGCTCGCCGCCACCTGGGTACACGACTACGCGCCGTCGATCCGCTGCCTCGTGGTCGCGTCGCCGGCGTTCCACATCAAGCTTTACGTACCGTTCGCACGGCCGGGGCTGCGGCTGATGCACAAGCTGCGCGGGCTGTTCTACGTGAACAGCTACGTGAAACCGAAATTCCTCACGCACGATCCCGAACGGATCGCCAGCTATGCGGCCGATCCGCTGATCACGCGGCCGATCGCCGTGAACATGCTGCTCGACCTGCACGACACCGCGAAGCGGATCGTCGCCGATGCGGCCGCGATCACCGTGCCGACGCAGCTGCTGATCTCGGGCGCCGACTGGGTCGTGCATCGCGGCCCGCAGGACCGCTTCTTCGAGCGGCTCGGCGCCGCGCGCAAGGAGCGCATCGTGCTGCCCGGCTTCTATCACGACACGCTCGGCGAGCGCGACCGCGCGCAGGCGCTCGCACCGCTGCGCGCGTTCGTGCTGCGCGAGTTCGATACGCCGAGCCCGCGCGTGTCGCTGGCCGACGCCGACCGGCGCGGCGCATTCCACGACGAATACGCGGCGCTCGGCCGCCCGCCCGCGAACCCGTTCGCACGGGCGTACTGGGCGATCACGCGGGCGGGTCTGAAGGCCGGCGGCGCGCTGTCGGACGGCATCGCGCTCGGGCTGCGGCTCGGCTTCGATTCGGGTTCGACGCTCGACTATGTGTACCGCAACCGCGCGCAGGGCCGGCTCGGCGTCGGCGCGCTGATCGACCGCACCTATCTCGATTCGCCGGGTTGGGTCGGCATCCGTCAGCGCAAGGTGCATCTGCAGGAACTGATCGGTGCGGCGATCGGCCGGCTGCGCGGCCACGGCGAACCGGTGCGGATCGTCGACATCGCGGCCGGGCACGGCCGCTACGTGCTCGACGCGATTGCAACGGCCGCCGAACGCGACGGCGCGGCGCCCGACGACATCACGCTGCGCGACTACAGTCCGCCGAACGTCGAGGCCGGGCGCGTGCTGATCGCGCAGCGCGGTCTCGAGCCGATCGCGCGCTTCGAGCGCGGCGACGCGTTCGACGAGGCGTCGCTCGCGACGCTCGAGCCGCGTCCGACGCTGGCGATCGTGTCGGGGCTGTATGAACTGTTCGGCGAGAACGCGCTGATCGAACGCTCGCTGCGCGGGCTCGCGCAGGCGGTGCCGCCGGGCGGCTATCTCGTCTATACCGGGCAACCGTGGCATCCGCAGCTCGAATTCATCGCACGCGCGCTGAACAATCATCGCGGCGACGCGACCTGGGTGATGCGCCGCCGCTCGCAGGCCGAGATGGACGAGCTCGTCGCGCGCGCGGGCTTTCGCAAGCTCGACCAGCGCATCGACGAGATGGGCATCTTCACGGTCAGCCTCGCGCAGCGGGTCGACGCGTCATGAGCGCGCTCGGCGGCGGCGCGGGCGCGGGAGACGGTCTCGCCGAGTCGGCGGCCGGCGCGCACGACGCGTCGTTCGCGCTGCGCGTCGGCTGGCTCGCGGCGATGGGCGCGGTGTTCTTTTCCTCGTACGGCTTCGCGAACTGGCTCGCCGCGCGCCGGGCCGTGGTGCCGACCTTCGCGTTCGGCTGGGAACATGCGATTCCGTTCGTGCCATGGACCATCGTGCCGTACTGGTCGATCGACCTGCTGTACGCGCTGTCGTTCTTCTTCTGGACCCGCCGCGACGATCTGCTCGATCACGTGAGGCGGCTGTTGACCGTGCAACTGGTGTCGGTCGCGTGCTTCGTCGCGTGGCCGCTGCGCTTCGGCTTCGAGCGGCCCGACGCGGGCGGCGTGGCCGGCGCGCTGTTCACGCTGCTGATGGGGTTCGACAAGCCGTTCAACCAGGCGCCGTCGCTGCACATCGGCCTGCTCGTCGTGCTGTGGGCCGTCTATGCGAAGCAGTTGCGCGGCACGGTCGCTCGGCTCGTGCTGCATCCATGGTTCGCAGCGATCGGCGTATCGGTGTTGACGACCTACCAGCATCACGCGATCGACGTGCCGACCGGTGCGGCCGTCGGCTGCCTGGCGCTGTTCCTGTTTCCATTGCGTGACGCCGCGGGGCGACTGCCGGGCGCGACCGGCTCGCCGTCCGCCGGCGGCCGCGTGCTCGCCCGCCGCTATGCGCTCGGCGCGGCGCTGGTCGCGCTGGTGGCGCTTGGCTGCGTGTCGCGCGCACCGGGCTGGGCGTTGGCGGCCGGGTGGGCCGCGTTGGCGCTGGCGTGCGTCGCGTGGATCTACCGGCGCGGCGCGCCCGGTGCGTTCCAGAAGGACGACGCGGGCCGTTTCCCGGTGTTCATCCGCTGGCTGCTCGCACCGACGATCGCCGGCGCGTTCGTCAACTCGCGGGTGTGGACGTTCCGGCATCCGGCGCCGGCGCGGATCGACGAGCGCGTGTCGATCGGCCGCACACCGACCACGCGCGAGCTGCGACGCCACGGCTTCACCGCGCTCGTCGACCTGACGGCCGAGATGCCGCGCTGGGCCGCGGCCGACGCGTCGCTCGCGTATGCGTCGGTGCCGCAGCTCGACCTCGTCGCGCCCACCGCGGCGCAGCTCGCGGCGGCCGTTGCGGCGCTCGAACGCCTGCACGCCGACGGGCGCGACGTGCTGATCTGCTGTGCGCTCGGCTACGGGCGCAGCGTGCTGTGCGCGGCTGCCTGGCTCGCCGCGCGGCGGGGGCTCGGCGACGCGCGCGACGCGCTTGCCGCGGTACGGGCGATGCGGCCGCGCGCGGTATGGTCGGACGACGGCGCGGCCGTGCTGCAGGACTGGATCGACCGTCGCCGCGTGACGGGAGCGGCGTGATGCGCGACCCGTCCGCACCGTTCCGGATCGCCGCCGCGCGCGGGGCGCTCGACGCCGGCGCGTGGGCGATCGCGGCCGCGCTGGCTGCGGCCGGCGCGGGCTGGTGGATCGCGGCGGGCTGGCCGCCGGCGACGATCGCGCGTGTGTTGCTGGCCGTGATCAGCACCGGGTCGGGGATTGCCGCGCTGTGGTACGCGGTGCGCATCGAGATCGACCGGCGGCTGTTCGCCGCGCTCGCGCGCGCGGCATCGGGCGAGGCGTCGGCCGACGACGGGCTGGCCGCACTCGATCGCGCGCTTGCCGACCTCGGCTGGATCGACGCAGGCAAGGCCGGACGCGCGCTCGACGCGCGTGTGCGCGGTGCGGTCGGGTTGTGCCGTGCCGGTATGCTGGTCGCGATCGTGCAGTGGATCGTGGTCGGTTTTGCAATCGCGGTGGCGCGGATCGGCTAACCATCCGTAACCGGCCCGGACGGCCGGGGCCCTGGCCGGTCAAGCGGGTTACGCGTGCGCCGCCCGCTGCGTCCGCGTGCGCTTCACCGCGTACATCGCCTGGTCCGCACGTTCGATCAGCGCGTTCATGTCGGTGCCGTCGTCAGGCAGCATCGCGACGCCGACACTGACGCCGAGCCGCAGCGGATGTCCTTCGAATTCGAACGGCTCGCCGACCTGCCGGGCGAGCCGTGCGCGTTGCGCATCGACGTCGTCGCGGCTGCCGATGTTCGGCAGGATCACTGCGAACTCGTCGCCGCCCACGCGCGCGACCGTATCCGAGCGCCGCACGGCGCGCTGCATCCGCGCGGCGATCTCGCGCAGCGCGGCGTCGCCCGCGCGGTGGCCGTAGCCGTCGTTGATCGGCTTGAGCCCGTCCATGTCGATGTTGAGGATGCCGAGCCGGCCGTTCGCGCGCAGCGCCGTATGCATCGACTGGCGCAGGCGGTCGTAGAACAGCGCGCGGTTCGGCAGGCCGGTGAGCGCGTCGTGCGTCGCGCGCAGGTACAACTCGTTGGCCTCGTTGCGCGCCGCGTGGAACATCGCGGCGGCGATCAGGTCGGCCGTGAGCCGCAGCGTCCCGGCATCGGCGGCTGAAAAACCGTCGATGTCCGGCGACATCACCTTCAGCACGCCGACCGTCGTGTCCGCGTGGGTGAGCGGCATCACCAGCATCGAGCGCAGCCCGACCCGGCGGCACGCATCTCGGTCGACGCGCGGGTCGGATTCCGAATCCTTGCAGTGCAGCAGCTCGCCGCGCGTCACGCACAGGCCGGACAGGCTGCCCGAGCGGCGCAGCCGCAGCCCGAGCATCCCGGCGGCGGAGCCCGACGCGGCGCGGTACACCATGTCGTCGCCTTCTGCGAATTCGACCGCCGCGCCGCTCGCGCCCGTGAGCTGCGGCACCTGCTCGGTCACGTAAGCCATCACGCTGCCGAGGTCGAGGCCGAGTTTCGCGATCTCGGTCTGCGCGGCGATGATGCGCAGCAGCGTGTCGGAGGACGGGGTAGCGGTGTCGACGATTTGATCCAAGTCAGTTTTTCATGAAGAAAGCCAAGCACGCGGCCCGGGCTTGCGGTAGCATACGCGCCGCTCACGCGGCAGCGCGTTCCGGGCGGCCCGCAACGGGCCGCCGCCGGCATCCGGCCGGTTTCCCGGGGCGCCGGACCGCCGGTTCGGCAGCGCCGGCAGTATGCCGGGCGGTCCGGCCGGCAGCAACGGTGTAACTCTTGCCATTCCATCGCGACGCGCAGCATTTCCGACCGGATTGAGTTGTTTTTCGCTTCGTCAGCACGAATCAGGGCGAGTTTTGTCTTGATTTTGAGATAGTGTGACGAATGTGCGAGCGCCGGTGCCCGGTGCGCGCTGTCCGACGAATCGGCAGCAAAATGATTCGCCGCGTCGTTTCGATAAATGCATTCAGGCCAGACTTTGAGGGGAAGCAGTGGGGATGTGCACTCACGGGCATAGCTGCTTTGCGCGCGTCGGTTGTGGCGCGCTTGATGACCGGACGATCTTGACGAAGCGGGGCCGCGCATGAAGCCGGCCGCGTCGCTGTTCGTCCTGTCGCTCGCCACGTTCGGCGCGTTCCACGCGGCCGCGTTGTCGGCCGCGCCGATGCCGGCCGCGGCCGCTTCGGCGTCCGCCGGCAGCCCGGCCGTGACGGCGTCCGCCAGCGGCGCGGCCGTGCCGAGCGCCGCCGGCCAGCCCGCGACGACCGTGCACCTGCCGTTCGCGTCGCTCGGCGCGTTCGATCCGGTCCACCTGCGCGGCGCCGACGACGCGCGCACGATCAATGCGGGCGTGCGGCTCGACCGCGTGGTCACCGGCGCGCGGCTGCGCCTGACCTACGCGTATTCGCCGGCGCTGGTCTTCCCGATGTCGCACCTGAAGGTCTCGATGAACGGCGAGGTGGTCGCGACCGTCCCGTTCGACGCGACGCGCGCGGGCCGCACGGTCACGCAGGACATCCCGATCGATCCGCGCTACTTCTCCGATTTCAACCAGATCGGCCTGCGCCTGATCGCGCATTACACGCTCGACCACTGCGAGGACCCGTCGAGCTCGGCGCTGTGGGCCGACGTGAGCCCGACGAGCGAACTGATCCTCGACGAGTCGCCGGTGCGCCTGCCGAACGATCTCGCGCTGCTGCCCGCGCCGTTCTTCGACCGGCGCGACAACGGGCTCCTGCGGCTGCCGTTCGTGCTGCCGGCGTCGCCCGACTCGGCGACGCTGCGCAGCGCCGGCGTGCTCGCGTCGTGGTTCGGCGCGCTGGCCGACTACCGGCAGGCGCGCTTCCCGGTGGCGGCGACGCTCCCGGCCGACGACCAGGCGGTGGTGGTCGGCACGGCCGCGACCTTGCCGGCCGGCCTCGCGCTGCCGTCGGTCAATGGCCCGCTGCTCGCCGTCGCCGACAACCCGGCCGCGCCGGGCCGCAAGCTGCTGGTCGTGACGGGCCGCACGGCTGCCGAGGTCGACGACGCGGTCGCGGCGCTCGTGCTCGGCCGCGCGGCGCTGTCGGGCCCGGCCGCGACGGTCGCGCACGTGGATCTCGGCGCGCCGCGCAAGCCGTACGACGCACCGCGCTGGCTGCCGGTGAACCGGCCGATCACGTTCCGCGAATTGGTGTCGGATCCGCGCGAACTCGAAGTGCGCGGCACGTCGCCCGACGCGATCCGGCTGAACCTGCGCGTGCCGGCCGATCTGCATTCGTGGAACGGCTCGGGCGTGCCGATCACGCTGCGCTATCGCTACACCGCGCCGACCGTGCAGGACAACTCGACGCTCGCCGTCGAGATCAACGAACAGCTCGTGAAGTCGTACCGGCTCGGGCCGACCCATGCGGAAGACGCGCGCGGGCGCATGCAGCTGCCGCTGCTGTCGGTGCCGGAAGGGCGCGTGACGAGCGATGTCGACATTCCGGCGTTCCGCGTCGGCAGCGGCAACCAGCTGCAGTTCCGCTTCACGCTCGATTCGCAGAAGACGGGGCTCTGCTCGAGCACCGCGACCGAGCCGCAGCGCGCGGCGATCGATCCGGATTCGACGATCGACTTCTCGCACTTCGTCCATTACGCGCAATTGCCGAACCTCGCGTTCTTCGCGAACAGCGGTTTCCCGTTCACGCGCTTCGCCGACCTGTCGCAGACGGCGGTCGTGATGCCGGACCGGCCGTCGCCGCAGGAGCTGGAAGCCTACCTGACGATGCTCGGCCACATGGGGCAGTGGACCGGCTTCCCGGCGCTGCGCGTGCAGGTCGCGCGGCCCGGCGACGTCGCCGGGCTCGCGGGCCGCAAGGACCTGCTCGTGATCGACGGCTCGCCCGCGTCGCCGCTGCTGTCGCACTGGCGCGCGGCGTTGCCGCTGTCGATCGACCAGCAGGCCGGCACGGGCGCGACGCGTGTCGCGTTCTCGGTGAAGGAGCGTTGGCGCAACGGCGTCGGCATGGCCGACGGCGGCGCGCATATCGAACAGACGGGCTCGCTCGCGGCGCTGGCCGGGTTCGAGCTGCCGGGCAGCCATGGCCGCAGCGTCGTGGCGCTGACGGCGACCGACCAGGCGCGTCTGGCCGATCTGCTCGACGTGTTCGAGAAGCCGGGCCTCGTGTCGCAGCTGCAGGGCGACCTCGCGCTGGTGCGGCCGGGGCAGGTCGACAGCCTGCGCGTCGGCGAGCCGTACGTGGTCGGCTTCGTGCCGTGGTACGCGCGCGTCTGGACGCAAGCGGCGCGGCACCCGGTGGTGCTCGGCGTGGTCGGCGTCGTCGCGGGGCTGCTGCTCGCGCTCGGCGTGTTCAGCGTGCTGCAGAGAATCGCCGCGCGCCGACGGGGGATGTAACGGATGGCGTGGGCATTCGCAAGGCGACGGGCAGCGCAGCCGGCGCGGCGGGTCGGCACGACGCTCGTGCTGGCCGTCGCGGCCGTGTGCGCGGCGGCCGGCGCCGCCGGGCGCGCGCAGGCCGCGCAAGGCGGCGCGGCCGACGCGCGGTGCGGCGCGGCGTGGCCGCGCTGGGACGCGTTCAAGCGCGATTTCGTGTCGGCCGACGGCCGGGTGATCGACGTCGGCTCGACGGATTCGCGCACGGTATCGGAGGGGCAGGCGTATGGACTGTTCTTCGCGCTCGTCGCGAACGACCGGCGCACGTTCGACACGATCCTCGCATGGACCGAGAACAACCTCGCGCAGGGCGACCTGAGCGCCCGTCTGCCGGCGTGGCTGTGGGGCCGCGCGCCGGACGGCGCGTGGCGCGTGCTCGACGCGAACGCGGCGTCCGATGCCGACTTGTGGATCGCGTACACGCTCGTCGAAGCCGGACGGCTGTGGCGCGAGCGCAGCTATACGGCGCGCGGCGCGCTGCTCGCGAAGCGCGTGCTCGACGACGAGACGGCCAGCGTGCCGGGCCTCGGCCTCACGCTGCTGCCCGGACCGACCGGATTCAAGCTGGCCGACGGTCGATGGCGCGTGAACCCGAGCTATTCGCCGCCGCAGGTGATCCGCGGGCTCGCCGCGCGGCTGCCGGACGATCGCCGCTGGGCCGCGCTCGCGGCCAGCACCGGCCGCGTGCTGCTCGACACCGCGCCCAAGGGGTTTGCGCCGGACTGGGCGTTGTATCGCGCCGGCGCCGGCTTCGCGCCCGATCCGCAGACCCACGCGGAAAGCGCGTACAACGCGATACGCGTGTATTTGTGGGCCGGCATGCTCGATCGCGCCGATCCGCTCGCCGCGCCGCTGCTCGCGCGCTTCGCGCCGTTCGCCGATTACATCGCCGCGCATGGCGCGCCGCCGGAGAAGGTCGATACGACGACCGGCGTCGCGGGGCCGAACGACGGCAACGGCGGCTTCTCGGCGGCGGCCGTGCCGTTCCTCGACGCGCGCGGCCAGCATGCGCTCGCCGATGCGCAGGCGGCCCGTGTCGACGCGCTCGCGCGCCAGTCGGCGCCCGGCTATTACACGAGCGTGCTGACGCTGTTCGGCCTCGGCTGGCGCGAGGGCCGTTACCGGTTCGGCGCGGACGGGTCGCTCGATGCGCGCTGGGAGGGCCGTTCATGCGCGGCCCGATGAAGCAAAGCGCGCGGCGTGTCGCGGGGCTTGCGTGGCTCGCGTCGTCGGTCTCCGCGGCGGCGCCGGCCACCGTCGCCGTCGCGGCGACGAAACCCGTCGCGCCGAATGCCGTGTCGGCGCCGGCCTCGGCCTCGGCCACGTCGCCCGACGCGCGGCGTCAGCTCGCGACCGCCCGCATGTGGGGCGCCAAGCATCGCGACGACCTCGCGCGCGACGCACTGCGCAAGGGGCTCCTGATCGCGCCGGACGATTCCGAACTGCTCGCGGAGCAGGTGCGCGTGCTGCTGCGGCTCGGCGACGCGCAAGGCGCGCAGGCCACGCTGGCGCGCCTGCAGGCACGCACGCCCGCGGCGCCCGACACGCGCCGCGCGGCCGACGAATACCGCGTCGCGACGAGCGGCCGCGGCGAGATGGCGCAGATCCGGCTGCTCGCGCGCAGCGGCCGCGCCGACGAGGCGGCCCGCCGGATCGTCGCGCTGTTTCCGAACGGCGCGCCGTCCGGTGCGCTGGGCGCCGAGTATTACCAGATCGTCGCGAACGCGCCGGGCGGCCGCGAACCGGCGGTCGCCGCGCTGCGCCGCGCGGTCGCGGCCGACCCGCAGGATTCGAACGCGGCGCTGGCGCTCGCGCGGCTCCTGAACCAGCGCGACGACACGCGTGCGGAGGCGAACCGCATCGCGTGGTCGCTCGCGAAGCGGCCCGACGCCGACCATACGGAAGCGATGGCCGTGTGGCGGCGCGTGCTGCAGTCCGCCGGCACCGATCCCGCCTATCTCGACGCGTTGCGTGCCTATCTCGCGCTCGTGCCGGACGACACCGAATTCCGTGATCGCGCCGCCGCACTCGAGCGGCAGCGCGACGCGCAGCGGCTGCTCGAGCGCGATCCGGGCTACATCGCGCAGCAGCGTGGCTTGCAGGCGCTCGCGCGCGGCGATCTGAGCGGCGCCGATCCGCTGCTTGCGCGCGCCGCGCAGGCGCGCGCGGGTGATGCCGATGCGGTCGGCGGGCTCGGCCTGCTGCGCCTGCGCGAAGGCCGGCACGACGAAGCGCGCGCGCTGTTCACGCGCGCCGCGGCGCTGTCGACCGACCAGCGCGGCAAGTGGCAGAGCCTCGCGCGCACCGCGCAGTTCTGGGGGCTGATCGCGCAAGGGCGCGCGGCGGCGTCGGCCGGACGGCCGCAGGATGCCGAGCGCGCGGCGCGCGCCGCGCTCGCGATGCAGCCCGACAGCCCGGACGCGAAGCTTCAGCTTGCCGATGCGCTGCTCGCGCAGCGCGACTGGGCGCGCGCGGAGCCGTTGCTGCGCGAACTGCTGGCCGCACGTTCGCCGAACCTGTCGGCGGTGCGCGGCACGGCGACGCTGTACGAGAACACCGGCCGCGCGGATCGCATCGGCCCGCTGCTCGACGCGCTGCAGAGCCGCGTGACGGGCCGCGACGATCGCCACGCGCTCGACGGGCTGCGCGCCGACCTGCTCGCGAGCGAGGCGCGCGCGCTGGCGGACAAGGGCGAACGCGGGCCGGCCGCACAACGCTACGAAGCGGCGGTGCGCGCCGCGCCCGATGCGCCGTGGACGCGCTTCGCGCTTGCGCGGCTGTATCGCGACATGGGGCTGCCGCAGCTCGGCCGCACGGTGATGGACGACGGGCTTGCGCAAAGCGACACGCCCGAGATGCGCTATGCGACCGCGCTGTATCGCAACTCGCTCGACGACATCGCGGGCGCGCAGGCCGCGCTCGCGGGCGTCGACGATGCGCAACGTTCGGACGGCATGCGTGCGCTCGCACGCAAGCTCGACGCGGAAGGTTCGCTGGCCGGCGCGCGCGGCGCGCTCGGCCGTGGCGATCGTGCGGCCTTCGCCGCGTCGCTCGCCCATGCGCAGGCGAGCGCGCCGGACGATCCCGACATGCTGGCCGCGATCGGCGCGCAGTGGATCGACGCGGGCGAGCCCGAGCGCGGCCTTGCGCCGTTGCGCGACTGGATCGCCGCGCATCCGCGCGAGGCCGATCCCGACGTGCGGCTGCGCTACGGCGACCTGCTCGGCAGCGCGGGGCGCGACGACGCGCTCGCCGCGTGGCTCGACGCGCTGCGCCGCGAGCCGGCGCTGACGCCGGCACAGACCGCGCGGATCGAGGACCAGTCGCTGCGGCTCGTGCTGCGGCAGACGGACGACGCGATCGCGCAACGGGACTATGCGCGCGCCCGCACGCTGCTCGACCGGGCGAGCCCGGCCGGCCGCGCGGACAAGCGCTACGCACTCGAACTGGCCGACCTCGAACGCGCGCAGGGCCGTTACGACGCGGCACGCGACGCGCTCGCGCCGGTCGTCGCGCGCACGCCGGACGATGCCGATACGCAGCTCGCGCTCGCGCGCATCGACGAGGACAGCGGCCACCGCGCGGCCGCGCTCGCACGCGTGCAGGCCGTGCTCGCGCGCACGCCGGACGACGACGTCGATACGCGGCTGTCGGTCGTGCGCCGGCTGAACGCGCTGCGCCGCCCCGACGAAGCCGCGCAGGTGATCGACCCGCTGCAGGCCGCGTACCCGGCGCGTGCCGACGTGACGGTCGCGGCGGGGCGCGTGGCCGAGGCGCAGGGCCGCTACGACGATGCCGCATCGCTGTACCGGCTGTCGCTGTCGCAGGAGCGCACGAGCGGCGTGAGCCCCGGCCGCGACGGTCGCACGCCCGCGCAGGCCGCGTTCGCGGATCTCGCGCAGCGGCGCGATCCCGAGATCGAGATCGGCTGGCTGCCCGCGTACAAGTCCGGCGACGAAGGGATTTCCGCGTACCGCGCGCAGCAGGTGCCGATCTACGTGCAGATGCCGGTGCGCTACGACGGGCATGCGTTCCTGCAGCTCGACACCGTGCATCTGGACGCCGGCACGCTCGATACGAGCGACCCGAACGCGTATTCGCTGAAGACGTTCGGGACCTACGCGGCGCTCAACACGCCGATCGGGCTGCCCGCGCCGTTCGCCGCGAATCCGTCGGCCGCCGCGTCGATCGCGCATCCGCCCGGCGACCTGCATCAGCCGATGACGGGCGTCGCGCTCGGCGCCGGCTATCGCACGGACGCATGGCGCGTCGACCTCGGCACGTCGCCGCTCGGCTTCCCGGTGCATTACCTGGTCGGCGGCGTACGCTACCGCTTCGACGCGGGGCCGGCGAGCTTCACCGTGAACGCGTCGCGCCGGCCGGAGACGAGCAGCGTGCTGTCGTATGCGGGGATGCGCGATCCGTGGACCGGGGCCGTATGGGGCGGTGTGCGTCGCGATGGCGTGAACCTGCGCGCGGCGGTCGACGTCGGGCGCGTGAACCTGTTCGCCGAACTCGGCGCGGGCGTGCTGTCCGGCCGCAACGTCGAGCGCAACGCGGAAGTCACGCTGCGCTCCGGCTTCACGGTGCCCGTGTACGAACGCGCGACGATGAAGGTGAGCACGGGGCTCGTCGGCAACGCGTGGCACTACGCGCAGAACCTGCGTTACTACACGTACGGGCAGGGCGGTTACTACAGCCCGCAGCGCTACCTGTCGCTCGGCGTGCCGATCGAGTGGGCCGGGCGGCGCGACGCGCTGTCGTGGGACCTGACCGTCACGGCCGGGATCTCGAACAGCTACGAAAAGGATTCGCTGTTCTACCCGACCTTCGCGAACCAGCGCGCCGCGCAGGAGGCGGCGGGGCTCGTCTACGCCGGCAGTTCGACGCGCGGCGTGTCGTTCTCGTACGGCGTGAACGGCATCGTCGAATATCGCGTGAATCCGCACCTGAGCGTCGGCGCGCAACTGCACGTCGACCGGTCGCACGACTATGCGCCGAGTTCGGCGCTCGTGTACCTGCGCTATGCGTTCGACGCACGCGCGGAGCGCAGCTGGCTCGTCACGCCGACGCCGGTGCGGCTTTATTCGGATTACTAGGGGCTGCTTGCATATGGAACGTACATGCGAATGCCCGAAATCGCCTGCAGGGCAAGAAGTGAGGAGCGCCGTTTGGCCGAGCCAAACAAGCGACGAGCGACGCCGCCATGCGGGCGATTTCGGGCGTTCCCCTGGAACGACTTTTTGGTTTGGGGTTGCCACGAGAACGGCCGCTCGCCGCGTTGCGCTCCTTGCGAATACGGCCAGTATTCGCGGCGTCCCACGCCTCGCGAGCGGCCGTTCTCGTGGCAACGCGTGTGCGTTCCATATGCAAGCAGACCCTGGGGGAAGCGCGTGAATACGGAAATCGATGCAACCCGTCCCGCGCTCGGCGCCGCCGGCCTGCTGGGCCGCCTGCGCGCGCTGCTGCGCACCGGGCCGGCCGGTGGCCGCGCCGGCCCGCTGAGCCGGCTCGCGATCGACGGCCTGCCCGATACGTGGACGCAGCTGGAAGCGGGCGGCCTGTACGCGGTCTATGCCGCTGCCGGCACGCCGGCGTGCGACGCGCTGGTGTGGGAAAGCGCGCGGCAGTCGCGCACGCGCGACGTGACGGTCGTGCTGGCGCGCGACGCGGCGCGCGTCGCCGCGCAGATGGCGTCGCGCGGTTTCGCGGGCGGCGCGCAGCCGGCCGGCTGGCCGCGCAACCTGAACGTGCTGGCGATGCCGCCCGCGCACGAGCCGGCCGACGGCGATGCCGCGCGCGAACCCGCTGCGCCGCGCCGTGCGGCGCCCGGTCCGTTCGCACGGCTCACGGGTGGCTTGCGCGCGATGAAGCGCTACGGCTTTCGCGCACGCTCGCTGTATTTCATCGAAGGCGCGCAGCGCTGGTTCAGCTGGGGCGATCCGGCGGCACTCGCGGAAGAGGCACACGCGCTCGCCGACTGGTGCCGCACGCACCGGATCGCGCTGGTGCTGCTGGTCGATCCGGAGATCGTGCGCACCGGCGCCGACCTCGATACCGACGACCCGCCGCTCGTGCGCGACGCGAATCGCGCGCCGCGCAGCGGCTTTCACGGGGTGTGCTCGGGCGTCGCGCAATTGCAGCGCACGCACGGCGAGCTGCTGTGGGTCGTCGATTTCTGGCGTGCCGGCGACACGCTCGCGGCCGGTGAAGTGCGGCCGCTGCGGTTCGCGCCGAGCGGCCGGCTCGCCGCGATCGTCGACGGCGCCGCCGCCGAGCCGTCGCGCCGGATGAAGCTCGCGACCGATGAGGATCGCGTCGTCGTCAGCCGCGCGGTGCTCGACGAAACGAGCCGCGTACCCGCCGGCTGGGAAATCGTCGACGACAACGCGGCGGTCGTCGCCGCCTGTGCGCATGCGCAGGCCGCGACCGCGGTTCTGGCGTTCCGCACGCACGCGCAGCTCGAGGCGCTGTGCGCGGCCGTTCACACGCTGCGCCGGCAATCCGGCGGCGCACTGAAGATCGCCGTCGTCGAGCGCGGCGAGGTGCTGCGCCAGCAGTTCGAGATGCTGGTGCTGAGCGTCGGCGCGAATCGCGTCGTCGCGCGCGACCTGCCGGTGTCGCGGGTGCACGCGGCCGTGAACGCACTGCGCGGGCAGCTCTATGCGCGGCCCGTCGCGGCCGACTATCGTGCGGCGCTCGCGGCCGCGCTCGGCGATTCGGTGCTGGGCTATCTGCCGGTCGGCGCCTTCTGCCTGCGGATTCGCGCGGTGCTCGATCGCGGCGCCGTGCTCGCGTTGCCGCATACGCTCGCGAAGATCGCGCTGCTGCCCGGCGTGTCGCACGTCGATGCGCTGCGGCACTGCCGGCCGCGCCGCGCGGGCGACGTCGTGACCGCCGATGCCGGACACCTGTACGTGTTCCTGTTCGCGTGCGAGCCGGCCGATGCCGACGACGCGCTGACGCGGATCTTCGACGTGCCGGTCGACACGCTGTCCGATCGCGTCGTGTGTCTCGGACAGGGCAGCATCGACACCGAGCTCGATGCGCTGAAGACCGAGAACCGGCGCGCGCCGATCGCCGACTACAGCGACCTGTTCGCGACGGCGAAGCCGGCCGGCGCGGCGCGCGCGCCGATCGAACGCGCGGAGGATGTCGCGCCGCGCGCCGAACCGGACGCCGACGTCGTCACGGCCGGGACGGTCGACGCGCATGCCGATGCGGCGCCGCACGCCGGCGACGCCACGCCGGCCGCAGATACGCCGGCCGCAGATACGCCGCCACCATCCGCCGAATTTCCCGTCGCGCGCACGCGCGGCGCCATCCGCAGCGCGATGCCGCTGCGCAAGCCGGAGGGCGCATGATCGCCGAACTCGTCATCGGATTCGTCGTCGGCATCGCGATCGCGGTGCCGGTGTGGATCGTCGCGCAGCACCTGGGCCTCGGCCGCGGTTTTCATGCGCCGCGCGGGCTGCACCGGCGCGACGCGGTGCCGTGCGAACTCGTGCCGGTCGCGCTGCGCGGGCGCCTGCTGCCCGAGGCCGGCCGTACCGACGAGGCCACGCCATGAAGACGATCGCCGTCACGTCGACCACCGGCGGCGCGGGCCGCACGACGCTCGCCGGTGCGCTCGCGGTGCTGCTCGCGCGCCGCGGCCGGCCGGTCGTCGCGGTCGAGTTCGACGCGCAGAACCTGATGGGCGCGACGCTCGGTCTCGACACGCTGGCCGAGCACGGGCTCGCGCACAGCCTGCTCGATGACGCCGGCGACGCCGCGCCATGGCACGCGCATACGTGGCGCAATGCCGACGGCGTGCTGTTCGTGCCGTATGGCCAGGTCGACGCAGCGGGCGCCGCCGCCTGCGATGCGCGGCTCGCGGCCGATCCGGCCTGGCTGTCGCGCGCGCTCGACGAGATCGCGCTGCCGGCGGACGGCGTCGTGCTGGTCGACACCGCGCGCTACCCGTCGCCGCAGGCCGAGCAGGCGATTCGCCGCGCCGACCTGACGCTCGTCGTCGTGCCGCCCGAACCGGCCGCGTGCGCGACGGTCGCCGCGCGCCTCGACGCGCTGCGGGCCGGCGGCGGCGACCTGCAGATCGTCGTGAACCGGCTGAACCCGGCGCGCGACATGCAGCGCGATGCGCTCGCGATGCTGCGCGCGGTCGCGGGGCCGGCGTCGATGCTCGAACAGCGGATTCACGTCGATGCGGCCGTGCCCGAGACGCTCGCGCGCGGCACCTGGATCTTCGACGACGCGCCGTATTCGCAGGCGTCGCACGACCTGAACGGCGTCGCGAACTGGGTCGACGCGTGGCTCGCGGCGGCCGCGGCCGGCCGCACGGGAGCGCGGCGATGAAGGCCGCGTTCGCGTCGCGCTGGCGCGCCGCGGCCCGACGCGCGACCGACTGGTGCGCGCGCGGGATCGGGCTGCCGGCCCAGCGCACGCTGCTCGACTGGCTCGTGCGGCTGTTCTTCCATGCACCGCCGCCCGGCCGGCCCGATCCCATGAGCCGCCGGGCGCGCGTTGCCTTCCTGTGGCTCGCGAAGGAGTGGGGCGTGCTGCAGCCGCTGAGCCCGCGCGAATGGTTGTGGCGCGCGATCGTGCGCGCGCCGCGCGCGGCCGACGAGCGGCCCGCGCGCGATCCGCTCGCATGGTTCGACACGTTCGTCGTGCCGGTCTACGTCACGGCGCGCGCGCTCGGCGCCCGCCTCGACGCGCTGCTCGGGCGCCTGCCGTGGGCGCGCTGGGGCGGCTGGCTCGACGCGCGTGCGCACGGCGTCGGCCGGCACCGCTGGCTCGCTCCGCTGCTGCTGATCGCCGGTGCGCTGATGTGGGCCGCGGCCGGGATGTCGCCGCTGATGCCCGGCGCGCAGTTCGCGTTCTTCGCGATCGTCGCGGTGCTGGCGCTGGCGCTGCGCCGCCTGCCGGGCCATCTGCCGACGCTCGCGCTCGCGTCGCTCGCGCTGCTCGCCACGGTCCGCTACGTGTGGTGGCGCACGACCCAGACGCTCGATTTCCGCAGCCCCGTCGAGGCGTTCGCCGGCTACCTGCTGTACGGTGCCGAAGCCTACACGTGGATGATCCTGCTGCTCGGTTTCATACAGACCGCATGGCCGCTCGACCGGCCGATCGTGCCGTTGCCCGACGATCCCGACAGCTGGCCGAGCGTCGACATCTATATCCCGACCTACAACGAGCCGCTGTCGGTCGTGAAGCCGACCGTGTTCGCGTCGCAGAGCATCGACTGGCCGACGGCCAAGCTGCGCGTGTATCTGCTCGACGACGGCCGCCGCCCCGAGTTCGAGGCGTTCGCGCGGGAAGCGGGGATCGGCTACCTGACGCGCGACGACAATCGCCACGCGAAGGCCGGCAACATCAACCGCGCGCTGCCGAAGACGCACGGCGAATACATCGCGATCTTCGACTGCGATCACGTGCCGACGCGCTCGTTCCTGCAGACGACGATGGGCGTGTTCCTGCGCGACCCGAAATGCGCGCTGGTGCAGACGCCGCACCATTTCTTCTCGCCCGATCCGTTCGAGCGCAACCTCGGCACGTTCCGCGAGATCCCGAACGAGGGCAACCTGTTCTACGGACTCGTGCAGTCGGGCAACGACCTGTGGAACGCGACGTTCTTCTGCGGATCGTGCGCGGTGCTCAAGCGCAGCGCGCTGGAGGAGGTGGGCGGCGTCGCCGTCGAGACCGTGACCGAGGACGCGCACACCGCGCTCAAGCTGCATCGCCGCGGCTACACGTCGGCCTATCTGCCGACCGTGCAGGCGGCCGGCCTCGCGACCGAGAGCCTCGCGGGCCACGTGAAGCAGCGCACGCGCTGGGCGCGCGGGATGGCGCAGATCTTCCGCATCGACAATCCGTTCCTCGGGCGCGGGCTCGGCTTCATTCAGCGGATCTGCTACGGCAATGCGATGCTGCATTTCTTCTACGGGATCCCGCGGCTCGTGTTCCTGACGATCCCGCTCGCCTACCTGTTCTTCCACCTGTACTTCATCAATGCGTCGTCGATCGCGCTCGCGAGCTACGTGATCCCGTACCTGGTGCTCGCGAACGTCGCGAACTCGCGGATGCAGGGGCGTTATCGCCATTCGTTCTGGGCCGAGGTCTATGAATCGGTGCTCGCGTGGTACATCGCGCTGCCGACCACCGTCGCGTTCTTCAGCCCGAAGCACGGCAAGTTCAACGTGACCGACAAGGGCGGCAAGATCGACGAAGGCTACGTCGACTGGTCGACGTCGAAGCCGTACCTCGTGCTGTTCGCGCTGAACGTGCTCGCGATCGCGGCCGGCGTGTGGCGGCTCGCGGCCGATCAGGGCGACGAGGCGTCGACGATCCTGATCACGCTCGGCTGGACCGTCTACAACCTCGCGATGCTCGGCGCCGCGCTGGCCGTCGCGCGCGAGACCAAACAGGTGCGCGTCACGCACCGGATCGCGATGCGCGTGCCGGCGACGCTGCTGCTCGCCGACGGGTCGACGGCCGCTTGCTTCACCAGCGACTACTCGACCGGTGGCCTCGGCCTCGAAGCGGTGCCGGGGCTGCCGCTCGCGGTCGGCGACACGCTGACGGTGTGCGTGACGCGTGGCGACCGGCCGTTCCCGTTCCCGGTGCGCGTGAGCCGCGTGACGCCGACGCACGTCGGCGTGAGCTTCGACGCGCTGACGCTCGAGCAGGAGCGCCAGCTCGTGCAGTGCACGTTCGGCCGCGCGGACGCGTGGCTCGACTGGCACGCCAGCGCGCGCGCGGACACGCCGCTGCGCGGGCTGAAGGAAGTGCTGCGCGTGGGCCTGGACGGTTACGTACGAATGTGGAAGGGCGCGGCGCGCGGCGTGCAGTCGATGCTGGCGCCGAAGCTCGATCGGGCGCGCGACTGACGCGGCGCCCATCACGGAGTGGTTCAAATGACGTTCTGGAATCTGTATTTCATCCTGAAGTTCGCGCTGTTCGCGACCGGCCACCTGCAGCCGCTGTGGCTCGCGAACCTCGCGTTCGCGCTGGCGCTCGCGGCGAGCGCGCCGATCCGGCGCCGCGCGTGGCGCATCGTGCGGCAGCTCGTCGCGATCGCGATCGCGGTGCCGCTGCTCGCGCGCGAAATGCATGCGCCGCCGCTCGCGCGCCTCGCCGAAGCCGCGCGCGAGGTCGGCACATTCCGCCTCGATTACTGGATGGAGTTGCTGCCGCGCCTGTTGCCGCCCGTGCTGGTGCTGACGGTCGTGGGCGTGCTGATCGTCTATTTCGTCGTCAATCGCTGGGTGCGTGTCGCGACCTTCGTGCTCGCCGTGCTGATCGTGATGCCGCTGTGGCAGGCCGGCAACGGGCTGATGGCGCGCGTCGTCGCGCCGCTGCCGCAGCAGGCCGACGCGACGGGCGCGCGCGCCGGCCAGCCCGAGGATCACAACGCGGCGCTCGCGACGTTCCGCGCGCAGGAATCGCAGCGCCAGGTCGCGTTCGGTCATCTCGGCAACGACCCGGCCGCGCAGTTCGACGTGATCGTGCTGCACGTCTGCTCGCTGTCGTGGGACGACCTCGATGCCGCGAAGGTGCGCAACCACCCGATGCTGAATCACTTCGACTACCTGTTCAACAACTTCAGCACGGCCGCGAGCTACAGCGGCCCGGCCGCGATCCGCGTGCTGCGCGCGAGCTGCGGGCAGGAAGCGCATGCGGACCTGTACAAACCGGCGCCGCAGCAGTGCCACCTGTTCTCGCAACTCGCGTCCGCCGGCTACACGGTGCAGTCGCTGCTGAACCACGACGGCCACTTCGACAACTTCCTCCAGGTCATTCACGACAATATCGGCGTGCCCGACGCGCCGATGATCTCGAACGCCGCCGCCCCGGTCGCGATGCATGCGTTCGACGGCTCGGCGATCAAGGACGATTACGGCACGCTCGCGAGCTGGTACGCGCAGCGCGCGTCGGTGCCGGGCCCGGTCGCGCTGTACTACAACACGATCAGCCTGCACGACGGCAACCGCGTGGTGGGGAGTGGGCTGACCAGCATCGATTCGTATCCGCAGCGCGCGACCAAGCTGATGAACGACTTCGACCGGCTCGCCGACCTGATCGCGCAGTCGGGCCGGCGCGCGGTGATCGTGTTCGTGCCCGAGCACGGCGCCGCGTTGCGCGGCGACAAGAACCAGGTCGCGGGCCTGCGCGAGATTCCGACGCCGCGCATCGTTCACGGGCCGGTCGGCGTGCGGCTCGTCGGCTTCACAGGCAATCACGGCACGACGACGGTGATCGACCAGCCGACGAGCTTTCTCGCGCTCGCGCAGCTGCTGTCGAACCTCGTGTCGAACAGCCCGTTCAAGCCGGGCGTGACGCTTGCACAATATGCGGCCGACCTGCCGCGCACGCGGATGGTCGGCGAGAACGAAGGCACGGTGACGGTGCAGACGAGCGCCGGCTATGCGGTCAAGACTCCGGACGGCGTATGGATCGACGAACAGTAAACATCGGCGAAGGCGACGACGATCGCCTGTCGCAACCGAACGACGTGCTCGGCCTCGCGCGGCACTTGCCCGCGCTGGATCCGGCACGCTACGTCGACGAGCAGGCGCGGCGCGCGTTCGTCGAATCGCTGGACCGCTGGCCGGTGCTCGCGAAGCTGATGGGATTGAAGCGGTAAACGCAACGCGGCCGGCGTGAATGCCGGCCGCGCTCCATCGATGATGCCGACTGCTGCCGGCTTACTGCGCGCGGCGCGCCGGCTGGCGCGTCCACTCGTTTTCCTCGCCCGGCACCTTGCCGAAGGTCTGCGCGGCCCACGCGTCGCGGGCCGCCTCGATCTTTGCGCGCTCGCTCGACACGAAATTCCATTCGATGAACCGCTCGCCCGGCAGGTGCGCACCGCCGAGCAGCATCACGCGCGCGCCGTTCCCGCTGGCGAGCGCGACGTTCGCGCCGGGTTCGAGCACGGCCATCGTCGCCGGTGCGAGCGGCGTGCCGTCGACCGTGAGGTCGCCGTCGACGAGATACACGCCGCGCTCGTCGTGTTCCGCATCGAGCGCGAGTTGCGCGCCCGCGGCGAATTCCGCATACGCGTAGAGCGTCGGAGAGAACACGGCGACCGGCGACGTGAGCCCGAATGCGGTGCCCGCGATCACGCGCACGCTCGCGCCGTCGCGCGTGAACGACGGCAGCGTGTCGGCCGCGTGATGCGCGAACGCGGGCGCGGTGTCCTCGTGCTCGACCGGCAGCGCGACCCAGGTCTGGATCCCGTGCACGGGCTGTTCATGCGGGCGGTCCTCGTCGGGCGAGCGCTCCGAATGGACGATGCCGCGCCCGGCCGTCATCCAGTTCACGTCGCCGGGCACGATCTTCTGCCGGAAGCCGAGGCTGTCGTGATGCATCAGCGTGCCGTCGAACAGGTAGGTGACGGTCGCGAGGCCGATGTGCGGATGCGGCAACACGTCGATCCCGCTGCCGGCCGGCAGCACGGCCGGCCCCATTTCGTCGAAGAAGATGAACGGCCCGACGAGGCGCGCGGCGCGCGCGGGCAGCACGCGGCGCACGACGAGGTTGCCGATGTCGCTCTCGCGCGGCGTGAGCAGGGTCTTGATCGATGCGGACATGGTGGGTTTCTCGGTGTCGGTGAGTCAGGCGATGGCCGTATCGATCGCGATCGGGTGCGTGAGGATCTTGTGCACCGGACACGCGTTCGCGATCTGCAGCAGACGCTCGCGCTGCTCGTCGGTCAGGTCGCCGTCGAGCGTGATGCGGCGCATGATCGTGCTGCCCGCGCTGCCCGATTCGTGCGCGAGCTTCACGTGGACTTCGGCGAGCGACCAGCCCTTGCGTTGCGCGTACATCTTCAGCGTGATCGCGGTGCAGGCGCCGAGGCTCGACAGCAATAGCGCGACGGGCGTCGGTGCGGTGTCGCCGCCGCCGAGCGACGCCGGTTCGTCGGCGCGCCATTGATGTACGCCGTCGGTGAAATGGACCAGGTAATCGACGGAGCCGATGCTCGCTTCGACGGACAGTTCGCTCATTGCAATTCCATGTGGGGAGAGGGGAGACAGGCCGGCCGGGCATGGCCGGGCAGGCGAGATGTTACGGTTCGAGCAGGCGCTGCAGCCGCAGTTCCTCGAAATCCAGCTCGGATTCTATGCGGTGCAACACCGCATCGTCGACCCGGCCGTCGCGATGCAGGCCGAGCAGCGCGTCGCGCGACACGCCGACCAGTTCCAGCTCGACGCGCAGCATCCGCGCGCGCACGTCGGCCGGTTCGGCGCCGTCGCGGTGCGCGCGTTCGTTGAACGCGACGCGGCTGCGGTATTCGGTCAGCAGCCGGTCGAGCGATGCGCGTTCGAGGCCCGCGCCACGCTGTTCACGAGCATCGAGTTCGGCGAGCGCCGCACCGAACGTGTAGGCGCGCACCGCATGCTCGGACATCGTGTGCCGCGCGGCCGGGCGCAGCTTCAGCACGCGGATCAGCGGCGCGAGCGTGCCGCCTTGCACGACCAGCGTCGCGATGATCAGCAGGAACGTGCTGAACAGGATCAGGTCGCGGCCGGGGAAGTCGTTCGGCAGCGCGATCGCGGCCGCGAGGCTCACGACGCCGCGCATGCCGGACCAGCCGAGCACGACGGCCTCGCGCCACGACCACGGAGCGTGGCCCGCGCGCGGCGCGCGCAGGCGGCCCGGCAGCCACATCGCGACGAACACCCACACGACGCGCGCGGCGATCGCGGCGGCCGTCGCCGGCAGCGCGACGCGCAGGCCGGCCATCAGCACCGCGCCTTCGTGGTTCACGCGCGCGAGGATCGCGTGCAGCGCGAGGCCGATCAGGATGAACACGAGCGCGTCGAGCACGAACACGATCGCTTCCCAGGTCGCCTTCGCCTTGATCCGCATGTCGGCGTCGAACACGCGATGCTGGCGCACGCCGAGCACGAGGCCGCACGTCACGACCGACAGCACGCCCGAGCCGTGCACGGCTTCCGCGATCCCGTAGCTGCCCCACGCCATCGCGAAGGTCACGACGATGCCGAGCATCGGCTCGCGCAGGCGCTGCAACACCCAGCACATCGCATGACCGCATGCGAGACCGACTGCGATGCCGATCAGCGTGAGCGAGAAGAACAGGCCGGTGGCGCTCGCGGTCGTGATCGTGACGGCGAGCGCGGCCGACACGGCCATCTGATACAGCAGCAGGCCCGACGCATCGTTGACGAGACTTTCGCCTTCGAGCACCGCGACGAGCCGGGCGGGCAGCGGATGGCGCTGCAGGATCGCCTTCGCGGCGACCGCGTCGGGCGGCGACACGATCGCGCCGAGCGTGAAGCACGCGGCCCACGGCAGCGCCGGATTGACCGCATGCACGGCAAGCGCGACCGCAATCGTGGTGAACGCCACGGCGCCGAGCGCGAGCGACGCGATCGACCCGAGCTCGTGCCGGAATTCCTTCCATGCCGTATAGAAACCGCTCGACATCAGCAGCGGCGGCAGCACGGCCGCAAGCAGCAGCGCCGGGTCCATGTCGGGCACGCGCTTGCCGGCGACGGCCACCACGCAGCCGCCGAGCAGCAGCACGACGGCCGGTGGAATCGAGATCCGCTCCGCGAGCCACGTGAGCGCGCCCGCGCCGCAGATCAACAGCAGCAGGTAATGAAACAGTTCGACGTTGTTCATGAGCCGTGCATCACGACGGCTTGCGGTCGTTCGCGGCGCCGCCCGGCAGCGTGCCGAACATGTGCTGGCTGCATTGTGCGTCGCGCCACGCGGTATTCAGCCGGTAGCCGGAGAGCATCCGGCGCGCGAGCGGAAGGATCTGTTCGCCGGCCAGCATGCCGAGCAGGCCGAGGAGCGCGATGATCGGCGGTGCCGGCGAATTCACGCCGAGCGCGCCGTAGATGACGCCGGCGAGGATGCCTGCGAACAGCGACAGAAAATACGGCTTCATGGTGAAAACCTCTCGTGATAGGCTGATCGGGGGCGAAGGGCGCGCCTTCAACGTGCTGGAAGCGTATCGGGTTTACGTGTGGAACAAAAGGGCGGATGGCCCTTCGCGAGCCCTCTCTTTCGGAATTCGATCGATTCCATTTCTTGGATGTTCGAGCCGCGACTTTTCCGATTAAATGGCTGCAACCGGAAGACGCCGTTCCGGGGTAACGCACAGTCGGCTCCTCCCGGTTTCCGGTCGAGGCAAGCCTCAAACGTTTCCTGTCCAAAGGATGATTCGCGCCATGAGCAACCCGAAGCTTGAAGTCCTCACCCCCCAGAACAGCCAGTTGATCTTCATCGACCAGCAGCCGCAGATGGCGTTCGGCGTGCAGTCGATCGATCGCCAGACGTTGAAGAACAACGTCGTCGGGCTGGCCAAGGCCGCGAAGGCATTCAACATCCCCACCACGATCACCACCGTCGAAAGCGACAGCTTCTCGGGCTACACCTATCCCGAGCTGCTCGACGTGTTCCCGAACCAGAAGACGCTCGAACGCACGTCGATGAACTCGTGGGACGACCAGAAGGTCCGCGATGCGCTGGCCGCGAACGGTCGCAGGAAGGTCATCGTGTCGGGCCTGTGGACGGAAGTCTGCAATACGACGTTCGCGCTCAGCGCGATGCTCGAAGGCGATTACGAAATCTACATGGTGGCCGACGCGTCGGGCGGCACGTCGAAGGACGCGCACGACTTCGCGATGCAGCGGATGATCCAGGCCGGCGTCGTGCCCGTCACCTGGCAGCAGGTCGCGCTCGAGTGGCAGCGCGACTGGGCCCGCCGCGACACCTACGACGCCGTGATGGCGGTCGCGAAGGAACATTCGGGCGCGTACGGCATGGGCGTCGACTACGCGTACACGATGGTTCACAAGGCCGCGCAGCGCACCGCGACGCCGCACGAGTCGATCCCGGCCGTCCCGGCGAAGTAACGGGCACGGGCCGCCCGTTCAGACGGGCGGCAGTGCCCACGGCGCGTGCGACAGATGTTCGACGAGGAACTCGAGCAGCGCCGTCACGCGCGCGGCACGCAGCATGCCGGGCGGCGTGACGAGATTGACGTTGATATCGGCGATTTTCCAGTCGGGCATGACTTCCTCGAGCTCGCCGCTTTGCAGTGCGTCCCACACCAGGAACGTCGGCTGCAGCGCGAGACCGTGGCCGGCAAGAAGCGCGGGGCCGATGACGTCGGCGTTGTTGGTGCGGATGCGGCCGCGCACGGGGATGCCGATTTCGTCGTTCGACGCGGTGTGGCGAAAGCGCCAGTAGTCGGGTGTCGGGATGTTCGTGTAGGTCAGGCACACGTGCCGGTCGAGTTCGCTCGGATGGGTCGGCCGGCCATGCCGATCGAGATACGCAGGCGATGCGACGAGCGGCCGGCGCACCGCGCACAGACGACGCGCCCGCAGCGAGGAATCGTTCAGCTCGGCGATCCGGATCGCGACGTCGAAGCCGCCCGACACGATGTCGATGAACTGGTCGGACAGCACGAGATCGATGTCGACGCGCGGGTAGCGTTCGAGAAACGCGGGCAGCACCGGCGCCAGGTGGTGCAGCCCGAACGACATCGGCGCGTTCACGCGCACGAGGCCGTGCGGTTCGAGCGCGTGCGCGGAGGCCTCGTCCTCGATCATCTCGGCGTCGGCGAGCAGGCGGATCGCGCGATCGCGCAGCAGTTCGCCGGTCGGCGTGAGCGACAGCTTGCGCGACGTGCGGTACAGCAGCATCGCGCCGAGGCGCTTTTCGAGGCGTGCGATCGCTTTCGACACGGTCGGTTGCGAGATGCCGAGCAGGTCGGCCGCCTTGGCGAACGAACCGGTCTCGGCGACGCGCGCGAAGATGGCCCAGGCTTCGAGATCGGGAAGATGTTGCATGGCTTGAGAGCGTGGCGGCGAAGTGAAGCGAACGGGCGGAAACGATTCGGGCTGCCGACGCACGGCGCCCGGGCGGCAATGCGGCACATTCTAATTCAGTCGGGATGGGCGTATGGAATCGTATCTGGCTTCATTGGGCGCCGGCGTGTTGATCGGCGTCGTGTACAGCGTGATCAAGGTGCGCTCGCCCGCACCGCCGCTGATCGCGCTGGTCGGGCTGGGCGGCATGCTGATCGGCGTGGCGGCCGTCGCACCGGTCCGTCACTGGCTCGGTTTCTGATTGCATCGAGGACATATTGATGAGCACGACCGACACCCAACCGGATCTGATCCTCCATAACGGAAGATTCACGACCCTCGACCGCACGAACCCCGTCGCGACCTCCGTCGCGATCAAGGAC
>NZ_JBSAXA010000031.1:0-52386 GCF_053427615.1 Burkholderia sp. AW33-5 | reverse complement strand
CGTGACACCGGTTTACCCCGGCGCGTAAACTTTCGGTTCCACATCACGAACCGGAAAAACGCCATGACCGAAATCACCAAGCCTAGCCCTGAGCAACTTCGAGAGACCATCAAGCGGCACGGCCTAACGCGCGGGGAAGCTGCCCAGCTAGTTCACGCATCAATCACCGCTTGGCATGCCTGGAGCGCTCCTGAGGGCAGTTCGAACCACCGGCCAATGCCACTGGCAGCGTGGGAGCTGTTGCTGGTCAAGCTGGGTGAGCATCCTGACTACGGACCGCGCGCGTGATTTGACGATATGCATACAGTGTATGTACTATGAGTTTCCCGTGACGCGAAGCAGACCGCCAAGCGCACTTGCTCCCAGGAGTGTTTTGCATGTTCCAGATCACCATCAGCACCCGCCGTTTCTCCCTCAGCATCGACCAGGGCACCGCGTCCGTCCGCATCGGCTCCCGTGAATTCCTGCTGCTCCGTGACTACGTTGAGCGCAGCCGTAAGCCCCGTCTGTTGGAAACCATCCGAGACACTGAAGCCCGTAGCTGGGAGGCCCTGGTGATGCGCCGCTGGTTGGTCTCCAGCTCACCCGCCTGAGCACCCTGAGCACGGCTGATAGGTCAGCCAGCAGTGCCCCTAGAAGCGCCTCCCGGAAACGGCTGGCGCTTTTTTGTTTCCATTCGGCTGAATCGTAAGCGGGGTAAGGGTTTCAGGGCGATGCACCCGTCTATCCCCCGACTCTCGCTCTACGCGCCGCTCTAGCCCTTGCCTGATGGGGCAGTGCGGGGATTCGCAGGCTTAAACCCGCACGGGAGCTAAGCCCACACTCTCGCCCTACACGTTGGAGGGGCGCGACATGCCAGGGCCTAAACCCTGACTCTCGCAGGTAGCCAGCTTGGATGTTCAAGCGCGCGGCTGAGCACACCTATTTTTTGAACCTCCATCCCTCTCGCTTCCATGCCCACCGGGCAGGGCTGGTCGCGTCCATCCTCCGCCCACCGTAAGGACTCTCTATGACCCCCTCCACGCCTCCATCCGGCTGGCCTCCGGTTTCCCCATACGGCCGCATCACGTACCGCCCAGCGACTCCCGAAGACGCCACCGAGCTGGCCCCTAAGCTGCGCCAGTCGGACATCGCTGAGATGGCCCTGACCTGGGCCGGTTCGCCCGAAACCCGTCTTGCGGAATCTGTCCGGGTATCAGATGAGTCCTGGACGCTGCGTATCGACGGCCAGATTGAGGCTCTGTTTGGTCTCGTTCGTTATCCGATGGCCAACGTTCCGTGGATGCGCTGTTCCGCTGCCGTTGCTGGTCACACCCGCGAGCTTCTGTCGCATGCGCGCGTTTGGCTCGATAGCGTTCGTGGTGCTGACGTGCCGTTAGCCAACACCGTGGCTTCGAACAACGCGGAGGCAATGACGATGCTGGAACACCTGGGCTTTGTCATTGGCGATGTAGCGCCAAACCAGGGGCCTCCGGGCAGCTTCCGATTCTTCTATGAGGCACCGCGCCATGTGTGAGCCCACAAGCCTCACGCTCTCGACCATGACCATCGCGAGCATGGCCATGAGCGCGGCCACTGCGGCAGCTACCTACGTGAGTCAGAGCCAAGCGGCAAAGCGACAGGGAGACGCCGCCCAGGCTGCTTACGACTCTCAGGTAACCCAGACGAAGAACGAGATGACCCAGCAGAACCAGGCAGCGGCCGAGCAGATGTCTGAGCGAGCTCGCCAGGCGATGATCGAAACGGGTCACCTCCAGGCCCTTGCGGCTGACTCTGGGACGAACGGCGGGGGCAGCAATGACCGCGTGACGAACGAAGCCAACTTCAACGCTGGGCAGGACATCGCGGCCATGCAGGCCAACGCATCATCGCAACAGCGTCAGGCGGTCTCCGCGCTTCGTGGCGACTACGCGCAAGCATCCTCGCGCACGGCAAGTATCCAACAGCCGAGCCTCATCGGGACTGGCCTCCAGATTGCTGGCGGAGCACTCAACGCATACACATCCCAGGAATCCATCAAGAACCGCGTTACCGGCGGAGTCCCAGGCTCCAACGCCTACGGTTTCAAGATGCCTGGGTCATCGACCTGACAACCTCACACCACCATGCCTCAATCTCCGAATTCCCCTGTGTCCATCACCGGTCGCCCTGAGGTTCCCGTTACGGGCCGTCAGGTCACCTTCCAGCCCCAAGAGCGTCCCGTCGATACCTATGCAGCACCGCAGCAGGATGCAACCCTTCACGGGCTCCTTACGGGGCTCCAGACGTTCAATCCCGCACTCCAGGAGTACGTCAACCTGGATAACCAAAAGAACGCCACGCAGGCGTTTAAGGCGGGCACAGCAGCAGGCCAGCTCAGTGATGCTGGGCTCATCGACGCGCAGACCGGGGGCATCAAGGTTCCGCCTCCGTCTGCGGACTCCCGCGTGGACCCTGCGTTCAACGATACGTTCGCCCAGGGCTATCGCAACGCGGTGGGCCTGAAGATTGGCAACCAGGTTCAGACGGACATCCTTAGCGCCTACCAGCAGTCGAAGAACCAGGACGGGTTCGACCCGGAGAAGTTCCTCCACGAGCAGGTAGCGCAGCACACGGCTGGCCTCACGGACCCCGCGATTGTCGACCACGTATCGAAGAGTGTCGCGACGACAGCCGATAGTGTCCGTAAGGACTATGCTCAGGTCCAGTTCCAGCGCCTGAAGGAAACAGCATTCGGCAACTTCTCCGCTGTCGCTGATGGCATCCTGGACCCGACCAAGAGTCTCCAGCAGATGTGGGATGGGGTTCAGCAGACGCTTGAGCCGATGCGTGGTCAGATGGGCATGATGACCCGCCCGGAGATGGCTGACATGCTCCTGGACAAGATCAACAATTTGTCCTCGCAAGCTGGTGGTCGCCCGGAACTGTTCGACCTGTTCACGCAGTTCAAGGACCCGCACACGGGACTGACGCTCCAGCAGATGAACCCGAAGATTCAGTCGGAGGCCACACGGCTCCAGCATCGGGCTCTCGAAGAGCAGAACCAGCGCATCGAGCAGGCTCAGCAAACGGACTTCTTCAAGCGGACCGTAGCGGATGAAGAGGCAGCGAGCCAGGGCAAACAGCCGGACATCAATGACTTCGTTAACCGCATCGGGCCGCTGAACCAGTTCAAGAGTGCCGGGGCCGCTCTCGCGGAGTACAGGCGTATCCAGGGCATCGCAGATAGCGCGCTACAGGCCCGACAGGCGATGTATTTGGTCAGTAGCGGGACGGCTTGGGCGCTCGGTAAGAAGGAGGCCCAGACTGCGCTGGATGCCATTCAAGAGCCCGCAGTACAGGCAATGATGGGCGCTGCCAGTGGCATGCAGTCCGGGGATTATTCGCGACACCCAACTGTGCAGCAGGCCTTAGCCGCGATTGTCCAGTCAACAGCTCAGTCTGGGCGCAGCGACTTGGCTAACACCAAGTTGAAGGGGCTGATTGATGGGGCTGTAAACGCTGCACCTGCGAAGGATGGCCAGCCATCCAGTCAGTTCCGTCTCGCAGCAATGCTGTTCAAGAACCTCCCTGATCAAATCCAGTCCCTCTACTTTGATGAGAAGGCCAGTGACCTGTTCAGGACGTACACGAAGCAGGTAGACACTGGAATCTCAGATGGAATCGCATACGAGACGGCGTATCGTGCAATTTCGCCTGAGGCCCAGAAGCTTGCACAAAAGCTAACCAGTGACCCGCAGTGGCAAGAGAAGGTGACCAAGGAAGTCTCTGGGCTGACCACGAGCTGGTATCAGCGGATTCCTGTAGTGGGCCGGCTGTTTGGCGGCTCTCCGCAGAATGAAGATGCTGCCAGTACATGGGCACAGCTTGAGCTCCGTGACTATTACTTGCGCAATCCGAATGCCACCCCCGACCAAGCGAAGACCTGGATTCAGCACCAGGTACAGTCCAATTTCGTGTATGACCCGGTGAACAAGATTGATGTGCGGGTTCCCCGTACAGAGCAAGTGAACAAGCCCAGGAGGCAATCCAGAATTACTTGGAGAAGGCGCGCGCGAAGTATGGCGAAGAAGTTAGCCCCGGCCTCGTCTACAGCAAGAATGGCCAATACCAGCTAACCGCGTTCATCAACGGCAACCCTGTCCACGGCTTGGGCTATGTGACGTTCGATCAAATTATGCAGGAGACCGCAGATACCAAGCTCCTGACAAAGGATGAACGCGCGGCGATGTCTGGCCTGCATCAGAAACTTGTGTCCAAAACGGCCACTACTCAGGACCTCATTGATAACGCGGAGGTGCTCGCCAAGGCATACAACCTTAATCAAATCAACGACACCATGCGCGGCCAGATTGATAAGGTACGTGAAGGGGCGTTTAATGGGGCACTGGGCAACGTGTTCAGCGCGCCCAACATGCCGGTCACTTTCGCAGGCCTTTCGGGCTCTCGACTCACCGGGCAGGGCTCTAAGATTCAGGTGAGTCAAGCTAAGAACTTTCTTACCAGCGCCAACCTTACTGAGCCCATCAGTTCCACCGGCTTGGCCGCGTCACTCACCGCGATGGGCGAAGGTCTCGTGCTCAAGGCCACGCCCGACCCGAATCCGAAAGCTGGCAACAACATCGGCTATGGCTACAACCTGAACGCCAATGCTGAGACCATCGAAGAGGACTTTCGGCGGTCTGGTATCCCCCACAAGTCCATTGATGGGATCAAGAACGGCTCCGTGCAGATCACCCCTGAGCAAGCCGCTCGCCTCCTTGAGGTGTCGTTACCCCGTTACGAGGCGCGCGCGAAGCAGGCCGTGGAGGTGGCGAGTCCCGGATTGTGGCGGAGGATCAGCGCGGGTCAACGAGCAGTGTTCACGGACGTGGCGTATCAGGTGGGCGACGTTGGCCAGTTCCACAAGGCCATCGGCGCACTCGCTCGGAAGGACATCGCAGGCTTCAACGATGCACTGAAGGTGACCTACCTGGACAAGGACGGGAACCGCAGGGAAGACATTCGCCGTAACAACCTCCGTTCTCTCATGATTAACGGCGTCTCAGCTTGGTCACAGGGTCTCACGGAAGCGAACCGCACTGCGCAGTAGTCCCGCCCATCCGTTCCACCCCATGCCGCCCCGCCAGTGATGGTGAGGGCGGCTTTTCTTTTTCCACATCAGGAAACTTATGAACCAACGTAACGAAACCCTCAAGGCTCTCGATGGAGCCCTTGCGCCGCTGCTGGCTGTAGTCGCTATGGCCACGGACGGGGCCGCAGTGTTCAACGATGACGGCACAACCATTCAAGCCCAGAGTCCCTTCGAACTCGCATCAATCATTCGCAGCTCGTCGCCCGTGGCCATCGCGAAACGTGAAGGCACAGCGCGGTGGGCGTGGGGCTTCCCTGGCTGGGAGAAGCATCGGGATGAGCTTCAAGTGGCCGGGTTCGGGGAGCAGGCGGGAATCTCTGATGAGTTCCTAGCGCTGGCTGGGTTTGAGCGGCAGGAGCTGGCCAAGGAGCTGGCGGTGCTGGAGAGCCTGGGACACGTTGCATTCGTCGTGCGCAGTGGCAACGCAAAGGAGGGCGCGTGAGTAACGTGGAGCTTCTTCCCTGGGAAGGAGAGGATGAGCTGGCAGAGGTAAAGGCTCAGGCACTGGCTGCGCAACATGCTTGCCTAGCGAATGGCGGCAGACCGGTAGAGACCGAGGCTCAGCCTGAGGTCCCCGCGAGTGAGCACATGCCCGATGACCAGGGCGACTCATACATCGATACAGCAGCGGCGGACCTCCCAGAAATCGGTGCATTCGTGCGAAGCCTGGGCGGGCTCAACAGCGTCGCCATCTTTAAGGACCTTGTAGCGGTGGACCTGATGACCCACCGAGCTGGCCGCTATCAGCAGCGCTCACGGCGTTCCGGCGATGTGGAGTGGTTCCGCAGCGTAAAGCTAGGACGGGGCCATACGGTGTACGTCACGCCCGCTGGTCAGGGCCTCATCGTGCAGCTCAAGAGGGACGGAAAGCTGACCAAGGCGCTGACCAAACAGCCACTCACGCCGCAGCAGAAGAAGGCAAGAGAGAAGGCGCGCAAGGTGGCGAGGGATAAGCGGGAAGCAGAGAGGACAGCGCTGGCGGCTAATCAGCCTGCCGTCCTGGCCAAGCTCGAACAGACCATCGAAGAGTGCATTCAGCGACGCGGCGCGCTTCGTGAACGGCTGTCGCTGCGTAGCCTGCCGGTAGCAGGCTAGTCGAGATTCGACCGAAGTTCAAGGAAAGATGCGCGCGCAACCAATGCTCAATGATGATGAGCAACAACAAAGAGAGGTACGCATTGAGTGATGTAGCAGGGACAGGCCCGCACAAGCCAAAACAGTCAGGGAAGCTGGGAGGGCCGCTAGGGCTCACCCATGCCCTCCTGACGGCTCCTCATCGGGTCCCGCTCGGCAGCCTGAAGGTGGATGAGGGGCGGTTTCAGGTGCGGGACCACAACAGTAACCAGTATGTCCAGGGCATCCTCAAGAAGCAGGAATCAGCAGCGGTCAGCGCCTCATTGAAGGAAGTAGTGGAGCGGGGGGACCCGCTAGACCCCGTGGTCTACTGGCAGGACCCAGCGGAGCCGGACGGCCCCTTGTGGGTCATCGACGGCCACCATCGGATGGAGGCGTATGAGGCCGCTGAGGTGAGCCCTGAGGCCAGAGTGTGGGGGCAGCGGTTCACGGGAGCGACAGAGGCGGAGGCGCGTGCATTCGCCCTACACGTCAATTCCCGCGAGCACCTGAACATGACCCAAGCGGAGCGTCATCAGGCCTTTTGGCTGATGCTGCTGGCGGGTGAGGTATCCGGCAGCGCGCGGGAGCTGGAGCAACGATTCAACGTTCCTAAGTCCACCGTGAGCCGAATGAGGCAACAGGTGCCCGCAGTCTGGGAGCGGCTGCGGCTCATGGCCACGGCTGAAGGTGCGGAGCTGGACGTGGGGTATATCCGCGAGAACGCGCCGCAGTGGCGCAAGCTGTCCGAGTGGCAAGCCAATGATACGGAGGTGGAAAAGATGGCCGCTGAGGCCCTGGAGCAAAGAGCAATTGATGGCGTGGTCCGTGGGATGGCCGTCAAGTTCGGGAAGGTGGTACAGGCTCAGCCGGACATCGTGCTGAAGGCATTCGAACAGTTCTTTCAGGAGGCCACTGGGCAGGCGCTGGATGTTCGTCGGCTGAGTCCTGAAGAGGCCACGGAGCGGGACTCGTGGGAGTTCTAGCGGAGTCCCATGGGATGGGCTTCAGGTGTCCCATATGGGAGCATGGTTTGGGACAGCGGGAACTGTCCCGATGGGACACCTCACCCCAGCCGTGTGAGCAGGCTCTTGGGGTCCAGGTGCGTATACCGTTTGAGCATCTGGAGTGTCTTGTGCCCGCTGATGGCGGCAGCCTCCATCATGTTGAATCCCTTCTCAAATAGACGAGATACCGCCTCATGTCGGAAGTCGTGGAACTTGAAATCCTCCATGTCACAAGCAATGCGAGCCTGCTTGAAGCGCCGCGCTATGCTGCCCTTTAGGATGTCGAACACGTACCGGTCGGGATTCACCGGGAGCATTCGGAGGGCTGCCACTGCTGCACGAGATAGGGGGACCATGCGGGGTGTGCCGTTCTTGGTATCAGGGAGATACGCGAGCTGACCGTCTAGGTTGAGATTTGGCCAAGTGAGTGCGGCTATCTCACCGCTTCTCATCGCCGTTTCCACTGCAACGATTACGGCGACCTTGAGCCATTGGTCTCCGTTCCGGTCGCACCATGCCATGAGCTTGTCGAACTCCCCAGGCCGGAGCCGTCGGTCTCTAACGTTTCCCTGCTTGATTCTGCGCATGGCTTTCCTTGGGTTTTGCAGGTCCTCATAGCCCCAGTCGGTACGCGCAACTTCGTATAAGTGGGAGATCAATGCAATCTCGGTGCGTATGGTGGCAATTGCGATGCCCCGCGCTAAGCGCTGATTCATATACGCGGTCAAATCGGCACCCCGAATGCTGTAGAGCGGGAGGCCAGCAAGTGGGTTTTTAAGCCATCGACCGAGCACGCTCAGCTCAGTTCTCGCGCTTTTCTTGAGCGGGGTTACCTCTTGCGCATACTTCTCGAGGGCCTCCCTTAGCGTGAGGTCGCGGCTACGGACTGGAGGCTGCACGACAGGCACTGCCGCCTTCGCTCCCAGCTTGATTGACGCGCTGATGGGGAGCACCTTCCCGGCAGGGAGGTGGCCTTGTAACCATTGCTCGGCCTCTTCAAGACTGGCAAAGCTCCGGGTCTTTATCTTCCTGTCTGAATAGGAGATGCGGACCTGAAACCGCCCGCTAGGAAGTGTGATGATGCTTTCCACTGATGCCCCTCTGATTGATTGCCAGGGGACGCACGGTAGCAACGGGAGGGGGGCTTGCGTAAGCCCGTGGGGTATAGTGGAAAAGCGCCCTTAGCGCGTGAGCGCTCCACTAGAAGTTGTCATTTACTAGAGGATTCCTTGCACCGAGACTGACGCAACTAGGAAGCCGCTTGAGGGCGTCACCTCAGTTCATACACAGGCTGCGTCGCTCGCATGTACTCATGCACGTAGCGGCCTCCGCGAATTTCGTACACCGGCTGCGAGGCAGACATGTACTTGTGAATGTAGTCACCTCGAATTTCGTACACGGGCTGAGACGCGCTCATGTACTTGTAGATGTAGCTCCCCCGCACCTCAAATTCTGCCTGCGCGGCAGACATGTACTTGTGCAGCTTCTTACCGTTGTATGACATCGCTCACCCCGTAAGTCTTGTTGTTACCGGCTATCGGCTGCCGTCTGATGCAGCGCCTTACCTAACCACTCGCGCTTGATGGGGAGGCTATACCCCTTGCCGTACCCCGCAGCTTCGCCCTTGGTCGCCCACCCGCCAATCGAGTGGCGAACCTCCGTAGGGCAGCCAACATCACGTAGACGGTCAGCCATCGTATGCCGGAACTCATGTGCCGTGTGCTCCCACTTGTTCGCCCGTAGCCAGCCCGCAACGGTGGCCGATGCGCTGTCAGCGTTGCAGCCTTTGGCGTCTGACGTGTAACGCGGAAATGCGAACTTCTGCCCAGGCTTCGCTGACGCCTTCACCCGCTGAGCCGCCCAGAGCGAATGACCAAGGAGGGGGACCTCCCGCTCACTCGGACCACCAGCGCCACCCTTTACTGTTCTCCAGGGCTGGTCCTTGATGACGATATGCGGCACCGGACCATCCAGCACAATCTCATCCAGCGTGAGCCCAGTGACCTCCGCGATGCGCGCGCCTGTGTCTGACAGCAGAGCCACCAACCAGCGGATGTCATCGTCCATTTCCACGCACTTCGTTTGTACAGTGGCGAGCTCGCCGGGGGTGAAGGGCACCCTGCCTTTCGTGTCCTTGCCTTCACCGGCAATCTGAAGGGACTCAAAGGGGTTCGTCCGCATCAGTTCTTTTTCCCTGATGTAGGACGCAAAGACCGCGCTGATAGTGCTGATGCGGCGGCGCACTGTCCCAGTCTTCAGGCCCGTGGCGAGTTGGCTGTCAACGTACTTGCGGGCGTCTTCCCGCGTGGCCTTGGCAAACGGTTTATCGCCAACAACATCGGTCAGGGTCTTGAACGCAGCCCGAGAGAACCCCGTGAACTTCCCGTCGTCACGCTTCTTGTGATGGCTGATGTACAACTCCAGGGCATCGCTGAGCGAATCCTCTAAGGTCCCGGCCACCATCTGCGCAGCCGTCGACTCCACCGCCGTGAGGTATTCCGCCCCGCTGGCTTCCCGGTATACCTGTTCATCACCGTCAGCGTGGGCGGTGCGTTTCTTCTCAAGGTGGTCGTGGAAGAGCTGCACGGCCATCTCCGTGGTCTCGTCCCGCTCCGCGCTGGGAACGATGCCCCAGGATGCTAGAAACGCCTCAGCGTGCTTCCTGGTGGCTTTCAGGGACGATTCCGGATCAGCCCGCAGCATCCGCCACTCTTCCTCATATCGCTTGTTGAGGGCGTCAATCATGTGCGCCGCTTGGCCAACGTCAGAGGTCTTGAGGTTGATCTTTACGGTTTTCTTACCGTAGTGGCGGTGGAGGTCGCGGGGGATAGGGCGCTGGAAATAGTAGATGTCCCCGCGCAGATAGCTGTTCTTCAAGGTGAAGGTGAGCGCGCCTAGGCGTAGCTTCATAGGATGGTAACCACAGAAGTTACCACAGAAACACGCCGGGAATTACTGGAGGGCCTTACTGGATAAGGCTTTGAAGGAATTTGATGGTGCCCAGGGCCGGAATCGAACCGGCACGCCTTGCGGCGGGGGATTTTGAGTCCCCTGCGTCTACCAATTTCACCACCTGGGCTTTGATCCTGGCCGCGCATGCGATTGTGCGCGGCGAAACGCGAATTATGGCGGAAAACGGGGCACCGGGCAAGCTGTCCGGCGATCGTCCTTGCGTTACTGGCTCAGATAGACGAACTGGCCGTGTTTCACGATTCCCATCACGCTCGCGCGTTGATCGAGCCCCACGTGATCCTTGTCGCTGGTGTTGACAACGCCGTTCGGCACGACGAGCTCGTGCGCACGCTCGAGCTCGCGCCGCAGCGCCGCGCGGAAGGCCGGCGTGCCGGGCTGCGCGGCCTTGAGCGCGCGGCCGACCGCGTCGGCGAGGCGCGGATAGACACCCGCCGCGTCGCCCGCGAACTGCGTGACGGTGCCGGCGCCGTATTTCGCCTCGTACGCATCGACGAACGCGAGCGCGGCCTTGCGGGCCGGATGGTCGGCGGGCAGCGTGCGCGCGACGACGACCGGCTGGGTCGGGAACAGCGTCCCGTCGATGTCCTTGCCGCCGAGCTTGATGAATTCGGGCGTCGCGATCCCGTGCGTCTGGTAGATCGCGCCCTTGTAGCTGCGCTCGATCAGCGTGCGCTGCGGCAGCACGGCCGGCGTGCCCGAGCCCGCGATCAGGATCGCGTCCGGCTTCGCCGCGATCAGCTTCAGCGCCTGGCCGGTGACGCTGGCGTCGGTGCGGTTGAAGCGCTCCGTCGCGATCACGCGGATCTTGCGGACTTCCGCGAAGCGTGTGAATTCATTCAGCCAGCTGTCGCCGTAGCTGTCCGCGAAGCCGATGAAGCCGACCGTCTTCACGCCGTGGTTGGCCATGTAGCGTGTCATCACGTCGGCCATCGCGCTGTCGCTCTGCGCCATCTTGAATGCCCAGGTCCGCGCGCCTTCCTGCGGCTCGACGATCGCGCCGGAGCCGACCAGCGTGATCATCGGCGTCTGCGCGGCCGCCACCGCGTCGAGTGCTGCGAGCGCGGCCGGCGTGATGTTCGGCCCGACCACGACGTCGACGTGATCCTCGTCGACCAGCTTGCGGATGTTGCGCACGGCGGCGCCCGGGTCGGACGCGTCGTCGAGCACCGTCACCTGCAGCGGCTGCCCGGCGATCGTCTTCGGCCACATCAGGATCGCGTTCTTGCTGGTGATGCCGATCGCGGCGGCCGGGCCGGTCGACGACAGGTCGACGCCGACCTTCAGGTCGGCATGCGCGGCCGCGCAGGCGAGCACGAGGGCGGTGCCGGCGGCGCGGCGCAACAGGGCGGGAAGCGTCATGCGGGAATCTCCGTCGGGCAATAAAAAGGGGCGCGATTTGCGCCCCTGTGTTTATACCTGTCCTTCAAAGCTCGTACGATTCGGATTCGCCCTTGAGCGCCTGTTCGATCAGCTTGCGGTTCAGCGTCGGCGACAGCAACTCCACGAGCGTATACACATAGCTGCGCAGGTAGGCGCCTTGCTTGAGCGCGACGCGCGTCACGTTGCTGCCGAACAGGTGGCCGACCGGAATCAGCCGCAGGTTGCGGTCGCGCTCCGGGTTGAACGCGATGTCGGCCATGATCCCGACGCCGAGACCGAGCTCGACGTAGGTCTTGATCACGTCGGCGTCGATCGCCTCCAGCACGATGTCCGGCGACAGCCCGCGCAGCGCGAACGCATGGTTGATCTTCTTGCGGCCGGCGAACGCGTCGTCGTACGTGATCAGCGGGTATTGCGCGAGATCGTCCAGCGTGACCGGCTTGCGTTCGAGCAGCGGATGGTCGGCCGGGACCACGGCCGCGTGGTGCCACTGGAAGCAGGGCAGCGACACGAGTTCCTTGTAGTCGGCGATTGCCTCGGTCGCGATCGCGAGATCGGCCTGGTCGTGGATCACCATCTCGGCGACCTGCGTCGGGCTGCCTTGCAGGATCGACAGGTGCACCTTCGGGAAGCGCTTCTTGAATTCGGCGATCGCGGCCGGCAGCGAATAGCGGGCCTGCGTGTGGGTGGCGGCGATCGTCAGGTTGCCCTGATCCTGCGCCGCATAGTCTTTTCCGACCCTTTTCAGGCTTTCAACTTCCTGCAGGATCCGCTCGACCGACGCGAGGATGATCCTGCCCGGCTCGGTGAGCGAGCGCACGCGCTTGCCGTGCCGCGTGAAGATCTCCACGCCGAGCTCGTCCTCGAGCTCGATGATCGCCTTCGACACCCCCGGTTGCGACGTATAGAGCGCCTTGGCGGCCTCGGTGAGGTTGAAATTCTGCCGGACGGCCTCGCGCACGAAGCGAAATTGGTGCAGGTTCATTTATAACCCTTCCGCATATCAACAGAATTTTTTAGTCGTTTGAAATATAAGGCGAGTTTATTACGATTCACCGGAGTTTTTCAAATATGGATATCTGTTTTCGTCATTAGCAATCCAGCCGGGCCGCGGAAGGCCGGCGGTGGCGGCGGAACGGAGATTCGGGCGCGACGTGGCTAGGACGTCGCGCGGTCACCACGAAAACCCTGGGGTCCCCGAATGTATCAGTACGACCAGTACGACCAGACGATCGTCGACGAGCGAGTCGCGCAGTACCGCGATCAGGTGCGCCGCCGCCTGTCGGGCGAGTTGAGCGAAGACGAGTTCCGTCCGCTGCGCCTGCAGAATGGCCTGTACATGCAGCGCCACGCGTACATGCACCGCATCGCGATTCCGTACGGCAACCTGCGCAGCGAGCAGCTCCGCATGCTGGCGCGCATCGCCCGCGAACACGACCGCGGCTACGGCCACTTCTCGACGCGCTCGAACATCCAGTTCAACTGGGTCCAGCTCGAGGAAACGCCCGAAATCCTCGCGAAGCTCGCGTCGGTGCAGATGCACGCGATCCAGACGTCGGGCAACTGCATCCGCAACATCACGGCCGACCAGTTCGCCGGCGTCGCTCAGGACGAGGAGATCGATCCGCGTCCGTGGTCGGAAATCCTGCGCCAGTGGTCGACGTTCCATCCCGAGTTCGCATGGCTGCCGCGCAAGTTCAAGATCGCGGTGTCCGGCTCGAAGCACGACCGCGCGGCCGTGCAGATCCACGACCTCGGCGTGTACCTGAAGAAGAACGCGCAGGGCGAAGTGGTCGCGAGCATCCTCGCGGGCGGCGGTCTCGGCCGCACGCCGATCGTCGGCGCGGTGATCAAGGAAGACCTGCCGTGGCAGCACCTGCTGACCTACTGCGAAGCCGTGCTGCGCGTGTACAACCGCTACGGTCGCCGTGACAACCTGTACAAGGCGCGTATCAAGATCCTCGTGAAGGCGCTGTCGCCCGCGAAGTTCGCGCAGCAGGTCGAGGAAGAGTGGCAGCACCTGAAGGACGGCCCGTCGACGCTCACGCAGGCGGAAGTCGACCGCGTGTCGCAGTACTTCTTGCCGCCCGTCTACGAGAAGCTCGCCGACACCGACGCGTCGTTCGAACAGCACCTGCTCGAGAACAAGGCGTTCGCGCGCTGGGTCGAGCGCAACGTCGCGCCGCACAAGGTGCCGGGCTATGCCGCCGTCACGCTGTCGCTGAAGGATCACCGCGTGGCCCCGGGCGACGCGACCGACACGCAGATGGACCTGGTGGCCGACTGGGCCGACGCGTACTCGCTCGGCGAACTGCGCGTGTCGCACGAGCAGAACCTGATTCTCGCGAACGTGAAGAAGCGCGACCTGTTCGCGGTGTGGGAAAAGGCGAAGGCGGCCGGTTTCGCGACGCCGAACGTCGGCCTGCTGACCGACATCATCGCGTGCCCGGGCGGCGACTTCTGCTCGCTCGCGAACGCGAAGTCGATCCCGATCGCGCTGGCGATCCAGCAGCGTTTCGACGATCTGGACTACGTGTACGACCTCGGCGACCTGTCGCTGAACATTTCCGGTTGCATGAACTCGTGCGGTCATCATCACGTGGGCAACATCGGCATCCTCGGCGTCGACAAGGACGGCGCCGAGTGGTACCAGGTGTCGCTCGGCGGCGAGCAGGGCACGGGCCGCAACGGCGCGCGCCTCGGCCGCGTGATCGGGCCGTCGTTCTCCGCGGAGGAAGTGCCGGACGTGATCGCGAAGCTGATCGACACGTTCGTCGAGGCGCGCATCGACGGCGAGCGCTTCATCGACACGTACGACCGCATCGGCATCGCACCGTTCAAGGAGCGCGTGTATGCGGCGCGCCAGGCAGTGAACGCGTAACCAACCGGGTAGAAGGAATTTGCAGATGGCTTCGATTATCAAGAACCGCGCAGTGATCGACGACGCATGGCAGGTCGTGCGCGCGGCGGAAGACGGTGCGCTGCCCGCGGTCGACGCGTTGCCGGCCGGCAAGGTGCTGGTGCCGTTCGCCCAGTGGCAGGCCGAGCGCGCGGCGCTCGTCGCCGCGAAGACGAAGGGCGAACTCGGCGTGTGGCTCGCGCCGGACAGCGAGCCGGCCGATCTCGTGGCCGACTTCGGTGCGATCTCGCTGATCGCCGTCGATTTCCCGCGCTTCGCGGACGGCCGCGGCTACAGCATCGCGCGCCTGCTGCGCGAGCGCCACGGCTGGACCGGCGAGCTGCGCGCGATTGGCGACGTGCTGCGCGACCAGCTGCTGTACATGTCGCGTTGCGGCTTCGACGCGTTCGCGGTGCGTGCCGACAAGGACATCCGCGACGCGCTGAACGCGTTCGGCGAATTCACGCAGCGTTACCAGGGCGCGTTCGACGAGCCGGCGCCGCTGTTCCGCCGCCGCGATGCCGCGGCCGACGCCAAGGTGAGCGCATGAGCACCGCGACCGCACTGACGCCGGAACTCGCCGCGAAGGTCGAGCGCCTCGACGCGCTGCTCGCGCAGATCGGCGCGCGCCACGAGAAGGTGAAGTTCGCGAGCAGCCTCGCCGCGGAAGACATGCTGCTCACGCACGCGATCCTGTCGAAGGGCGTGTCGATCGGCATCTTCTCGCTGAACACCGGCCGCCTGCACGCGGAAACGCTGGGCATGATCGACCGCGTGCGCGAGCGCTACGGCTACGAGATCGAGCAGTTTCACCCGCGCCAGGACGCGGTCGACCAGTACGTCGCCGAGCACGGCCTGAACGCGTTCTACGAAAGCGTCGAGCTGCGCAAGTCGTGCTGCCACATCCGCAAGGTCGAGCCGCTGAACCGCGCGCTGGCCGACGTCGGCGCGTGGGTCACGGGCCAGCGCCGCGAGCAGTCGGTCACGCGTGCGGAACTGCACGAGGAAGAACAGGACGAAGCGCGCGGGATCGCGAAGTACAACCCGCTCGCAGACTGGACGGAAGCGGACGTGTGGGCGTACCTGAAGGCGTTCGACGTGCCGGTCAACCCGCTGCATGCGCGCGGCTACCCGAGCATCGGCTGCGAGCCGTGTACGCGCGCGATCCGCCCCGGCGAGGACAGCCGGGCGGGCCGCTGGTGGTGGGAGTCGCGCGACACGAAGGAATGCGGGCTGCACATCACGATCACGCCGATTCCCGCGAACGCCGAAGCCGGCGCCGCGCACTGAAAGCCGACAAGAAACCGAATATTGCGCCGCCCGCGACAGCGGGCGGCACGAACCCAGAAGAGAAGGACTGAAATCATGAGCACGACGCTCGAGCAATCCGCCTTTGCCCCGCCCACCGGCGCCGACGACCGCATGGGCCACCTCGACTGGCTCGAAGCCGAGTCGATCCACATCCTGCGCGAACTCGTTGCCGAATGCAGCAAGCCGGCGCTGTTGTTCTCGGGCGGCAAGGACTCGGTCGTCGTGCTGCACCTCGCGCTGAAGGCGTTCGGCCTCGGCGCGAACCGCAAGACGACGCTGCCGTTCCCGCTCGTGCACATCGATACGGGCCACAACTACGAGGAAGTGATCGACTTCCGCGACCGCCGTGCGCAAGAGCTCGGCGCCGAACTGGTGGTCGGCCACGTCGAGGATTCGATCAAGCGCGGCACGGTCGTGCTGCGCCGCGAAACCGATTCGCGCAACGCCGCGCAGGCCGTCACGCTGCTCGAGACGATCGAACAGCACGGCTACACGGCGCTGATCGGCGGCGCGCGCCGCGACGAAGAGAAGGCGCGCGCGAAGGAGCGGATCTTCTCGTTCCGCGACGAATTCGGCCAGTGGGATCCGAAGGCGCAGCGCCCGGAACTGTGGAGCCTGTTCAACGCGCGCCTGCACAAGGGCGAGCACCTGCGCGTGTTCCCGATCTCGAACTGGACCGAGCTCGACGTGTGGCAGTACATCGCGCGCGAGAATCTCGAACTGCCGTCGATCTACTACGCGCACCAGCGCGAGATCGTGCGCCGCAACGGTTTGCTCGTGCCGGTCACGCCGCTCACGCCGATGCGTGACGGCGAGACGAGCGAACTCGCGCAGGTGCGCTTCCGCACGGTCGGCGACATCAGCTGCACGTGCCCGGTCGAGAGCGACGCGGACGACGTCGAGAAGATCATCGCCGAAACGGCGGTGACCGAGATCACCGAACGCGGCGCGACCCGGATGGACGATCAGGCATCCGAAGCCGCGATGGAACAGCGCAAGAAGCAAGGTTATTTCTGAAGCACACGAGGACATTCACATCATGAGCATCATCGAGAACACCGAAGACCTCGGCGTGTTGCGCTTCATCACCGCGGGCAGCGTCGACGACGGCAAGAGCACGCTGATCGGCCGCCTGCTGTACGACAGCAAGGCCGTGCTGTCCGACCAGCTGTCCGCGCTGTCGCGCGCGAAGAACAAGCGCACGGTCGGCGACGAGATCGACCTCGCGCTGCTGACGGACGGGCTCGAAGCCGAGCGCGAGCAGGGCATCACGATCGACGTCGCATACCGCTACTTCGCGACCGCGAAGCGCAAGTTCATCATCGCCGACACGCCGGGCCACGAGCAGTACACGCGCAACATGGTGACGGGCGCATCGACCGCGCATGCGGCGATCATCCTGGTCGACGCGACGCGCGTGACGGTCGAGAACGGCGTTGCGGAACTGCTGCCGCAAACGAAGCGCCACAGCGCGATCGTGAAGCTGCTCGCGCTGCAGCACGTGATCGTCGCGATCAACAAGATGGACCTCGTCGACTACAGCGAAGCGCGCTTCAACGAGATCCGCGATGCGTACGTCGCGCTCGCGAAGCAGCTCGGCCTGAAGGACGTGCGTTTCGTGCCGGTGTCGGCGCTGAAGGGCGACAACATCGTCGGCGCGAGCGAGCGCATGCCGTGGTACGCGGGCGAGCCGCTGCTCGACGTGCTCGAATCGCTGCCGGTCGAGACGCAGGCGCATGACGCGCTGCGCTTCCCGGTGCAGTGGGTCGCACGCCAGGACGGCAGCTCGGCCGACGATTTCCGCGGCTACATGGGCCGGATCGAATCGGGCGAGGTGAAGGTCGGCGACGAGATCGTCGTGCTGCCGTCGAACCGTACCGCGACGATCGCCGAGATCGTCGCGCCGGTGCCGGGCGGCACCGCGTCGGTTGCGCACGCATTCGCGGGCCAGACGGTGACGATTCGCCTCGAACAGGACGTCGACGTGTCGCGCGGCGACATGTTCGTCACGACCGCCGAGACGGTCGCGCCGGCGAAGAAGCTCGAGGCGGACCTGTGCTGGTTCGACGAGACGCCGCTGTCGCCGCAGCGCAAATACCTGCTGAAGCAGACCACGAGCACGGTGTTCGCGAAGATCGGCGCGGTCAAGGAAGTGCTCGACGTGCATACGCTGTCGCACGCGACCGACCGCCAGGAGCTGAAGATGAACGACATCGGCCGCGTGGCGCTGACGCTGCAGAAGCCGATCGTCTGCGACACGTACGACGCGCATCCGGGCACGGGCGCGTTCGTGCTGATCGACGAGGCGACGCATCATACGGTCGCCGCCGGCATGATCCGGGCGTTCTCGGCGTAACCGGCGTTTAGCGCCGCCCGTGCGGGCGGCGCGCGCCGGTCGCCGTTCACGGGCAGGACAAGCGAAGCGACAAACATGGGCAAGGTGTATCTGATCGGAGCAGGGCCGGGCGCGGCGGACCTCATCACGGTGCGTGGCGCGCGGCTGCTCGAGCAAGCCGACGTCGTGCTGCACGACGCGCTCGTCGAGCCGGCGATGCTCGACTATGCGCCGAACGCGCGGAAAATCGCGGTCGGCAAGCGCTGCGGGCAGCGTTCGACCGCGCAGCACTTCATCAACAAGCAGATCGTCGACGCGGCGCGCGAGCATGCGTGCGTCGTGCGCCTGAAGGGCGGCGATCCGATGCTGTTCGGGCGCGCCGAAGAGGAAATGCGCGCGCTCGAGGCGGCCGGCATCGATTACGAGGTCGTGCCGGGCATCACCGCGGCGCTGGCCGGCGCGGCGACGCTGAAGCGCTCGCTGACGTTGCGCGGCGTGTCGCGCAGCGTCGCGTTCGCGACGCACAGCCGCGCACCGGGCAGCGACGAGATTCGCGAGGCCGCGCGCGCCGATTCGATCGTCTACTACATGGGCCGCGACAGCGCGCCGGGCATCGCCCGCGAACTGATCGACGCGGGACGTGCGCCCGCGACGCCGGTCGCGATCGTCGAGGCGTGCAGCACCGCGCGCGAACGCACGCTGACGCTCACGCTTGCGCAGATGGCGGCGGGCGACGCACAGGCGTGGCTCGACCCGGCGGAGCCGAGCCTGCTGATGATCGGCGATGCGTTCGCCGAACGCGTGCGGCGCGTGAAAGAGGGCGATGCGCTGCAGGATGCCGCCTGAGTCGAGCGCGTGGTTCGCAGGCATAAAAAAAGCGCTGGCTTCCGAAGCCAGCGCTTTTTTGTTTGGGCTCGCCGATTCGCTTACGCGTCGCGGTCGACCTGGTCGATGCAGTAGCGTGCGATCGCATCGAGCACGCCGTCGTCTTCCCCGACGGCCGTCGCGCAGCGGATCTCGATGCCCGGATGCACGGCGCGGCACGCGTCGACGAGCTGCGGCAGGTCGCGGCGCACATGGCCGCCCTGGCCGAAGAACACGGGCACCACGGTGATGCGCGTGCAGCCGGCCGCGACCTGCGCGGCAACGGCCGTATCGAGCGACGGCGTCATCAGTTCGAGAAACGCGAGCGACACGTGCGGGGCAGGGGAGCCGGCCGCGCGCAGCCGCGCGGCGAGCCGCTCGAACGGCTCGGCCCAGCGCGGATCGCGTGCGCCGTGGCCGAACAGGACGATGCCGTGCGAACTCATGTCGAAGCCTCCGTCGTGACGGCGCTCAGTGCCGGTCGACCCACTTGAGCGCGAACAGGCCGAGCGCGAGATAGATCAGGCCCGGTGTCGCCGCGGTCAGCGGCGCGGGCCACGTGTTCAGCGTACCGATGTGCGAGAACAGCGTGTTGAGCAGCTGGAAGCTCATGCCGAGCATGATGCCGCCGAACACCTTCACGCCGACCACGCCGGCCCGCGTATGCAGGTACGCGAACGGCAGCGACAGCACGAGCATCACGAACACCGCGAACGGGTAGAGCAGCTTGCGCCACAACGCGATGTCGTAGCGCTGCGTGTCCTGCTGGTTTTCGCGCAAGTGCTGGATGTAGCGGAACAGGTTGATGAGCGACATCCGTTCCGGCGACACGAGCAGCACCGACAGGATCTGCGGCGTCAGGTCCGAGCGCAACCGGTATTCGGGCAGCGTCACCTGCTGCGACCGGTACACGGGGTTCAGCGCGTCGGCCGGTTCGCCGCTGATCGGCTTGATCGGCGTCAGTTCGGTTTCCGTCACGCCCGTGAGCAGCCAGTGGCCGGGCGGTTCGTAGCGGCCCGTCTGCGCGATCCGCACGTTCTGCAGCTGGAATTTCGAGTCGAATTCGTAGATGCGCACGTTGCTGATCGTCGAATCGGGCGACAGGCTGCCGACGTTGACGAAGCGCGTGACCTGCTCGCCGTTCTCGCGGGCCGCGAGCGTGTCCTTCACCCACACGCCCGACTGGAAGTTCGACGACACCGACGCGCCGAGCGCCTGCAGGCGCACGCGTTCGGACAGCTGGTCGGCGTACGGGCCGACGAATTCGCCGATCAGGTAGGTGATGATCACGAGCGGAATGCCGATCTTCAGCAGCGAGCGCAGCGCCTGGTTGGTCGCGAGGCCCGACACGCGGAAGATCGTGAATTCCGAGTTCGCGGCCATTTGCGCGAACACGTAGATCGCGCTGATCAGCGCGGCGACCGGGATGATCTCGTAGAAGCGCGACGGGGTCTGCAGCGCGACGCGCAGCACCGCGTAGCCGAACTTGTAGTTGCCGTGCCCGACCGAGTTCAGTTCGCTGATCAGGTCGAAGAAGAAGAACAGGCCTGAGAACGCGAACAGGATGAAGATGAACGTGACGTAGATCTGCCGCGCGAAGTATTTTTCATAGAGCCGCATCGATCATGCTCCCGAGCGGCCGAACAGCGCGCGTGTAAACAGCGGACGATTGCGCACGCGCAACCAGAAGATGAACGCGACGATCGCCGCGACCACCAGGTGCAGGCCGACGAGACCGACACCGAACGACATCTTGCCCTGCTCGATCTGCGCCTGCACGACGTTCAGCAGGTTCGAATACGTGAGGTAGATCAGCACGGCCATCACGAGGTTGATCGTGCGGCTGCGGCGCGGGTTCTGGTACGACAGCGGAATGCCGAGCACCATCAGGTTGATGGCGATCAGCGGCAGCCCCGCGCGCCACGCGAATTCCGCGAGGTTGTCGCGCGTCGGGTTGCGCAGCAGGTCGGGTGTCGGCGTGCTGTTGGTGGTCTGCACGTTGGTGACCGGCGTGCTCGTGATCTTCACGCCGTAGCGCTGGAACTCCATGATCTTGAAGTTCGGCTGGCCGGGCGTGCCGTCGTAGCGGCGGCCGTCCTCCAGCACGACGAAGCGATCGCCGTCCTTCGTTTCCGTGTGGCCCGTGTGCGAGACCACGACGTTGACCTTGCCGTTCTCGGTCGACGTGACGAACACGTTCTGCACCTTGCTCTGGTCCGGCGACATCTTCTCGATGAAGAACACGCGATGGTTCGACGCCGATTCGCGGAACTGGCCGGGCGCGAGCAGCGAGATTTCGTCGCGCTGCTGGAAGCGCGCCTTGATCATCTTGCTCTGCTGGTTCGACCACGGCCAGCCGACGAACGCGAAGAACGCGATCAGCAGGACGATCGGCGTGGCGAACACGCCGATCGGCTTGATCAGGCGCGTGAGGCTTACACCCGACGCGAGCCAGACGACCATTTCGGAATCCCGGTACCACCGGGTCAGCACGAACAGGATCGACACGAACAGCGTGACGACGAGCATCACGGCGAGATAGCCGATCACGGTCAGGCCGATCAGCACGAGCACGTCGCGCGGATCGATTTCGCCGGACGCGGCATAGCCGACGATGCGGATCATCATCGTCGTGAGCATGATCGTGAGCAGCACCATGAACACGGCGCCAGCCGTATACGCAAGCTCGCGCTGGAGGGAGCGTTCGAAGATCATTCTTGATGAGAAGAGGGCGGGAGGCTGCGCACGCGTGGTGGAGCGCTCGCGCCGCCACGGGAAAAATAGCGGATAATTGCGGCTTTCATCCTTAGCCCAGATTTTATCCGAGGACAAGCGCGATGGACTTTAGCATAAAAGGCTGTGATTGGAGCAAAGGCGAGGCCAAGGGGTTCCTGACCGGGAAGTCCGACTGCATCGTGCTCGGCATCTTCGAGGCGCAGACTCTCTCGGGCGCGGCGCTCGACATCGACACGGCCACCAAGGGGCTGATCTCGCGCGTGGTGAAGGCCGGCGACATGGACGGCAAGCGCGGCAAGACGCTGTTCCTGCACGAGGTATCGGGCATCGGTGCATCGCGCGTGCTGCTCGTCGGCCTCGGCAAGCAGGATGCTTTCAATCAGAAAGCCTACAACGACGCGGCGACGGCCGCATGGCGCGCGCTGCTGGCGACCAAGGTCGTCCAGGTCACGTTCTCGCTCGCTCAACTGCCGGTCGACGAGCGCGGCTCCGACTGGGGCGTGCGTGCGGCGATTCTCGCGCTGCGCAACGAGACCTATCGCTTCACGCAGATGAAGAGCAAGCCGGAACCGGCGTCGCATACGCTCAAGCGCGTCGTATTCAGCGTCGATCCGGCCGATGAAAAGGCGGCGAAGCTGGCGGCCAAGCAGGCCGTCGCGCTGGCGAACGGGATGGACCTTACGCGCGACCTGGGCAACCTGCCCGGCAACGTGTGCACGCCGACCTATCTCGGCAACACCGCGAAGAAGATCGCGAAGGATTGGGGTCTGAAGGTCGAGGTGCTCGGCCTGAAGCAGATCCAGGCGCTCAAGATGGGCTCGTTCCTGTCGGTCGCGCGCGCGTCGGTCGAGCCGCCGCAGTTCATCGTGCTGCATTACCAGGGCGCCGCCGCGAAGGCCGCGCCGGTCGTGCTGGTCGGCAAGGGCATCACGTTCGACACGGGCGGCATCTCGCTGAAGCCGGGCGAGGGCATGGACGAGATGAAGTACGACATGTGCGGCGCGGGCTCGGTGCTCGGCACGATGCGTGCGGTCGCCGAAATGGGCCTGAAGATCAACGTCGTCGCGATCGTGCCGACCTGCGAGAACATGCCGGGCGGCAATGCGACGAAGCCGGGCGACATCGTCACCAGCATGAAGGGGCTGACGATCGAGGTGCTCAACACCGACGCCGAGGGCCGCCTGATCCTGTGCGACGCGCTCACTTATGCGGAACGCTTCAAGCCGGCGGCCGTGATCGACGTGGCGACGCTGACGGGCGCTTGCGTGATCGCGCTCGGCGGCCACAACAGCGGCCTGTTCTCGAAGGACGATGCGCTCGCGGGCGAGCTGCTCGACGCCTCGCGCGAAGCGAACGATCCGGCGTGGCGCATGCCGCTCGACGACGAATACCAGGAACAGCTGAAGTCGAATTTCGCGGACATCGCGAACATCGGCGGACGTCCGGCAGGCGCCGTGACGGCGGCGTGCTTCCTGTCGCGCTTCACCGACAGCTATCCGTGGGCGCACCTGGACATCGCCGGCACGGCGTGGAAGGGCGGCGCGGCGAAGGGCGCGACCGGCCGTCCGGTGCCGCTGCTCGCGCAGTTCCTGATCGACCGCGCCGGCCAGTGATGGCGGGTCTCACGACGATGCGGGTGCGCGGGCAATGACGCGAATCGATTTCCATTCGAACGTCGGCGATTCGCTCGCGTACGCATGCCGGCTGCTGCGCAAGGCCTATCTGGCCGGGCAGCCGGTCGTCGTGCTCGCGGAACCCGCGCGCCTGCGCGCGCTCGACGAGCGGCTCTGGACGTTCTCGCCGCTCGATTTCATTCCGCACTGCGGCGTCGACAGCGCGCACGCGGCCGGCACGCCGATCGTGCTGACCGCTGATCTCGACCAGGCGCCGCATCACCACGTGCTGCTGAACCTCGGCGCGGCCGTGCCCGCGCAGTTCGCCCGCTTCGAGCGCCTGCTCGAGGTGGTCGGCAATGCGCCGGACGAGCTGGCCGCGGGCCGCGACCGCTATCGCTTCTACCGCGATCGCGGATACGCGCTGAACAACTACAAGCAAGGCAGCTAGCCGAAACCGTCGACGGAGCGTCCCCGTGACACAAGCCGAATCCTCTTCGATCCCGACGCTGACCGACGTGCTGGTGCCGGGCAAGCCGGTGCCGGCGCGTTCGTCCGCGACCGATGCGCCGCCGCGCGACGATGTCGCCGTGCCGGAACACGCGGGAATCGACCCCGAATTCGTGGTGATCGAGCCGGTGCCGACGCCGGATGTCTCGGCCGTCGAACTGCCGGGCGACAGCGATGCGCCGGCGCAACCCGGTGCCGCCGGGCACGTCGTCGCCGAGGAGTCGGCTGTGGCACAGGCGCCGTTGCGCTCCGCGCTGGCCGACGACGAAGGCCAGCAGGCCGGCGTCGCCGCGACGCCGCGCGACGCCGGCGAAGCGATGCCGTCTCACGCGGTCGCACCGGCTGGCGACGAACTGGCCACCGATCATCTGGCTCGCGCGGTGCACCCGGAGTCGCATGCGGCTGCCGCGGTGACGCCGGAGGACGCGCAACATATCGCCGAGCGTCTGCGTAATCGGCTGACGAATTATCTGACCGGGGAAGGGCGCGAGGCCATCGAGGCACGCTGCCGCGACGCGCTGCACGACCATACGGCCTGGCTGGTCGGCCAGATCACGCGCGAAGTGGCGCTGGCGCTCGAAACCGAAGTGATGGAATGGGTTCGCGACGCGGTCGACGAAGAGATCGCTCGCCACCGGACCGGACGGTCAGGCTGAGCGCACGGCGCGTTTCATGCGCGGGTGCCGCGGGCGCGGCTCCTGTCGCAACGAGAAGCATGGCGCCGTGCCGGGCGCACAGCGCGGCGCGCGTGCGCGCGCCCGGTCATCCGGTTCAGCGCAGCGACAGCACCCATTGAGCGAGCGTGTGTGCTTCGCCGCTCGTCAGCTGCGTATTGGCGGGCATCGGCACGCCGCCCCACACCCCGACGCTGCCCTTCACGATCGATTGCGCGAGGTAATCGACGGCGTCGGCACGTGCGGTGTACTTGCCGGCGATGTCGTGGAACGACGGGCCCATCAGCGGCTTGCCGACCGCATGGCAGGCCATGCAGTTCTTGCGCTGCGCGAGCACGAGTCCGTCGCCGGCCTGGTCGGCGTGTGCCGCTGCCGCGCTGCCGGTCAGCAGCGCCACGAGCAGCGCACGCGATATCGTCTGTTTCATGCGGTTCTCCGCCGGCGGGAACGGCCGGCTTCACGGTCCGCGCATTATAAAAGCAAAGGGAGAGCGCGTTTTGCGCGTTTCTCCGGCGGCCATCCGCAATGGGGTCGTATGACCTGCGTGCCGCATCAGCCGGTCACGGCACCCTTGTTCGCCGGGCGCGCGAGGGCCGCGTACTTGGCGAGCACGCCGCGCGTGTAGCGCGGCGCCGGCTGCTTCCACGCAGCGCGCCGGCGCGCGAGCTCGGCGTCGTCGACGTTCAGCTGCAGCACCAGCCGGTGCGCATCGATCGTGATCGAGTCGCCTTCCTGCACGAGCGCGATCGTGCCGCCGACGAAGGCCTCGGGTGCGACGTGCCCGACCACCATCCCCCAGGTGCCGCCCGAGAAGCGGCCGTCGGTGATGAAGCCGACCGATTCGCCGAGCCCCTTGCCGATGATCGCCGACGTCGGCGCGAGCATTTCCGGCATGCCGGGGCCGCCTTGCGGGCCGAGATAGCGCAGCACCAGCACGTCGCCCGCGCGGATCCGGTCGCCGAGGATCGCGTCCATCGCGCTTTGCTCGTCGTCGAACACGCGCGCCGGGCCCGTGATCACCGGGTTCTTCAGGCCGGTGATCTTCGCGACCGCGCCGTCTTCCGCGAGGTTGCCCTTCAGGATCGCGAGATGCCCTTCCTTGTACAGCGCGCGATCGATCGGGAAGATCACCTTCTGGTCCGCGCGCGGCACGCCCGGCACATCCTTCAGCTCCTCGGCGATCGTGCGGCCGGTGATCGTCATGCAGTCGCCGTGCAGCAGCCCCGCATCGAGCAGGATCCGCAGCACCTGCGGGATGCCGCCGGCCTGGTGCAGGTCGGTCGCGACGTACTGGCCCGACGGCTTCAGGTCGCAGATCACCGGCACGCGCGTGCGGATGCGTTCGAAGTCGTCGATCGTCCAGTCGACCTCGGCCGCGTGGGCGATCGCGAGATAGTGCAGCACCGCGTTGGTCGAGCCGCCGGTCGCCATGATCAGCGACACCGCGTTCTCGATCGACGCCTTCGTGATGATGTCGCGCGGCTTCAGGTCGCGCTTCACGGCCTCGACCAGCACGCGCGCCGATTCGGCGGCCGAGTCGACCTTCTCCTGATCGGGGTTCGCCATCGTCGACGAGTACATCAGCGACATGCCGAGCGCCTCGAACGACGAGCTCATCGTGTTCGCGGTGTACATCCCGCCGCACGACCCCGACGTCGGGCACGCGTTCTGCTCGACTCCTTCGAAATCTTCCTGCGACATCCGGCCCGCAGTGAACTCGCCGACCGCCTCGAACGACGACACGATCGTCAGGTCGCGGCCCTTCCAGTGGCCGGGGCGGATCGTGCCGCCGTACACGTAGATGCCCGGCACGTTCAGGCGCGCGAGCGCGATCATCCCGCCGGGCATGTTCTTGTCGCAGCCGCCGACCACCACCACGCCGTCCATCCACTGGCCCTGCACGCAGGTCTCGATGCAGTCGGCGATCACTTCGCGCGACACGAGCGAGTACTTCATGCCCTCGGTGCCCATCGACATGCCGTCCGAGATCGTCGGCGTGCCGAAGATCTGCGGGTTCGCATCGGCCGCCTTCACCGCCGCGACGGCCGCGTCCGACAGCCGCTGCAGGCCCGAGTTGCACGGCGTGATCGTCGAATGGCCGTTCGCGATGCCGATCATCGGCTTGTCGAAATCGTCCTTCCGGTAGCCGAGGGCGTAATACATCGAGCGGTTCGGCGAGCGGGCCACGCCTTGCGTGATGTGCTTCGAGCGACGGTTGTACGGCATGGGGGACTCCATCGTTGTATTGGCGACGCCAGCGAACGGCGCGCCGGTTCGGATCAGTCAAGAATGGAGTTTCCGGTTTGGGATGTCCAATATATTATTTGTCGCCTATTAAGTCGTTTTGCGAATGAGTGAAATATGGCTGACCCGACGCCTGATCTGCGCCAGTGGCGCTATTTCGTGACCGTTGCCGACGAGCGCCATTTCGGCCGTGCGGCCGAGCGCCTGTCGATGACGCAGCCGCCGCTGTCGCAAGCGATTCGGGCGCTGGAGGACGCGCTCGGCGTCGCGCTGTTCGCGCGTACCAAGCGCTCGGTCGCGCTGACGGCGGTCGGTGCGGCGCTGCTGCCCGACGTCCGCCGGCTGCTCGCGTCGGCCGACGCGCTGCCGCCGCTCGCGCGGCGTCTCGCGCGCGGCGAAGCCGGCTCGCTGTCGCTTGCGTTCGTGTCGACCGCCGATTACGGGCTGCTGCCGTCGCTGCTGCGCGCGTTCGGCGCACGCTATCCGCAGGTGCGGCTGCAACTCGCGGAGGCGACGAGCGACGTGCAGATCGACGAACTCGTCGCGGGCCGCATCGACGCGGGGCTCGTGATTCCGCCGGTGCCGCCGCGCCACGCGGCCGGGCTGTCGTACCTGCCGGTCGTGCGCGAGCCGCTGGTGGTCGCGATGCCGGCGGCCGCGGCGTCCGGCGTGCCCGAAGACGAACCCGTGCATCTGGCCGAGCTGGCCGCGCTGCCGCTCGTCATCTTCCCGCGTCGTTTGGCGCCCGGCTTTTATGACATCATTACGGGCTGCTACGGCGCGGCGGGGGAAACCCCGCGCATCGGCCAGGAGGCGATCCAGATGCAGACGATCGTCAGCCTCGTGTCGGCCGGCATGGGCGTCGCACTGGTGCCGCAGTCGTTGCGTAACCTGCGGCGCACCGGCGTGGTCTACCGGCCGCTCGCCGGCGACGCGCCGGTCGTCGAGACGGGCCTCGTGTGGCGCACGGGCGATGTCAGCCCCGTGCTCGCCGGCTTCATCGACGTCGTGCGCGCGCACGGTCTCGCCGCATGATGCGAACGATGGCGCGCCGGCGCCGTCCAATGCGCGGAGCGGCGCCGGTGCGAGCGCCGTACCGCATTCGAAAACTTCATCGCTAACCCATGATCATTCACCCGAATTTCGACCCCGTAGCGATCCATCTCGGGCCGCTGGCCGTGCGCTGGTACGGCCTCATGTATCTCGTCGGCTTCATCGCGGCGATCGTCGTCGGCCGGATCCGTCTGAAGCTGCCGCACGTCGCGGCGCAGGGCTGGACCGCCAAGGACATCGACGACATGATGTTCTACGGCGTGCTCGGCACCGTGCTCGGCGGCCGGCTCGGCTACGTGCTGTTCTACAAGGCCGACTTCTACTTCTCGCATCCGCTCGACGTGTTCAAGGTGTGGGAAGGCGGGATGTCGTTCCACGGCGGCTTCCTCGGCGTGACGCTCGCGATGGCGCTGTTCGCGTGGCAGCGCAAGCGCCACTGGCTGCAGGTCACCGATTTCGTCGCGCCGATGGTGCCGACGGGGCTCGCGGCCGGGCGGCTCGGCAACTTCATCAACGGCGAGCTGTGGGGCCGCGTGACCGATCCGAACGCGCCGTGGGCGATGTTGTTCCCGGGCGCGATGCGCGACGACGCGGCATGGCTGCCGAAGCATCCGGCGCTCGTCGAGCAGTGGCATCTTGCCGACGTGTTCATGCAGTACCAGATGCTGCCGCGCCATCCTTCGCAGCTCTACGAAATCGCGCTCGAAGGCATTGCGCTGTTCTTCGTGCTGTTCTTCTTCTCGCGCAAGCCGCGGCCGATGGGCGCGATATCCGCGCTGTTCCTGATCGGCTACGGGCTCGCGCGCTTCACGGTCGAATTCGCGCGCGAACCGGACGACTTCCTCGGCCTGCTCGCCCTCGGGCTGTCGATGGGGCAGTGGCTGTCGTTGCCGATGATTCTCGCGGGCATCGCGCTGCTGGTGTGGGCGTATCGTCGCCGCGCGGCGAGCGTGGCGGCGTGATGTTGCATGCGTCATGCGGTCGCGTCATGCGCGAGCTGTGTGACGCATGACGCGTGATGCGATGCGGATGCGCACGATCGGCGTGCGCATCGATCGCAGGATCCCGAATGAAAAACGCCGGCCCGAAGGCCGGCGTTTTCACATCTGCCGCGCGTTGCGCGACGTGCGTTACTTCATCTGTACGGAGCCGTTGACCGTGACCGACACGGTCGCCTTGCCGCCTTCGACCGCGATCGGCGCGCTCATCTTCGCGCTGTCCATCGGTGCCGCGGCCATCGCCATCATGCGCGGGTACGGCTGCACGTTGCGACTGCCGCCGACGTTCACGTCTCGGATCGAGTAGCTGTTGTAGCCGAAGGCCTTCGCGGCTTCGTCCGCGCGCGCGCGGAACGACTTGATCGCTTCGGTCGTGAGCTTCTGCTCGGCCGCGCGTTGCGCTTCGGGCGACAGCGAGAACTCGACGTTCGCGATCTGCATCTGGTTCGACAGCTGGCCCGCGAGCTTCGACGCCGCCGCGAAATCGCGCGATTCGAGCACGACTTCCGTACGGCCGCGCCATGCGGAGATCTTGCCGTCGCGATCGGTGCTCGGATACACGGAGAACGCGCCGGTGTGCGCGGTGACGCCCGATACGCCCTTCGCCTGCGCGAGCGCCGCGTCGGCGCGCTGGTTGAGCGCGGACGTCAGGCTGCCCGGGTCCTTCGCCTGCTGTTCGTAGAACAGCGTGATGTGGATGATGTCTTGCGGCACGTCGGCGCTGGCCTGCGACGACAGCGACAGCACGCCCGCCGGTTCCGGAAAGTGCGGGTTCGCGGTTTGCGCGTGCGCGGCCGGCGATGCGAGCGTCAGCGCGACGGGCACGGCGGCGGCGAGGGCGAGCGACAGCGCGAGTGCGGATTTCTTGGTCATTGTTGGACTCCTTGTGCGAGGGCGCGCATGCGGATCACGCGTGCGCGACGCGGGCGTACCGCGCGACGAAAAAACGGCCGTCGTCCCGATCGGGCGACAGCGGTTGCTTAGGCTGCACGAACGCGCCGCGAGTTCCGTGGCGGCGGCGCGTATTGACCGGATTTGACCTTTGGCGTGTGTCTGTTGCTTGGACTGACGCGTGCGCCGACTGTGTGCGCCTACTTCATCAGCTTTTCGGTGATGAAGCGCCACTCGGCGCGCGTGACGGGTGTGATCGACAGCCGGTTGCCGCGCGCGAGCACGCGCATGTCGGCGAGTTCGTCATGCTCGCGCAGCGCAGCGAGCGGCACGAGCGGCGACTTCTTCACGAAGCGCACGTCGACGAGCAGCCAGCGCGGCGATTCCTGCGTCGACTTCGGATCGTAATACGGGCTTTTCGGATCGAACTGGGTGGGGTCGGGGTAGGGCGTCGACGAGACTTCGGCGAGGCCCGCGATGCCCGGCTCAGGGCAGCTCGAGTGATAGAACAGCACGCCGTCGCCGATCTTCATCGTGTCGCGCATGAAATTGCGCACACCGGTCCACGGCAGCGAGTGCTGCGGCGCGTGCGCGAGATCGTCAATGCTTGCTTCGTCCGGTTCGGACTTCATGAGCCAGTATTGCATGGATCGTAATCGACGCAGAAAGGGCATGAAGGTCTGTTTGCATGCGCGTTTCGCATGCAAACAGACCCTGAAAAAGGAAACGGCATCGGGGACCCCGATGCCGTTGGATAGGCCCCCGCCTTGGCCGCTAGGCCGGCATCCTGAACCTGAGGTTCAGAATTGGTCGCAGTTAGCAGCACTTCGGGTACATCAGACAGAGTGACGCGCGCGCCCGTGCTACAAATTTCCGCAACCGTGCACATGGCATTGGTTCAAGGAATATATGACCTTGGCGAACCAGGCAGGGAAGCTGACTGAACTGTGTTTCGTTGCGCCAATTTGACCACCGTTGATCGCCGAGATCAAGGGGAATCGACGCATCGATCAAACGTTACTGCGTCTCGTGCTGTGCGAGCACCGCGCCGAGCTGTTCGTTCATCTGGTGCATTGTACGACGGATTTCTTCCGCCGGAAATGCTTCACCGTGACGCACGCTCGTTTGCAGTCGCAGCAATTCGGATGCGAGCGACAGGGCCGCCATCACCGCGATACGGTCGGTGCCGCGCACCGAACTGTTCGCGCGGATCTTCGACATTTCGGCGTCGACGCGTGCGACGGCCTCGAGCAGCGCCGCTTCGGTCTCGGCCGAACAGGCGAGCCGATAGGGCTGACCGAGAATCGAGACTTCGATCTGCTTGGTGCTCATGCATGTTCTCCGTGGCTGGCCGCGTCGTCGCCATCCGTGCGCGCCTGCGCATCCAGCAGGTCGAGCTGGTTGTCGGCTTGCTCCGCGCTCTTCGTACGCGGCAGTTTTTCGAGAATCGCGTTCAGTTTGACCTGGGCGTCATCGATCTTTGCCGACAGCGTGTCGCGCTCGGCCGCGAGCGCATTGCGTTCGTCGCGCAGTTGCGCGAGTTCCGCGCGGACCGTGTCCGCTTCCGCGCGCATTTGCGCGACTTGCTCCTCGAGCGCGAGCCGTTCCGAGTGATAGCGCTTGTTCAGCGAGATCAGACGGCCAATATTTTGAGATAAGGTTTCGAGTTCGTTGAGCATTTGCTGCGTCCTCTAAAGACCCAGCATTTTAGCGCGGAATAACGCGCATTCCGACATCTGTAACGTTTCCAGTCGTAACACCCCGGCTTCTTGCCGCGAATACGCGGCTGCGGCGCGTTCGCCGCGCGCTCCCGGCATACGTTCGGCCGCTTTCTTGACGCTCGCGCGACCCGCTCCTAAACTGGCGCCGCCTCGGTGCTCGCGCGTGCGTCGCGCGGTTAAACGGGAAGCAGGGCGCGTGCTCCGCATGGAGATCGCCAACCTGCGCTGCCCCCGCAACGGTAAGCGGCCGCGTCGGACGACGCAGGCCGGCTCGGGCGCGTTTCGCGTGCAGGTCGCACGCGGACGCGGGCCACTGCGCGTGATCCGCGCGGGAAGGCGAGCCGGTACGCCGCCAGCCCGGATACCGGCCGAGGTGAGGAGCCTGCACGGCTTCATGACGCGCGACCTGCGGGGAAGCGGGGCGCGCAGCGCTTCACGGGACTTGTCTTCGATGCTGACCCCAATCGTCCGCACGGCCTTCGGCGCACGCCGCGGCGTGCCGCATCCCGCCGTCGTGCGCGTCGCGGCGGCGGCTGGTTCGCCCGGATCGACGACGCAGGTCGTTGCGGCGCCCGGACCGGTCGCGCCGCGCGCCGACGCACCGCTGCCGCCGGAAGTCGCGATCACCGCGCCGATCATGCGTGACGGCAACGCAAGCGCGATGCCGATCGACCCGACGCGGCGGCTTCCACTATATTGCGCAAAATGTCGGCCGCACGCAGGTGCGGCTCGATGGGTCGTGGTCGTGTCACGCCGGTGCGACCGACGTTCGGCCGGCCGATCGCTTGCGGGATACGATCGGCGAAACGCGGGAATCGGGGTGCCGTTCGTGGCGCGCGCAATTGTCCGCCATCGGCCGCGCATCGCTCGCTGTGCCGCACACGGGCACGGCATCCGCACCGTGCGCGCGACGACATCACCGGGTCGCGGTTCGCCCGTGCATGCATCAACAACCTGTTCGACGAGGATGACGAGCTTGCGTATACCTGCCACACGCCGGAGCGCGACGCCGGTGCCGCGCCCGGCCGGCCACGACGGTCAGCGGAAGCGTCGTGCGTCGTGCGCGACGCCGCGCGGCGCATGAGCGCCGCGCGTGCCGCCGCGATCTGGGCCGCGCTCGCGGCCGTGGTCGCGTTGCTGTTCGTCGCATCGCTGTCGATCGGCAGCGTGCCGATGTCGCCGTGGCAGGCGCTCGCGTCGCTCGTGCCGCACGGCGGCGACGCATTGTTCGCCGACATCGTGCGCACGCTGCGGCTGCCGCGTGCGCTCGCGGGGTTCGCGTGCGGCGCGTTGCTTGCGCTGGCCGGTGCACTGCTGCAGGTGCTGTTGCGCAATCCGCTCGCGGAGCCGTATGTGCTCGGCGTGTCCGGCGGCGCGGCCGGCTTCGCGCTCGTCGCGATGATCGCGGGCGGCGCGTGGTGGCTCGTCGATGCATCCGCATTCGCCGGCGCGCTCGTATCGGTCGCGCTCGTGCTCGGCCTTGCTCGCCGCGAGCTGTGGCGCGGCGACTCGCGCGACGCGTCGCCGCGGCTGCTCCTCACGGGTGTCGTGATCGCGGCCGGGTGGGGCGCGCTCGTCACGCTGCTGCTGTCGCTCGCACCCGATGCGCGACTGCGCGGCATCATCTTCTGGCTGACGGGCGACCTGAACGGCGTGACGGCGCCGTGGTTCGCATGGGGGGCGCTGCTGGTGGCGGCATGCGTCGCGCTGCCGGCCGCGCCGCAGCTCAACGTGCTGCTGCGCGGCGACGCGACCGCACTCGCGCTCGGCGTGCCGGTCGCGCGAGTTCGCGTGCGGATCTACCTCGTCGCGTCGCTGGCCGCCGCGGCCGCGGTGACGACGGCCGGCACGATCGGTTTCGTCGGCCTCGTCGTGCCGCACGCGCTGCGGCTCGCATTCGGCAACGACCAGCGCATGCTGCTGCCGGCCGCAATGCTCGCGGGCGGCGGCGGAGTGATGGCCGCCGACCTGCTCGCGCGCACCGCGATCGCGCCCGCGCAATTGCCGGTCGGCGTGATGACCGCGTTGATCGGCGTGCCGGTGTTCCTGTGGATGTTGCTGAGGAGACCGATGCGATGACGCACGCCGCACCGCGCACTGCCGGCGAAATGACCTATGCGGCGATCGATCTCACGCTGACGGCCGGCGAACGGACGCTGCTCGACGGCTTCACGCAGGCGTTCCGTCCCGGCGAGATCTGGTGCATCGCGGGGCCGAACGGCGCGGGCAAGACGACGCTGCTCGCGACGCTCGCGGGCTTGCAGCGACCGGCCCGCGGCCACGTCGAGATCGACGGCCGGCCGCTCGCCGCATGGCCGCCCGAACAGCTCGCCCGGCGCCGCGCACTGATGCCGCAGCAATTGCACGACGCGTTCAGCGCGACGGTATTCGACACGGTGCTGCTCAACCGCTTTCCGTATCTCGGCGGCTGGGGCTGGGAGCGCGACGGCGACCGCGCGGCCGCGCGCGACGCGCTCGCGACGTTCGGGCTGACCGCACTCGCGTCGCGCGACGTGCTGTCGCTGTCGGGCGGCGAGCGACAGCGCGTCGCGCTGGCCGCGACGCTGTGCCAGGACGCGCCGCTGATGCTGCTCGACGAACCGCTCGCCCACCTTGACCTGCATCATCAGATCGATGGCCTGACCGCGCTGAGCGCATGGCTCGACGCGGGTCCGCGCACGGTGCTGTTCTCGTGCCACGACCTGAATCTCGCGCGGCGTTACGCGACGCATGCGCTGTTGCTCGACGGCCGCGGCCATGCGTGGGCGGGCCCCGTGCACGACGTGCTGACGCCGGCGCGTGCGAGCGATGCGTTCGGCTATCCGCTCGTGCTGATCCGCGAGAACGGCCGCGACGCGCTGCTGCCCGCGTGGCCCGAGCGACGATGAACTTCCTTCTTTCGATGCGCGGCACCGGCCGCGCCAACGAGGCAACCTTCCGATGACGAATCCGACCGACTTCCCGCCCGCGATCGCGCCGCTCGACGAGACGCTGCGCAAGCGCCTGCAGCATGTGATCGATCACAAGACCAAGCCGCCCGGCAGTCTCGGCCAGCTCGAGGCGCTCGCGCTGCAGGTCGGCCTGATCCAGCGCACCGAGACGCCGCACGTACAGCGTCCGGTGACGATCGTGTTCGCGGGCGACCACGGGATCGCGGCCGAGGGCGTGAGTCCGTATCCGCAGGCGGTCACCGCGCAGATGGTCGCCAACTTCCTGGCCGGCGGCGCGGCGATCAACGCGTTCTCGGGTGTCGCGCAGAGCGTGCTCGAGATCGTCGATGCGGGCGTCGCGTCGCCGCTGCCGGTGTCCGACCGGCTCGTGTCGCTGCCGGTCGCGCGCGGCACGCGCAACTTCGCGGCCGAACCGGCGATGACGCCCGACGAGGCGCAGACGGCGCTCGCCGCCGGTGCGGCGCGCGTGCGCCTGCACGCCTCGCTCGGCACGAACGTGATCGGCTTCGGCGAAATGGGGATTGCGAACACGTCGTCGGCTGCATGCCTGATGAGCCGGCTGCTCGACGTGCCGATCGACGCGTGCGTCGGGCGCGGCACGGGCCTCGACGACCAGGGGCTCGCGCACAAGCGCGCGGTGCTCGGCCGCGCGCTCGTCCGGCATTCGCATGCGATCGCGCCGCTCGACGTGCTCGCGACGTTCGGCGGTTTCGAGATCGCGATGATGACGGGCGCGTATCTCGCGGCCGCGAGCGAGCGGATGACGATCCTCGTCGACGGCTTCATCGCCACGGCCGCGCTGCTGGTCGCCGAGCGCATCGCGCCCGGCGTGCGCGACTACTGCGTGTTCTCGCATGCGTCGCACGAGGCAGGGCACCGGCGCATGCTCGAGCATTTCGGCGCGAAGCCGCTGCTCGCGCTCGACCTGCGCCTCGGCGAAGGCACGGGCGCCGCGCTTGCGCTGCCGCTGGTGCGCGCGGCGGTCGCGTTCCTCGCCGAGATGGCGAGCTTCGAATCCGCAGGCGTCGACAATCGTGACGCCTGAGCGCGCGAACGGTATACGCGCCGAACTGCGCTATTTCTTCGTCGCGCTCGGCTATTTCACGCGCGTGCCGGTGCCGCGCGCGATCGGCTACGCCGCTGGCGATCTCGACCAGGCCGCACGTTACTTCCCGCTGGTCGGCGCGTGCGTCGGCGCGTGGGGCGCGCTCGTCTATCTCGCGGCACTGCGCGTGTTGCCCGCGTCGATCGCGGTCGGATTGTCGATGGCCGCGACGCTGCTCGCGACCGGCGCGTTCCACGAGGATGGCCTGGCCGACAGCTGCGATGCGTTCGGCGGCGGCTACGCGCGAGACGACGTGCTGCGCATCATGCACGATTCGCGAATCGGCACGTTCGGCGCGGTCGCGCTCGTGATCGCGCTCGGCCTGAAATGGCAGGCGCTTGCGGCCATGCCGCCGCTGCGCGCCGCGTGGACGATGATCGCCGCGCATGCGGCGAGCCGCGCGGGGGCCGTGAGCTTGCTGATGTCGCTCGACTATGTCCGGCCGGAAGGCAAGGCGAAGCCGGTCGCGCAACGCATGGGCGCACGCGCGGCCTGGATCGCGGCCGCATTCGGGCTGCCGTGGCTGTTCTGGCCGGACTGGCGCGCGGGCCTCGCGGCGCTCGTCGCGCTCGCGCTCGTGCGCGCATGGGCGGCCCGCTATTTCGTGAAGCGGATCGGCGGGTATACGGGCGACTGCCTCGGTTTCGCGCAGCAGTTGAGCGAACTGGCGATCTATCTCGTGGTGCTCGGATGGATCTCGTCCTGATTCGCCATCCGGCCGTCGATGTCGAACCGGGCGTTTGCTACGGACGCAGCGACGTGCCGCTCGCCGCATCGGCCGAGGCGGGGGCGCGGGCCGTGCGTGAGCGTCTGGCGGCGCTCGGGGCGCCGTTGCCAGGGCAGGTCTGGACGAGCCCGCTGACGCGTTGCGCGTCGGTCGCCGAGCGGCTTGCGCAGGCGTTCGACGTGCCGCTGCGGCGTGATGCGGGCTGGCAGGAAATGGACTTCGGCGCGTGGGAGCTGCGTCGCTGGGACGATATCGACCGCGCGGCGCTCGATGCGTGGGCGGCCGACCTGATGCATGCGTGCGCGCATGGCGGCGAAAGCGTCGCACGGTTCGCCGCTCGCGTCGCACGGATCGCGGACGCGGTTGCGCGGGCCGACGCGCCGCAATGGGCGCTCACGCACGCAGGCGTGATTCGCGCATTCGCGTCGCATGCGTTGCGCGTGCCGCTCGATACGCTGCTGTCGCGACCGGTGCCGACGGGCGGCGTCGTCTGGTTGCGGATGGAGGATGCCGCCCGCACATGGGACGTCGTCCACTGGGACGCTTAGCCGACCGCTTGCTCGCCTGACGCGCGGAAGGGCATCGAAGCCCGAAATCAGCGCACTGGCCGCCGCGCCCGCGCGGCGTCGAGATCCTCGCACAGCGCGGCCGCGCCTTGCGCGATCCGCGGCGATGGCCGGGTCAGCAGATCGCCGTCGATCGCGAACAGGTTGTTGTGCGCCACGGCCGTCAGCGCGGGCCACGCACGCCAGCGCGCGAGGCTCGGCAGCGGTGCGTCCGAACGTGTCGCGCCGGCACTCGTCGTCACGATCGCTTCCGGATTTGCCGCGAGCACGGCCTCGTCGGTGACGGTCGGCGCGAGCGGCTTCAGCGCCGCGAACACGTTGCGGCCGCCGCACAGCGAGATGACTTCGTTGAACAGATGCGCGCCGTTGAGCGTCGTCAGCGGGCGGTCCCATACCTGGAAGAACATCGTGACCGGCGGGCGTGCCGCGTAACGCGCGCGCAGCGCCGCGATGTCGCGCGAGAACGATACCGCTGCCGCGTCGGCGACCGGCTCGGTGCCGAGCAGCGTGCCGAGCCGGCGCAGCGACGTGGCCACGTCGTCGAGATGTTTCGGTTCACTGAAGAACAGCGGAATGTGCAGCGCACGCAGCGCATCGGTTTGCCGCTCGGCGTTGCCGTGTCGCCAGACGACGATCAGGTCGGGCTTCAGCGCGGCGATTCGCTCGAGGTCGAGCGCCTTGTTGTCGCCGACACGCGGCACGGCCTGCGCGGCGGGCGGGTAGTCGCTGTACGTGACCGTGCCGACCAGTTTCGCACCGCCGCCGGCCGCGTAGACCAGCTCGGTCGCATGCGGCGCGAGGCTGATCACGCGTTGCGCCGGTGCGGGCAGCGTGACGGTATTGCCGGCATCGTCGCGGGTCGTCACGTCGGCGTGAGCGAAGGACGCGTGCGCGAGCGCGATTAGCGACGCGAGGACCGGCAGCCGGCGGAGCAGGCAAGCGGTCATGCGGCTGCCTGTGGCAGTGTCGGGACACACTGCGAGAGTGCGTCTGCGAAGCGCCGCCATTCGGCTTCGTTGCCCGGCAGGCCGACGCGCACGCTCGACGGTCGTGCAAAGTACCGCGTCCAGATCCCGTGTGCGGCGAGCGCCGCGTGCAGTGCGGCGGCGCGCGGGTCGTCGGTCCAGCTGAACAGCGGCGTCGCGTGCACCGCGAAGCCGTGCATGCGCAGCAGCGCGGCGAGGCGCTCGCCGTCGGCCGCGAGCCGCATGCGCGCGGCGGCCTGCCATGCGTGGTCGGCGAATGCGGCGGCGACCGCGTGACGCGCGGGGCCGCTGACGGTCCACGCGCCGAGCATGTCGCGCAGCGCGGCGACCAGCTCGGGACGGGCGAGCACGAAGCCGGCTCGAATGCCGGCGAGTCCGAAGAACTTGCCGACCGAGCGCAGCACGACGAGGCCCGGACGATCGGTGAACTGCGCGAGCGACGGCGTGGCGCCCGTATCCGCGAATGCCTCGTCGACGATGAGCGTGCCGCCGCGTGCCGACAGCTGCGCATGCCAGCCGAGCAGCCGTTCGGCCGGAACGAATTCAGCAGTCGGATTATTCGGATTCCCGACGATGACGTGACGCAGCGACGCGGGCAACACCTCCGCGCCGATGTCGAGCGCGACGACGCGATGGCCGTGGCGCGCGAACGCAGGGGCGTATTCGCCATACGCGAGCGCGGCGACACCGGCGTCGCCGGTCGGCAGCAGTGCGGGCAACGCGCGGATCGCGGCCTGGCTGCCGGCGACCGGCAGCACGTGCGCGGCATCGGGTGCGTGGTAGTAGCCGGACGCGCATGCGGCGAGCGTATCGCCGTCGTCGGGCAGCCGGCGCCATGCGTCGGCCGGGACCGGCGGCACCGGATAGCCGACCGGATTGATGCCGGTCGACAGGTCGAGCCACGCGTCGTACGGAATGCCGTGGCGGCGCGCGGCTTCGTGCAGGTTGCCGCCGTGCGGGATGCGTGCGTCAGACATGATGGGTAGCGAGGATGAGTGCGCCGCTCGCGACGAGCAGCGCGAGCCACAGCGCGAGCGTGCGCGTGACGAGCGACAGCGCGGCGACGACGTGCACGGCCGTCGCCGGCGCGCCGGTGCCGAGCGCGGGACGGTCTTCGATTTCGCCGTGATAGACGGCCGGGCCGCCGAGCCGCACGTTCAGGCTGCCGGCGCCCGCGGCCATCACGGGGCCCGCGTTCGGGCTGTCCCAGTGGCGCGCCTGCGTGCGCCAGCAGCGCCATGCTGCGGCCGTGTCGCCGAGCAGCGCGTAGCTCGCGGCGGTGAGGCGCGCGGGAATCCAGTTGAGCGCGTCGTCGAGGCGCGCGGCGGCCCAGCCGAACGTCAGGAAGCGCGGCGTGCGGTAGCCCCACATCGCGTCGAGCGTGTTCGCGAGCCGGAACAGCAGCGCGCCGGGGCCGCCCGCGACGACGAACCAGAAGAGCGCGCCGAAGATCGCGTCGTTGCCGTTCTCGAGCGCCGATTCGACGGCCGCGCGCGACAGCGCGCCTTCGTCGGCTTCGCTGGTGTCGCGCGATACGATGCGCGCGGTCAGCGCGCGCGCGGCGTCGAGGTCGTGCCGCAGCAGCGCGGCGGCGATCGGGGCGACGTGGTCGGCGAGGCTTTTCGCGCCGAGCGCGAACCACAGCAGCGCGACGTGCAGCGCGGCCGCGAGCGGCCAGGGCAGCACGGCCGCGAGCCACGCGGCGACGGCAACCGGCGGCACCACCGCCGCGAGCCAGGCGGCGACGCCGACCATGCGGCCGCGCCGCCCCGTGTTCAGCGCGCCTTCGATGCGCGCGGCGAGCCGGCCGAACGCGACGAGCGGATGCCAGCCGGCCGGTTCGCCGACGATGCGATCGACGATCGCGGCCGCGACCGCGAGCATCGCGACGACCGGCAGCGACAGCATCAGCATGACGGCGCTCCCGCCTTGAGTTCGAGCGGCAACCCGGCGACCAGCAGCGTCACGCGCGTCGCGAGCGCGGCGATGCGCTGGTTCAGGCGCCCGAGTTCGTCGACGTAGCGGCGCGTGACCGATCCGAGCGGCACGACGCCGAGCCCGATTTCGTTGCTGACGACGATCACCTTCGCGCGCGCACCGCGCAACGCGTGCTCGAGCCGCTCGACCTGCGCCGCATACTGCGCGTCGTCGAGCGGTTCGCCGTCGAGCGGGCACAGCAGGTTCGTGAGCCAGAGCGTGAGGCAGTCGACGAGCAGGCACGCGCGCGGATCGTCGAGCCGCGCGAGCGTGCCGGCGAGGTCGACGGGCGCGTCGGCGAAGCCCCAGTCGGCCGGCCGGCGCGCGCGGTGATGCGCGATGCGCCGTTCGAATTCGGCATCGGCGGCCGTCGCGGCCGCGGTTGCGATATAGGTGACGGGGCGGCCGCTGTCGGCGGCGAGCCGCTCGGCGTGCGCGCTCTTGCCCGAGCGCGCGCCGCCGAGGACGAAAGTGAGGTCGTGCGGAATCATCGCGTGATTGTAACGGCGCGCGCGTGGCGGCGCGGGCGATAATGCGGCCTTTGCTTCGCCACGACCTTGCATACGATGAATGCACCCGAACCGCAGCCGCGCGGCACGTTGATGATCCAGGGCACGACGTCCGACGCCGGCAAGAGCACGCTCGTCGCGGGCCTGTGCCGCCTCGCGCGTCGCGCGGGCGCGCGCGTCGCGCCGTTCAAGCCGCAGAACATGGCGCTGAACAGCGCGGTGACGGCCGATGGCGGCGAGATCGGCCGCGCGCAGGCGTTGCAGGCGCTCGCCGCGGGTGTCGCGCCGCATACCGATTTCAACCCGGTGCTGCTGAAGCCGACGAGCGATCGCGGCGCGCAGGTGATCATCCACGGCAAGGCGCGCATGAACCTCGATGCGCGTGCGTACCACGACTACAAGCCGGTCGCGTTCGACGCAGTGCTCGAATCGTACGCGCGGCTGCGTGCCGGCTACGACACGGTGCTCGTCGAAGGCGCGGGCAGCCCCGCCGAAATCAACCTGCGCGAAGGCGACATTGCGAACATGGGCTTCGCGGAACGCGTGGACTGCCCGGTCGTGCTGGTGGCCGATATCGACCGCGGCGGCGTGTTCGCGCATCTGGTCGGCACGCTCGCGTGCCTGTCGGACAGCGAGCGCGCGCGCGTGCGCGGCTTCGTGATCAACCGCTTTCGCGGCGACATCAAGCTGCTCGAACCGGGCCTCGACTGGCTGCGCGCGCAGACGGGCAAGCCGGTGTTCGGCGTGCTGCCGTACCTGCACGGATTGACGCTCGATGCCGAGGACATGCTGCCGTCGCAGGGGCGCAGCGCCGCCTTGCGCGGCGACGCCGGCGTGTTGCGCGTGGTGGTGCCCGCGCTGCCGCGAATCAGCAACCATACCGATTTCGACCCGCTGCGCGCGCATCCGCAGGTCGAGTTCACGTACTGGAAGAGCGGGCCGATGCCGGATGCCGACCTGCTGATCCTGCCCGGCTCGAAGAGCGTGCAGCGCGATCTCGCGTGGTTGCGCGACACGGGCTGGGACGCGGTAATCCGCCGGCACCTGCGCTATGGCGGCAAGGTGATCGGCATCTGCGGCGGGATGCAGATGCTTGGCCGCACGCTGGACGATCCGCTCGGCCTCGAAGGCGCGCCCGGCAGCGTGCCGGGGCTCGGGCTGCTCGATTTCGACACGACGCTGCAGCCGGACAAGACGCTGAAGAACGTGACCGGGCATCTCGCGCTGCCCGGCGCGGCCGCCGTGCACGGCTACGAGATCCACATGGGCGATACGCGCGGGCCCGCGCTCGCGACGCCCGCGCTGGAACTGGCGGCGGGCGACGCAGCGGGCGGCGTGCGCGCGGACGGCGCACGGTCGGCCGACGGGCAGATCCTCGCGACCTACGTGCACGGGCTGTTCGACGCGCCCGACGCGTGCGCGGCACTGCTCGCGTGGGCGGGGCTCGACGGCGCGGAGCGCATCGACTACCCGGCGCTGCGCGAGGCGTCGCTGGAGCGGCTGGCCGATTCGTTCGCCGAGCATCTCGATTTGCGCGCGCTGTACGCCGAGTTCCGTTGACGCAGGGCGTGCCCGGCCTGGCATTTTGCGGCGGATCGCGTACAACTCAGATGGGCGGAGGTCCGCCCGAAGGAGCGCGACGATGAAGGCTCGATGGTGGTTGGGCGTGCTGCTCGCGGCGCTGCTGGGCGCGTCGGCGGCGGCGCACGCATGTGACTCGTACGCACCGGGCGGCGGGCCGGCCGGTTCGGGTGACGCCACGCAAGGCAAAAGCGGCGGCTGAGGTCCGTAGCCGGGTACGGGCAGCGGGGCATGATCGGTCATGCCCTTTTTTACCACCCGATTCGTTCTTTTTGGGAATCAGTTAAAGCCGTATCGCGTGTTTATTGGTCGAATCGATTCGAATAGAGTGCGATCCATTCTCATCCACTCATGAAGGAATTCGCCATGAACCCCCAACGCCTCAACGATCTCGGCGCGACGCTGCTGCGCGTCGCACTCGGCGTACTGTACCTCGCGCACGTCGCGCAGAAGGTGTTCGTCTTCACGCTGCCCGGCACCGCGCAGTTCTTCGCGTCGATCGGCCTGCCGGGCTGGCTCGCGTACGTGACGACGTTCGTCGAGCTGGCCGGCGGCCTTGCGCTGCTCGCGGGCTTCCGCGTGCGGATCGCCGCGCTGGTGCTGCTGCCGTTCATGCTCGGCGCGGTGTCCGCGCATCTGCCCAACGGCTGGAGCTTCGCGTCGCCGAACGGCGGCTGGGAATATCCGGCGTTCTGGGCCGTCACGCTGGCCGTGCAGGCGCTGCTGGGCGGCGGCGCGTTCGCGCTCGGCGCACCGCGCGCCGCGACGCGAACCGCATAAAAGAGGGCGGGCATCGGCGCAACCCGTTCCGGTGACACCCCGTTTGCCGATATCATCGCTCCCTGTATCCGCAATCGAGCGGCGCTTGCCAGGGCGGCAGGCGCCGCGTGGCTTTTTCGGGGGAATTCATGACGGTCATCGTGGTGGCGAATCCGAAGGGCGGCGTGGGGAAAAGCACGCTGTCCACCAATCTTGCCGGCTATTTCGCGGCGCAGGGCGCATGGGTCGCGCTCGCCGATCTGGACCGGCAGCAGTCCGCGCATGCGTGGCTCGACCTGCGGCCGGCCGGCCTGCCGACGATCGAGGCGTGGGATCTCGATCCGGACGCGCCGTCGAAGCCGCCGCGCGGCCTCGAATACGCGGTGATCGACACGCCGGCCGGCCTGCACGGCAACCGGCTCAACGTCGCGCTGCAGCTCGCCGACAAGGTGATCGTGCCGCTGCAGCCGTCGATGTTCGATATTCTCGCGACCCAGCAGTTTCTGGAGCGCCTCGCCGCCGAGAAGGCGGTGCGCAAGGGCAGCGTGGAGGTCGGGATCGTCGGGATGCGGGTCGACGCGCGCACGCGCTCGTCCGATCAGCTGCACCGTTTCGTCGAAGGGCTCGGGCTGCCGGTGCTCGGCTACGTGCGCGACACGCAGAACTACGTGCAGATCGCCGCGCACGGCCTGACGCTGTGGGACGTCGCGAAAAGCCGCGTCGAGAAGGATCTCGAACAGTGGCGGCCGATCGTCGAATGGGCCGAGCGTCGCGCGCCGAAAGCGGAGAAGGTCGCCAAGGCGTCTTGATCGCCGAGGGCCGGACATCGGCGAGGCCAATCCAGCAGTGTGAATGAAGAAGGGCCTGATCCGGCATCGTGACGGATCAGGCCCTTCCCGCATCGGCGGCTGCGCGGTGCCGGCCGTCATGGCGCGCCGGCCGCCGCGTGAATCAGGTCCAGTTCTGCGTCGGCACGTGATCGCGGTGGCCCTTGATCTTGTTGCCTTCGTCGATGAACACGAGCTTCGGCTTCCAGCCGGCCTGCAGCTCGGCTTCATCGACCATCGCGAACGCTGCGATGATCACGAGGTCGCCGAGTTGCGCGCGGCGCGCCGCCGAGCCGTTCAGCGAAATCATCCCGCTGCCGCGCTCGCCCTTGATCGCGTACGTCGAGAAGCGCTCGCCGTTGTTGACGTTCCAGATGTCGATCCGTTCGTTTTCGATGAGGCCCGCCGCTTCGAGCAGGTCTTCGTCGATCGCGCACGAGCCTTCGTAATGCAGCTCGCAGTGCGTGACGACCGCGCGGTGGATCTTCGATTTGAGCATATGGCGCTGCATGGTATCTCCGTGATGCGTGAGAGGCGAGGGCGGGCGGCCCGTCAGATTTCCAGGTTGTCGATCAGGCGCGTCGCGCCGAGTTTCGCGGCCGCGAGCACGACGAGCGGCTCGCCGGCTTCGAGTTCGGCGGCGCTCGGCGCGATCAGGTTCGCGCGGCGGCGGATCGAGATGTAGTCGGGCGCCCAGCCGCGCTCGGCCAGGTGCGTGCGCGCGGTCTGCTCGAGCTTGCCGAGGTCGCGTTCGCCGCCGAGCACGCTGTCGCGTACGCGCTGCAGCGTCTTCGCGAGTTCCGGCGCCTCCTTGCGCTCGTCGGTCGTCAGATAGCGATTGCGCGACGACAGCGCGAGGCCGTCCTCGTCGCGCACCGTCTCGGCCGCGATGATCTCGACCGGCAGCGCGAGCTGCTGGCACATCCGGCGCACGATCATCAACTGCTGGTAATCCTTCTTGCCGAACACCGCGACGCGCGGCTGCACGCAGGACATCAGCTTCGCGACGACCGTGCACACGCCGGTGAAGAAGCCCGGGCGGAACTCGCCCTCGAGGATCCCGCCGAGGTCGTCGGGCGGCAGCACGCGGTACTCCTGCGGCTCCGGATACATGTCGCGCTCGGTCGGCGCGAACAGCACGTAGACGTTTTCCTTCTGCAGCTTCTCGATGTCGTCCTGGAGCGTGCGCGGATATTTGTCGAAATCCTCGTTCGGGCCGAACTGCAGCCGGTTGACGAAGATGCTCGCCACGACCGGGTCGCCGTGCTGGCGCGCGAGGCGCATCAACGACAGGTGACCTTCGTGCAGGTTGCCCATCGTCGGCACGAACGCCGTGCGGTTCTGGCCGCGCAACTGGTCGCGCAGTTCCTGGATCGAGCTGATGACTTTCATGATCGGGTAGCGGGTTCCTCGCGCAGGCGCGCGTTGGCGCCGCAACAGCGGCGTCGGGGTCGAAGCGGAGAACGCCGGCGCGCGGGCGGCGCATCGGGCGTCGGCGGATTGTAGAGGATTTGGCCGCCGGACGCATCGAAAAAAGTACGATCGTTCACTTTTTAGCCGGGCGCACCGCGAGCGAGCCGCGCGGGCGGGCCCGGCGGCGGGATGCGGTGTGTTCCGGCGTGCGGGGGTGATGCGGGCGCGGCGGCGCGCGTTACGCGGGCAGGTACGCGAGGCGCACGTAGATCGGCGCGAACGGTTCGGCCTGCGTGATCTCGACGAGCGATTCGCGCGCGAGTTCGAGCATCGCGATGAAGTTCACGACGACGACGGGCACGCCGCGCGACGTGTCGAACAGATCGGCGAACTCCATGAAGCGTGCGTTCTGCAGCCGTCGCAGGATCAGGCTCATGTGTTCGCGCACCGACAGCTCCTCGCGGGAGATCTTGTGGTGCTGGACGAGCTTCGCGCGCTTGAGCACGTCGGCCCACGCGGCGCGCAGGTCGTCCGAATCGACGTCCGGGAAGCGCGGCGTGATGCTCTGCTCGATGTAGACCTCGGCGCGCAGGAAGTCGCGGCCGAGCTGCGGCAACTGGTCGAGGCGTTGCGCGGCGAGCTTCATCTGCTCGTATTCGAGCAGGCGGCGCACGAGTTCCGCGCGCGGATCCTCGGCTTCCTCGCCGGTATCGGCCTTCTTGACCGGCAGCAGCATCCGCGACTTGATCTCGATCAGCATCGCGGCCATCAGCAGGTATTCGGCCGCCAGCTCGAGGTTCGACGTGCGGATCTGGTCGACGTAGCCCAGATATTGCGCGGTGACCTGCGCCATCGGGATGTCGAGCACGTTGAAGTTCTGCTTGCGGATCAGGTACAGCAGCAAGTCGAGCGGGCCTTCGAACGTCTCGAGGAACACCTCGAGCGCATCGGGCGGGATGTAGAGATCCTGCGGCAGCTTGAAGAGCGGCTCGCCGTACAGGCGTGCGAACGCCGCGACACCGTCGACCGTGTCGGGCGTCGAATCGGCGCCCGCGGGCGCGGCGATCGCGTCGTCCTGCCGGGCGGCGCTGGCCTCGTCGGCGGCGCTCACGTCGTCAGAAGTTCTGGTAGTAGACGTAGGACGTTTGCTTCACGCGCGATTCCTGCTGCTCGGCGCGCTCGTCGAGGTCGATCGGCTGCTTGTCCCACAGCAGCGAGCGGCCCTTGCGCTGCTCTTCTTCGAGCGTCGGCTTCTGTTGCTTGAGCTGATTCAGGAATTGCGTGACGTCGGACTGATACGGCATGGCTTGGCTTTCCGTTTCGGGCGGCGCACGATGCGCCGGGTTCGCGATGGCGGGATTTTACCGCATAGCGGGGAACAGCCGGCGGCAATCGCGCGTCGAATCCGCTGGCGCGACACCCGCGGCGCGTCCGGCCGGCCCCGCGCGCGTCGCGTTGCGTCCAGGCGTCAAAGCGGCGCCCGTGCGGGCAGCGCCGCCGCCCTGTGGTCAAATACGGGGTTTTCCGCAAAATCACCAACCGAGGACGAGGTCATATTTGGCGGGTCAGGTGAACCAGCAGGCACATACGGCGCATGAGGCGAGCCCGCGCGCGGCGCGTCACCGCGGTCGTCGCGCGCGGCGCGGCGCCGGTGCGGCGGCCCGGGCGGCCCTCGCGGGCTGTCTCGCCGCGTGCTTCGTGCTGCCGGCGTATGCGAAGTACGACGTCGAGATCGACTCGCCGCGCGCGATCCGCAAGCTCCTCGAGGCCCATCTCGACATCGCGCGCTTCGCCAAGCGCGACGACATCAGCGACGACCAGTTCGACTTCCTCGTGACCGCCACGCCGCAGCAGGTGCGCGACCTGACCGCGACGGCCGGCTATTTCTCGCCGGTCGTGCGCACGGACGTGCGCACGCGCGACGGCAAGCGCGACGTGCGCGTCGCGGTCGATCCGGGGCCGCAGACCGTCGTGTCGACGGTCGACCTGGCGTTCAAGGGCCCGGTCGAGACCGAGGATCCGAAGCAGGAGGCCGCGACCCGTTTCGCGTTCTCGCTGAAGCCGGGCGACCCGTTCACGCAGTCCGACTGGGACGGCGCGAAGGGCGCGGCGCTCAAGCAACTGCAGTCGCGCCGCTATCTCGGCGCGAAGATCGCGTCGTCGGAAGCGCGCGTCGATCCGCGCATGCAGCGCGCGACGCTGGCCGTCACGTTCGACAGCGGCCCGACGTTTACGATCGGCAAGGTCGACGTCGACGGCGTGCGCCGCTATCCGGAAAAAATCGTCACGAACGTCAATCCGCTGTCGGAAGGCGAGATCTACGACGTGCAGCGGATCACCGAGCTGCAGCGGCAGCTGCAGAACACGCCGTACTACGCGAGCGTCGCGATCGACGTCGGCGACGATACGGCGAAGCCCGAGCGCACGCCCGTGCACGTGAAGGTCAGCGAGTTTCCGTACAACAACATTCGCGGCGGCGTCGGCTACGCGACCGATACGGGCCCGCATGTGCAGGGCTCCTACACGTATCTCGACACGTTCGGCGCAGCTTGGCCGCTCACCGTGTCGGGCCGGCTCGACCAGATCCAGCAGTACGGCCAGGTCCAGCTGTCGATGCCGCCCGGCGAAAAAGGCTGGACCAACAGCGTGCTCGCGTCGTACACGAACACCAACGTGTCCGACACGCGGATCTACAGCGCGCGGATCGGCGCGCAGCGCACCCGCACCGGTCAGTTCATCGACTACGCGTATTCGCTGATGTTCTATCAGGACCGGCTCGACCAGAACGGCGCCGGCCCGACCACCAGCCGTGCGCTGGTGCCGCAGTGGGCATGGACGCGCCGCAACGTCGACGATCCGCTGTTCCCGCGCTCGGGCAACCTGATCCACGCGGAGGCCGGCTTCGCGATCAAGGGCGTGTTGACGGACCAGACCTTCATCCGCGGCTACGCGCGCGGCCAGCAGTACGTGCCGATCGGCAAGCGCGACCTGTTCGTGTTCCGCGCGGAGCTCGGCGGCGTGTTCACGAGCGGCAGCTCGGCCGGTGTGCCGGCGTCGCTGCTGTTTCGCGCGGGCGGCTCGAATTCGGTGCGCGGCTACGGCTACCAGAGCATCGGCAACAGCGTCGACGGCTCCGTGCTGCCGACCAAGTACCTGATGACGGGCACCGCCGAATACCAGCACTGGTTCAACCGCGACTGGGGCGCCGCGACCTTCTTCGACATCGGCACCGCGACCGATGCGTGGGGCGAGAAGGTGTTCTACCCGGGCGTCGGCATCGGCGCGCGCTGGCGCAGCCCCGTCGGCCCGATCAACGTCGACGTCGCGTACGGACTGCGCAACCACAGCGTGCGCCCGTACCTGACGCTCGGCATCGCTTTCTGACCTTGTTGCACGAGCCACGACGAACCGCATGACGAAGGATCCGAACGACACGCCGCCGCCTCACGATCCGGACTCGCCCGAGCGCGCGCCCGACGCGCCGCCGCGCGCGCGGCGCCGCGTGCGTGCGGGCCGGCTCGTCGCGTGGACGCTCGTGACGGTCGTGCTGCTCGCCGTGCTGGCGGCCGGGCTCGTGCTGGCCGCGGCGACGACCGAGCGCGGCACGCGGCTCGCGTGGCAGACGGCCGTGCGCGTGCTGGGCGGTCGGCTGGCGGGCACGCTGGAAGGCGGCGCCCTCGCGACGGGCGTGCGGTTGCGCGGCTTCGCGTGGACGAGCCCCGGCGGCGCCGGCACCGAAGTGCGGATCGACCGGCTCGACGGCCGCTGGGCGCTGACCCGCGCGCCGTGGCGGCTGTCCGTCGACTACCTTCGCGCGGGCACGATCGACGTGCGGATCGCGCCGGGGCCATCGACGCCGAGCACGACGCCGCAGGACTTGAGCCTGCCGCTGCAGTTGCGGATCGACGATCTGCGCGTCGATCACCTGGCGATTCACGAAGGCGGGTCGACGACGCAGCTCGACCATCTCGCGCTGAACGGCCGCAGCGACGGCCGCCACCATGAACTTGCGCTCGACGGCGTCGACACGCCGTACGGCGCGCTGACCGCACGCGTGAAGCTCGACGGCGTGAAGCCGTTCGCGCTGACGGGCAACGCGACTTACGTGGGCAAGCTCTCGAACGAACCGGTCAACGCGAGCGCGAACGTATCGGGTTCGCTCGAAGCGCTCGTCGCCGACGTCGCCGCGAGCGGGATGAAGCTGAACGGGCGCGCGCACGTCGAGGCCGCGCCGTTCGGCGCGGTGCCGCTCACGCGCGCGTCGCTCGTGTTCGATCACGTGAACCCGCAGGCGCTCGCGCCGGGCGCGCCGGCCGCCGATCTCGCGGTGCGCGCGGAGCTGGCGCCCGTGACCGCGCCGGCGGGCGCCACAGCGGCGAAGGGTTTCGCGGTGACCGGCCCGGTGTCGATCGTCAACGCGAAGCCCGGCACGCTGGGCGAGCACCTGCTGCCCGTCGTCGACGCACATGCGACCGTCAATCTCGACGCACACGCGCAGCGGATCGACGGCCTCGCGCTGAAACTGATCCGCGACGGCAGCGTGACCGGCAACGGCGCGCTGACCGGCGGCAAGGGCCGCTTCGACCTGAAGGTCGCGAACCTCGACCTCAATGCATTCGTCGCCGAGTTGCGGCCGATGCGCCTCGGCGGCCCGCTCGGCGTGACGCTCGCAGGCGACGTGACGACCGTCGACTTCAACCTGAACGATCCGAAGCTCGCGCTCGGCGCGCGCGCGAAGGTCGCGCTGACGCAGCAGCAGACGGTGCTGACCGATGCGCGCGTGACGGCGGGCAAGGGACGTATCGACCTGACCGGCGTGTTCCGTCACGACGCGCATTCGAGCTACGACGCGAAGGCGACGCTGACCGCGTTCGATCCGCTGCTGCTCGCCGCGATGCGCGCGCCGGCCGCGGGCGGCGGCAAACCGGCCGCCAAAGCGGCGAAGGCAACCGCGAAGGCGCCGGCCAGGCGCGGCGAGACGCGCGTATCGGGCACGCTGACGGCCTCCGGCGCGTTCGCGCCGCAGGTGTCGACGAAGGCGACCTTCAAGCTCGGCGACAGCCTCTACGACGGCGTGCCGCTGACCGGCGCGGGCGTCGTGCAGCTCGTCGGCGCGCGGATCCTGCCGAGCAACGCGACCCTGTCGATCGCGGGCAACCACGTCGACCTGCGCGGCAGTTTCGGCGCGCCGGGCGACCGGCTGCGCTTCGTCGTCGACGCGCCGGAGCTCGACCGGCTCGGCTTCGGCGTGCAGGGGCTCGTGCAGGCGCAGGGCGAGCTGACCGGCAGCTTCGCGCACCCGAACGTGACGGGCACCTACAAGGCCCAGCACGTCGTGGTCGGCTCGAACCGGATCGGTGCCGCGCAGGGGCGCGCCGACATCCGCGACGGCGCGCACGGCGCGCTCGTGTTCACGGCCGACGCGACCGACATCGCGCTCGGCTCGCTGCAATTGAAATCGCTGCGCGCGAACCTCGACGGCACGCGCGCGAAGCACACGCTCGACGCGTCGGCGATCGGGACCGCCGGCGGCCGCGTGATCGACCTGACGCTCGCGGCGAACGGCGGCGTGGTCGAGAATCGCGACGGGATGCGCTGGGGCGGCACCGTCACGCGCCTCGCGAACCGCGGCACGCCGTCGGTGGCGCTGCAGGCGCCGCTTGCCGTGTCGGCCGGCGCCGGCCGCGTGACGCTCGGCGCGACGCGACTCACGCTCGAAGGCGCGGCGATCGACCTGAAGTCGTTCGTGTTCGATCACGGGCAGATGCGCTCGGCCGGCGCCGTGCGCGGCGCGTCGGTCGCGCGCTTCCTCGAGATCCGCCAGGAGCTGACGGGCCAGCGGCCGCCGGTGCGCACCGACGTCGTGCTCGATGCCGACTGGGATTTCTCGCTCGGCGCGAACGCGACGGGCTACGTGCAGGTGAAGCGGCGCGGCGGCGACGTGACGATCGAGACCGGGCGCGGCATCGCGTCGCTCGGGCTGACCGACCTGTCGGCGCGCGCGAGCTTTGCACCGGGCAACCGGCTCAACGTGGTGGCGCTCGCGAAGGCGAACCGGGTCGGCACGCTCGACGCGAACGTCACCGTGCCGTTCGCGCTGCGCGACGGCGTGTTCGGCGTCGTCGACGACGGCCCGCTGGCGGGCCGCATCGACGCCGACATCCCGTCGCTGAAGTCGACCGGCAACCTGTTCGGGCCGAGCTACCTGCTCGGCGGGCGCGCGGCGCTGAAGCTGACGATCGCGGGCACGCCGGTGAAGCCGAACGTGTCGGGCATGCTGACGGGCGACGATCTGTCCGCGACGCTCGTCGACCAGGGCGTGCAGCTGAAGGACGGCATCGTGCGCGTGAAGCTCGCGGAGAACCTCGTCGAATTCCAGCAGGTCGAGTTCCACGGCGGCGACGGCACGCTGCGCGCGATCGGCCGCGTGCGTCTCGACGGCGAGGCGCCTGACCTGACCGCGAGCATCGTCGCGGACAAGCTCGAGCTGTTCGCGGCGCCGGACCGCAAGCTGTCGCTGTCGGGCAAGGCGACCGTCGCGAACGACGGGCCGCGCGGCGCGCTGTCGATCGACGGCAAGTTCGTCGTCGACCGTGCGTTGTTCGACCTGCCGGAGGACGCGGCGCCGCACTTGTCCGACGATGTCGTCGTGGTGCGGCCGGACGGAACCGTGCGCGGCGAGACGCCGACCGGCACGGCGGTCGCGAAGCCGCAGAAGGTCGAGGACAAGCCGGCGCCGTCGCTCGCGCCGCGCGCGAACATCGACATCGGCCTCGGCAACAACTTCCGCTTCAAGGGGCACGGCGCGGATCTCGGGCTGCGCGGCACGATCACCGTGATGAGCGCGCCGGGCGTGCCGCTGCGCGCGGTCGGCAACGTGCGCGTGACGGAAGGGTCGACGTATACGTCGTTCGGCCGCAAGCTCGCGGTCGAGAACGGCTTCTTCACGTTCAACGGCCCCGTGTCGAATCCGGGCGTGAACATCCTCGCGATGCGGCGCAACCAGGAGGTCGAGGCCGGCGTGCAGGTCGTCGGCACGATTCAGTCGCCGACGGTCAAGCTCGTGTCCGAGCCGAACGTCACCGACAACGAAAAGCTGTCGTGGCTGCTGTTCGGGCACGGCACCGACCAGGGCAACAACGTCGGCCAGCAGAACGCGATGACCGCCGCGCTCGGGCTGCTTGGCAGCGCGACCGGCAGGCGCGTCGCGCAGAGCATCGGTCTCGACGAATTCTCGATCGGCCGCAGCGACGTCGGCCTCACCGACGCACAGGTCGTGCAGATCTCGAAGGCGATCAACGAGCGTTTCGTGCTCGGTTACGAGCAAGGGCTGCAATCGGCGAGCAACGCGTTCAAGGCGACGATCAACCTGACGCGCTTCTGGTCGGTGTCCGCGTATGGCGGCACGTTCCAGGGCGTCGACCTGAACTACACGCGGCGCTTCGATCGCTGGTTCGGCCAGCGGTGACGATGCCGCGCGCCGGCTCGCATCGCCGTCGCGCGGTCCCCGTTGCGAACATAAAAAAAGCCCCGCACGCATCTGAACTGAC
>NZ_JBSAXA010000030.1:0-69389 GCF_053427615.1 Burkholderia sp. AW33-5 | reverse complement strand
GTGTTCTGCATGTTCATGGCAACGGCCTTTTTTTCTTTTGACGCGCCCTCGGATGGCGCGTTATGCGATTTCGCTCGCGCGATTTTACAGACAAATTACTGCGAGTCTCCAAAAATAGAACTGATTTAAAAGAGTTTTTCAAGCGTCCTCCGAGCGGCCCGGGCGAACCGTTCGAACGCTTGTTCGACGCGGTACGGTTCGCCCACGTCCAGAGGAAATCGATTGCAATCAGGGCCAATTCGACTTCCGGTGCGGGCCGGTTGCGAGTAGTGTCTACGTGCCCGTATTCCGGCCCAGTCCGGGCACGACCGATGCCCGGCGCTCGATTACCACACTGAACACTGGAGATCTGCGATGAAACGTTCGAAGTTCCTGCTGTCGGGCCTGCTGCTCGCGTCGGCCCTCGGTTTCACGGCCGTTGCCGCACATGCGGAAGACCTGCTCGACTCGGTAAAGAAAGCCGGCGTGCTGCGCGTCGGCCTCGAAGGCACGTATCCGCCGTTCAACTCGCGCGGCACGTCGGGACAGCTCGAGGGCTTCGACGTCGATGTCGCCAATGCCGTCGCCGGCAAGCTCGGCGTGAAGACGCAATTCGTCCCGACCGAATGGAGTGGGATCATCGCGGGGCTGCAGGCCGGCAAGTTCGACGTGATCGTCAATCAGGTCACGATCACGCCGCAGCGCAAGGAAGCGCTCGACTTCAGCGAGCCGTACACGTATTCGGCCGCGCAGCTGATTCAGCGCAAGGACGACACGCGCAACTTCAAGTCGCTCGAGGATTTCAAGGGCAAGAAGCTCGGCGTGACGCTCGGCACCAACTACGACCAGATGGCGCGCAGCGTGCCGGGCATCGAGGTGCAGACGTATCCCGGCGCGCCGGAAAAGCTGCGTGACCTCGCCGCGGGCCGGATCGAGGCGACGCTCGACGACCGCCTGATGCTGCCGTACATGATCAAGACGTCGAACCTGCCGCTGCGCTCGGGCGCGGTGCTGAACGGCGGCAAGCAGGAGATGGCGATCCCGTTCCGCAAGGGCAATCCGAAGTTCGAGAAGGCGATCAACGATGCGCTGGAGTCGCTGCGCAAGGACGGCTCGTTGAAGAAGATCTCGATGCACTGGTTCGGCAGCGACGTGACGGTGCCGGTCGCGCAGTAAGCGGTTCGCTGCGCTTGCGTTGCGTCACGTCCTTCGCTGCGGCGAAGGCGTGACGCCATCTGCATGACGCTTCCCCTCTCTCAAGCCGCTTCGTCGAAGCGCGCAAGCAGCATCTGGCCGATCGGCGTGAGCGCCGGACGCGCCGCCACCGCATTCACACGCACCTGCGTATCGTCGACCAGCCGCTTTTCGACGAGCACGGCGAACGCCGGGTTGGACGGGTCGACGCTGTCCGGTGCGCGGGCAATGCGCAGCAGCATCGAGAATTCGTGCGGACTCAGCATGGTCCTTGTCTCCTGATCGTCCGCGATCCGGTTCGAACCGGCGTCGATCCTGTCTTTTGATGAAGTGGCCCGAAGGCATGGGGATGCGGAAATGCGCGGCCGTTTGCGACGAGGGCACGTCGTCGCGAGGAGCCAGGCGCTCCCTGAGCGGGGCGATGTCATCGGATCCGCTGGATGCGTACGCCACGGCCGGGACGTGCAACGTTATTGGGGCATCGTGACGCGGCCGTGACAGTAAAAGAGGGGGGCATCTGGCCGACCGATGCCGACGACCGCGCTCATCGTCGGCGGCAGGTTGCTCGTTTGCAAGCAGTGCCTGAAAGATTGGCTGCGGCGCAACGGCATCGCTTGGAGCGGCATTGCAACCGAGGGAATGCACCGCTCCTGACACGAGGCGTCGCGGGCCGGCCAGGAAATGTACGGCACCGAATCGAGAAGGAAATCCCGCGTGCTCGCGTCCGCACATGCAATACGCTGAAGCGGCTTTGCCGCGCGCCCCGCGTCGGGTTTGTCGGTTCGCGGCGCTGAAACGACGAAGGGCCGGGAGAAAAAATCTCCCGGCCCTTCGTTCAATTTGGTGCCGGCTGCAGGACTCGAACCCGCCACCTGATGATTACAAATTTTCAATTAAATCAACAAGTTACTGATATTTAAGGGAAAGTGACCGTAACGCAGCACAACCCAAATTACTTTATATTCAGTAGCTTAGCGTAAGTGAGCGGAAGCTGAAAAAACCTAGCTGTGTACCGCCATTGTACCGGGGACGCCGGCTCGGCCGGCCTCAACTGCAACCAAATCAGCCACCCACCAGCGCACGCCAGCCGCGTCGCAACAAGCCATCGTGGCGCAATCCCGTGTCGGACTTCGGCGACACCGCTGGCGCGACGATAAAACCTTGGAGTTCGATCATCACGCCAATCCGTCGCAAATAGTCTTCGCCCAAGACTTGGGGATGGTAGGAATGATTGCCGACAAGATCGTTCGGGTGGATGAAAGCAGCACGCCCCACCAGCTCGGGAAGATTTCGGACTAGCCCAAGCGTGGTTGACAGTGTCAGGTCAATGATTTCTCTGCTTGGCAGAGTCAACCACGCGTGGAGTTCCAATGCCCGAGACGTAGGACGCCCGGCATCTAGCATCGCTTTCAAGCTCTCCGCAGGCGTGTGAAAAACCGGACCACGGCCCAAATTGACGTAGCCGAGCGTGTACGTCAGCGGGACGCCCAACGCGTCCTGCAACGGCTCGCGCAGAAACGAGCTGACAGCGAAACATTGCGCAGCCACATTTTCCGCTTGCATACGACCAAGAACTGCCTGAGCACAGTTGGCGACCTTCGAAATGGTCGCCGGCGAAACGTATCGTTCGCTCGCACCGTTACTCTCTCGGCACGTCAGCCCCCAGGAGCGCGTTCGCGCTACCGCTTGTTCAAACTCTGTCTCATACGCCATGTCAGATCTAACCCTCTTGCGTGCTGCTTCTCAACAGCTTTAGAAGCGGTGCGTAGATGTACAGCGCGCGATTAATAAGCGCCAGATTATCTGGCGTGATAGCGCGGCGCTCACCTATGACGATATCAAGCTGCTGTTCCAGCGCCTCAATACGTTCAGCGTTGGATTCCGCCTTATCCTGCTCGGCGTCAATCTCGCTGCTCAGGTAGCCAATGTACTCGGCCAGCGTCTCGGTCGCGGTCTCCAAGCGGGCCGTCACGGCAGTGAGCGATCGGACCGTCGTCATGTTCTATGGTTCCTTCGTTGCTGTTTCCCCAAGCGCTCGTAACGCGCCAATTTCTCAGCCTGCTCTGCCGGGTCTGGTTTCATCAAGCGGTCAAGCTCCTGCATCGAGATTGGTCCGCGTGACGGGGAGGTTCCCGGCGCTTCTGTTTCGTACGATACAGATTCACCGGGTTGGCTTGATGCCAGAACACCAACCGACCGCCGTGTGCCAACGAGCTCCACCTGCCGCCCCACGGCTTTGCCCTGCTTCTTCCGATATCGGTACAGGTAGCTCTTTAGCGTGGCCTCGGTCAGTTCGATCCCACTGCCTTGCAGAGCCTCGAGAATGTCCGCGATTCGCACGCCTGCCGCAATCCTCTGTTCAATCACCGGCATCACTTCTCGCACCTTTGCAGCCTTCGTTTTCGGCTCGATCGCTGTCAAAGATTGTGTCAGATCATAACTAGGCATTATGCATCCCATCAGCAGTCTTTAGGCATTCTAATTGCATCGCACTTGCATCCAATATGGTACTAGATTGCTCTTTCATTGCAACCTATGTGCATCCTATTTGCCTACGCCCTTCGGGCTTGATGGTTTATACGCCCTTAACCCCTAGAGATTTCGGTCCTTAACAGGCCCAAAATCTCAATACACAACACGCACCCCCTCCGGGGGATGCAAAGCTAGATTTCATCGGCTTTTCGCGGCATTCGTCACTAGATTCACTCTATAGAATTTCTATAGGAATTTGCCGGAAAGCCGCATGCATGCTAGGTTTTAACCTATAGAAAACTCTATAGGCGCAAAGCATGGTCAATTTCATGGTTTTCCAGTGGACTTGCGGCGCATGAGTACGGGTAAATCTATCCCGGTCTGGTTCACGGATGAGGATCGCCGCAGGGTCGAGGAAGCCGCGGCGCTGGGCGGATACAAGCACCTTTCGAATTACCTCCGGGACAAGGCTCTTGGACGCGGCGGCCACTCGGGGACCTGCCGAGACAGCATGGAAGCGTGGGCCGAGCGACAGGAACTTATCGGGCGCTTGGCAGAGATCGAGCGAAACCAGAAAGCAACGCATACACTTCTGGCCATGCTGCTTTCGCTTGTGCGTAACAAAGCGACGACAGGCGAAATCAATGAGCTGGTTCTCGCATGCGAGAACTCGTGCATGCCGATGGACATACTCGATGCAACGTCGCCCGACTTGGCCGCGTCGCTGCGTCGCCTTACCACGGACGAGTAGTGCGGCCCCGCTTGCTCACGTGAAATCGGTAACAAGCCTTAGCCAGTAAGGCTCTGCGGATACTCACCGATCCGGCCGGTAGTTGCCCCAGCCGCTATTTCAGGACGCTTTACAGTGAGGGGGACCGATTAGGCATGGCCCCTTACCGCCATCATCGGTTTTCACCCAATCAGACCGAATTCCTCATCAGCACAATTTGTTACAAAATAGTCAGCAAATTAAACAACCTTTAGATGATCCCAAATCGGGATCATCTAAACACCTCAAATTTCTAGATGATCCAAATTCAGGATCATTTGAATCTCGAGTTGGTCTACTTGATCCCAGTTTATAAAAATAAGGGTTATTGGCCAGATCTCATTCAATGCGTAATCTTCCGTTGCATACAGAAACGCGGAGTTATCCAAGTGACTTCAACGGAAGAAAACATTATCCAGCGCTATGGAGCATTGCTGACACTTTCACAAGTGGCGGAGCTATTACATCGGAGTCCTGAGGGGCTTCGTGTAACCCTCACCCGCGACAACGATGTGTCTCGCAAGCTGCTGCCTGCAAGGGTCAAGATTGGCAGGCGCGTCCTGTTCAAAACGGCCGCTGTTGCTCATTTGTTTGCGGAATAAGGCGGCCGAGTTACCCCATGTCTACGCCGCTACTGCTGCCATTCCCGCGTGTGGTCGCTCGCGCAGCCGAGGCGCAATCGCGCCTTGAAGCACGCCGCGAGACGGTAGAACCGCAGCAGTTGTTTCTCCCCGGTCTCGAAGACTTCATGCGGGCCATGCCGAATCATATTGCCCGCTCCAGTCTGTTTGCACCGGTTGCACGTGGGCGCAAGCGCATCCACAAGGACACGGTTCTTGTCAGTCGCGCCGATGCGGTTATCAAGTTTTGGGGTGAACAGCTGGACGAGGCCCAGGCAGACGTGTGGATGCAAGCCATGCACGAGGCGAGTCGTAGACCGTTGGGAGAGCCAGTAATCATCACGCGGTCCGAATTTCTGCGCTCCATCGGAAGGCAGACCGGGAACTACGAATACAAATGGCTGAACCGTACGATGCAGACGCTGACCTTCGCGATGCTGGTAATCGAGGTTCGTACCAAGGAGGGCAAGCCCAAGCTATCGGTCGGTAAGAACCGCGCGCTGCACATGATCGAGGGCTTCGATTTCGATGACGAGGCCGAAGCCTACACGTTGCGTGTCGATCCTCGCTGGCGGGTCATATTCGGCAATCGCGAGTTCGCGCTGATCGATTGGGAAAAGCGCTTGCGCTTCGGCGCACGCCAAGACATGGCGAAGGCGCTGCAACGCTTGGCAGCGACCTCCGACGAGAGCATTCAACGATACGCGCTCGACTGGCTCAAGGCAAAACTGGAATACACGGGGCGTATGCGTGATTTCGTCGATGCCTTGCAGCGCGCGATGCGCGAGCTTGAACGGCTCGAAATCATCGGTGGCGGCCGCATCGAAACCAGCACCAAAGGCAAGGTTCAAGCCGTGTGGATAAAGCTATGACGACCATCGGGGTTACGTCGCGCCAATATCGGGGTTACGTCGCGCTCCTTCGGGGTTACATCGCCATCTTTCGGGGTTACGCCGCGCACCACGCTCGCAAGCTGTTGTCGCCATTGGGTTTTTCGGCTCACTTCCGCCCTCTACCTTATTTCTACCTTTCTCCTACCGGATATGGGATGTGGATAAAGGCAGTCATTAATTCTTTCTCACCGCAGTCACCAACCGCCAGCAAATGAAGGAGATTCAATCATGTGCAACCTGAAACTCACGCTCGTCGCTGTAGCCTTCGCAGCCAATACCGGCACTGCGCTGGCCGGCGGCATTCCAACATTCGATGCCGCGTCGGTCATACAGCTACAGCAGACCGTGAAGCAGCTCAAGGATCAGTACGACCAGCTCAAGCAGCAGTACGCAGCCATCACCGGCAGCTACGGACGGGGAGCGATCGGCTTCAACGACTCGGTCAATGCCACGTCAGTCGTCCCCGGCTCCTGGCAAGAAGTCGTCGCCATGCAGAAAAACGGAGCCTTCGGCGCGAAGCAGGACTACTACGACAAGCAAATCCAGCCGGTCGACTCGGATGCATTCCAATCCAAGCAGGGCGCGACGTCGTACAAGATGAGCACCGATTCCGTGCGCGCTGCGCTCGCCGGCGGCGACGCGCTGTATTCCGAGATTCAAACGCATCTCAACAATCTCACCACGCTCGGCCGAAACGTCGATTCGACGACAAACCTGAAAGACGCACAGGACTTGCAGAACCGCATTGCGACCGAAAACGGTCTGTTGCAGACCGCGATGGCAAAGCTCAACGCGATGAACATGAATCTGCAGGCCAACGCGCTCAACCAACAAAACCAATCGGCCGCACGCAACGCGACCTTCTTCGACGTCAAGTGAGGCGACTGCAATGCAAACCGTGTTGCCCCTACTTCCACTTGGGCTGATGGCGGGCGTGCTCGTCGTCAGCCGGTGGGCTCGGAAGGGCCTGAAATGGGCGATTGGAGCGCTCCTGCTGGCTGTCCTATGGTCATGCACGCCCCAAGGTAATCCGCTGCTCTCAGCGAATGCCGCAGCGTTCAAGGCGGCGCTATCCGGAAGCATGGGATGGGCAGAATGCGCCGCCGTGCTCTACGGCTATCAGCTTCCGAACGCCGATCCCAATCTGCTGCCAAACATCCCGACGTGCGTCGGGATCGTGCAGCGGAATGTCTACCAACAACACCGCGTCGAGCTGACCCGCGATGACATCGTCAACGAAAAGGTCCGCCGCCGCTTTGCAGAGGCCATGAAAAATGAGTGATGCAGCCTTCACCCCTAGCGCGTTCATCGCGAGCTTCGAGATGATCCCAGAGTCCTTCTTGCAGGACACGTACCCGGCCGTGGCGAACGCTCTGTCGATGCCCGTGTACTTTCTCGCCGTGATCTATCTCGCGCTGTACGGATATGCAGTCTACGACGGCCGTACCGCATTCTCCGGCAAGGACTGTCTCGCCCGATTGCTGACCGTCACGCTGGTACTCGGAACGCTCAGTTGGGGCGGTTTCGCCGGTCAGCTCTACCACATGGCCATCGAGCTGATGAACGGGATCGGCGGAACGATCATCAGCGGCAAGCCTGTATCAAGCACGCTGGATGGTGTGATGCTCCAATGCGGCAAAATCGTCAATGCGATGCTGAACGCCGGCCTCAGCAACATCGGCATCGTATTGCTGGGGATCTTGGTCTACGGCGTGACCGAAGTGTTCCTGATCCTCGCATCCGTGTACATCGTCATATCCAAGATCATGCTTGCCGTCGTCTTCGTGCTGCTGCCGCTCGTCGTCGCCGGTGTTTTCTGGTCCGCTACGCGTCAATGGTTCATGAACTGGGCAAGCATGGTGCTCAACGCAGTGTTCATCTACATCCTGACGTTCGCCGTTCTCAAATTCGGGTTCCAGTTCGCTGACACGTACTTCCAGAAAGCGCAGGGATTGACGGGACTCGATGCCGCATCGCTGACGTTCTCACAGATCGCCTTCATCATCCCGACCTTCGGTGTCTTGTTTCTGTTTCTCTTGCAGGTCAAGAGCTGGGCGGCCGCTCTATCCGGTGGCGCCGTCGTACAAAGTCTGAGCTTGATAAATCGCCTTCGTGGCCGGTGACATTTCTCGCATGCGAGAAATGTCATGCGACTTCAGCGGCCCGAGAGGATGCGGGAACATCCCCTGGGCCTGACCAATCCTGACCTTCATAGGAGGCTAGAAATGGCTGCAACCGATACTAAACTGCCCGTGACGCTTGCATCAACCCACGACGGATGGGTCGTCTCGCTCACGTTTCCAATGATCGAACCGGCAATGGATTTTCTCGACCAGAGCGGGATCTACGAATTTGAGCTGGACGTTCCGTATAGCGGCAACGTCATGCTCGTCACACGCAAAACTGATCGCGACGCTCCCATCGTTCCGACTGATTCGGATGGCGCTGGCAATTCGACCAGCCCCGTCCCTCACGTTGCCGTCTGAGCCAGCTTCCCCTGACCTGGTCGATCACATGCCTGCTGGAGAAAATCGAGCTTGCAGAAGGGTGGTCAGCCAGGCCAGCACGCGCCGACAAAAACCGCAACGGTCATACCCGCTGCTCGGTCCCGCCGGCCGCGCTAGCCGCGCGACGACAGCCCGGGGCGCAGGAACGCTTCCAATTCCCCAAAGGGGCCCCTCTGCCCTTCGTTTGAGGCGGGACACTCCCGACGCTAGACACCGGTAACCCGATTTCTCGCATGCGAGAAATCGGTTCGATGATCTCGTCCGGCTATGCGTAGTAACTTGCAATCGGAGCTCGTCGTGCTTGCACCGCGCACCGTGCGCTGTCACCTCGAAAAAATTTCGGAATGATGTAGCTGCCACACATTGGCGTATCATGCTGCGCCATTGAGACGGCGAGTCGAGCTGGGCGGGTAGCCCCCCCCGGCTAATGATAGGCCGGTGCGGCTAGTACACTGATTGACGAGATTGGCATGACGGACTTTGCGTTCAGGAAGCGAGCGGTCAAAACACTGACACCGAAAATCGGCGTCTATGTGCTTTGCGACCTAGACAACATCCCCATATATGTGGGGCAATCAAAGGACGGAATTCGCAGCCGGGTGGCCAGACACCTCACGTCCGCGCGTTCAGACATCATCGCTAACCGACAGATAGACGTTTGGGAAATTGCATACGTCTGGACGTATCCCGTGGAGTCAGCAGACACCATCAACGATCTCGAAGCTCAACTGTTTCACGCCTTTAATCCTCAATCGCAATTGATGAACGGTGCTGTTCCGCCTGACGGCGACTATGGTGCCGAGCCTAATCCTGAACAAGTCATCCAAGTCATGTCGGATGAGGAAATCAGGGAGCGAAAGGATGCGACCCAGAGGCTGCCACGCCAGGCCGGGCATTACGCGCAGCTCGTCGACCATTTCCTGGCCGTCAAGAACTCGCCCCAAATCGCGCGAGCCATGGACGCTCATTTCGGGCGGCTTCAGAAGTACCACAAAAAACTACTGGGGCTCGCTGAAGATCAGCCAGACGAAAGAAATGGGAGCGAATAACGCCAAGCAGGGGTGTTCGGTATGGTGCGCCGAGCGCATGTATAGCGTAGCGCGGATACGCCTACTCACGGCCAGCACAAAATAACGTTGATCGGGGGTCAAGCTCGAAGGCGCTTCAGCAACTCGCCAAGCGCCTCCGGGTTGCGGGTCTCGCATTCCCAGATGACTAGGACGTTCCAGCCGGCCTCCTTCAGCGCGCTCTGGTGGCTAGCGTCACGCGCAACGTTGCCGTCGAGTTTACGGGTCCAGTAGTCGGAACTCGATTTCGGGCGGGCGGATGCGGGGCAATTCGGGTGCTGATGCCAGAAACAGCCGTGAACGAACAGAGCAACACGACGACCGGGGAATACCAAGTCAGGTTTTCCCGGCAAGCGGCTGTCGTGGAGACGGTATCGCAGACCCGCGGCATGGAGGAACCGGCGGACGATCATCTCAGGGCCGGTATCCTTCGATTTGACGGCCCGCATGATGCGGGACCGTAGAGCTTCGGGCGTTTCGTTAGGCGCGTCGGATCGCCGTTGCTTCCGACTCACGCTGGACTTCGCCATTGCGTGTCACCCGTGTCTTTCGAACAGTGTCGGTTCCCTGATAGCCCACTTCAAAGTCTACGAAGTTGACCTCTTCATCCTGCCCCTTGAAGCAATCGTGGAACGCTTTCAGGAGTTGAACGTCCTCTAAGCGCTGCGCTTGCGGATGCGGGTTGTTACGCGGGCTAGGTATCGTCGCGGGCAGCACGTAAATGCACGGCGGCGGTACCGCGAACGGGCCTGCCGTGGTCAATCGGGTCGGGTTGCCTTCGATCTTCGGACAAGGACGGCCGACGGTCCCGCACACCATGTCCCAGAGAATCACGCCGTCAACGCGCTGCTCGCGGAAGATGATTTCCGCGCTCAACCGTGTGTGGATGCCCGACCAGGCGTTGTGCCGAGGGTCCGCACCTGGGTTCGTGCACACGCTCCAGATCACGAACTCCTCCGCCTGCGGCGGCCGTTCGAAAATGTTCGTGTTGTTGCCATCCAGACAGCCTTTCAACTCGATCGCGGCCGTTCGACCGGATGGCAAGCGCACGACGTAATCGTGCCGGTTGGCCTCGCCCGCCGACTCCCAGTCGGTGATGAACCCGCCGTCCTGCATATGGTTCAGGATGTGCTGCACGAACTCGCGTTTTTCCCGCATCGACGCGGAGAACTGGCCGCGCACCCGCTCGATTGCGCCACGAAACACACCGCTGTTGTAGAACTCGACCTCTGAAAGACCGTGATCGCCGATCTTGTGGGCCTCGGTCTTCAAGTCGTCGGCGTACTTTTCGATCAACCTGCGCAGTTCGCCGTTTTGCTCGCACGGAACGATGCTCATGCCGCAGCCCTCACGAGCGACGGTTGAACGGCCAGGATCGGCTCGAAGAGATTCGCCGCGATGTGCCGAACGACTGGAACCGCCACGCCGTCACCGGTCAGGTGGTACGCCTCGTTATAGTTCTCCGGCAGCACGTACTCGTCGCGCAGCCCCATCAGCCGCGCCGTTTCGCGGCTGGAAATGAGCCGTGTGCGGACCTTGCTGCCGTCGATCACCATGATCAACTGCCGGCTCGATCCCCCGGACGGCGTGCGCAGGCAACCGGCCACGTCGTCAAAGCGGACTTCGGCACGCTGCACTTTGTTCCCTTCCTCGTCGCGCCGGGTACGACGGTAAATCGCGCCGACCATGCGACGACCGCTCGCCTTCGAAACCTTCTTCGCTTTTTCGACCTTGGCTAGATTGACATCACTCATCATCGCCACGAGCCGTTGCGTTTCGGCCGTCGTGTGCCACTTGACACCGGTCGGGCTTTCCTCGATCAGGTCCGCGAACACATCTTCACGGCGGTCAGGCGTGGGCAGATGCCACCAGACCCAGTTCTGCCGTGCCTTGGCCGTCAGTTTGTCCAAAGCGGTCAGTAGGGCCTTGGGGTGAAACAACGGCGAAGCGTCTTGCCGCACAATCGCATCGGGGATCGACAAATCTTTGCGGATGCCGATGACGAACAGGCGCGGACGCGACTGTGGTACGAACAACGCCGCGTCGATCACCATCGCGCCGAACCGGTAGCCTGCGCGGTCGAGCGCCGTGCAGATCGCCGCGAAATCCTTGCCCTCGTGCGAGTGCAAGGTACCGACAACGTTTTCCAAGGCAATGATGTCGGGCGCGCGATTGTCCGCGATCAAACCCTTTACTACGTCGAAGAACGGCCAGAATGTGCCCGAACGGTCACCCTTCAGCCCCGCACCCGCGCCTGCCAGCGACAGGTCTTGGCAAGGAAACGAACCCCAAATTAGGTTCGCCCGGTCGGGAAGGTTCTCGGGCTTGACCTGGCGCACGTCGCCGGTCAGCAGTTCACCCTCACCCCAGTTCTGGCGATACGTCACGCCCTTCTTGTGATCGAAGTCGTTGGCGAAGAGGCATTGCCAGCCATCGCCAAGGCCAGCGCGGGCCATGCCCCCACCAGCGAAGAACTCATAGAAGCGACCCATTAGTTTCCCCTCTCGGCATCTTGTTTGTCTGCACCGCCGCCGGCGCGCGACAACTTCTCCTGGACTGCTTCGAGAATCCAGGTGTTGCGCGATACGTTGCCGACGCGCCGGGAACACTCGGCATCGATCGCTGTAAGCATGTCGTCCGGCACGCGCACAGTGATTCGTTCTGTCTGCGCGCGCGAGTCTTTGGCGGTTTTCATCATAGGCGCCATGATGGCGCCACTCTGGCGCAGCACAAAAGGAAATATTGTAAATGTCTGGAAAAACGTGGTAAGCGCTGTGCCAACTATGCTTGCCTCTTCATCCGATCCAGCTTTTCAACCAGATCCTCGGCTCGAAGGTGGGTATATCGCTTCAGCATCTGCATCGACTTGTGCCCGCTGATCGAGGCGACCTCCTGATCGCTCAATCCGGCTTCGACCAGCCGACTCACGGCCTCGTGGCGTAGATCGTGAAAATGCAAATCAGCTAAGCCAACTGTCTGCACGATGCTCGCCCAGAGCTTCTGAAACACGTAGGGCTTGCGCTTTCCGTCTCGCCCCGGCTCCCCGAAGAACACGAAATCGACGTCAATCGGTCGGATTGGATTGTCCAGCGCGGAGCGCAAGATTTCGACCGCCACGCGAGTCAACGGAACCACGCGCGCGGAGCCATTCTTGGTGTCCTTGAGGGTGACAACCCTGCGGTTCAGATCGACTTGGGAGCGGCGCAGGCCCGTGATCTCGGATGAGCGCATGCCAGTTTCGACGGCCAGCCGCACGATCCATCCGAGCATCGGATTGCTATGAGCGTCGGCGGCCGCGAAGAGCCGTTGCTGCTCTTCTGGCGTCAAGCGTCGGTCCCGGCCAGCGCCGGGGCTAGGCTTCCGGATATTAGCGACGGGATTGAACGGCAGGCCGATCCCCCATTCCTGGATCGCCACCCGGAACAGATGCCCGAGCATCGCCAGCTCGAGACGCACGGTGTTGTTCGATTTGCCGGCCTCGAGGCGTTCATCACGATATTTTGCGACGAGCTCGGCGCTGACGGCCGCCATCGAATATTTCCCGAAGAACGCGCCCAAGTGCTTCGCGGAAAAGCTCTCGCTGCGCTGCGTGGTCGCCTTCTTGGTGACCGACACCTCTTCCATGTACCGCTTCAGCGCGGCCGACACCGTGAGCTTTTCGGAGGGAGCACGCGACAGGTAAACGCCCCGGACCATCTCATCCTCGGTCCGACGTGCCCAATCCTCGGCATCGCGTTTGGTGCGGAATGTCTTGATCGTGGTCGGCCAACCGTTCTTGCGAACGATGGCTTTCCAGTTGCCCGAATCTCGTTTTTGGATGACGGCCATGATGCCCTCGCGGCGGCGCAGCGTACCAATACTGTACCGGGAGGACCTAAAAAGCATCAAGGGGTTACACGAAAATCGCGTAACCCCTTGATTTCATTGGTGCCGGCTGCAGGACTCGAACCCGCCACCTGATGATTACAAATCAACTGCTCTACCAGATGAGCTAAGCCGGCGTAAGCGCGAGATTCTACCTCATTTCACGATCTTGAGGCGAGGTCTGCTGCCGCCTTTCGAACCATCGCCGTCGGTTTTCGGCGGTTCATCGGCACCCTCGGACGGCTCTTCGTTCGCGCCGTGATCGGCAACTGGCGTCAGCACCGCAGGCGACTCGTCGCGTCGCGCATCGTCGGCCTGCTCGGCATCGTCCTCGAACGCGCCCGAATCCTCGCCCTCGCCCGCTACCGCATCGACCTGGAACGCCATCCCCTGCCCGTTCTCCCGCGCGTAAATCGCGAGCACGTTGGCCACCGGAATCTCGATCTTGTGCGCCTTCCCGGAGAACCGGGCGGTGAACTCGATCCACTCGTTACCCATCTGCAGCTGGCTCGTCGCCTCGAAGCTGATGTTGAGCACGATCTCGCCGTCACGCACGAACTGACGCGGCACACGCGTCGAGTTGTCGACCCTCACCGCGATATGCGGCGTGTAACCGTTATCGGTGCACCACTCGTACAGCGCGCGCAGCAGATAAGGTTTCGTTGAAATCTCTTGCATCACAATCCTCGAACCCGGAGCAGGCACGCGGCACGCCGCGCGCCCGCTCCGTCATGCACTCATTGCACCATCAACGACGCATGACCTTTTCGGACGGCGTCAGTGCTTCGATATAGGCCGGACGGCTGAAGATCCGCTCGGCGTACTTCATCAGCGGCGCGGCATTCTTCGACAGCTCGATGCCGTAGTGATCCAGACGCCACAGGAGCGGCGCGATCGCGACGTCGAGCATCGAGAACTCCTCGCCGAGCATGTACTTGTTCTTCACGAAGATCGGCGCGAGCTGCGTCAGGCGATCGCGGATCGCGAGGCGTGCCTTCTCGTGGTTCTTCTCCGCTGCCTTGCCCTTTTCGTTCTCGAGCGTGCTGACGTGAACGAACAGCTCCTTCTCGAAGTTGAGCAGGAACAGGCGTGCACGTGCGCGCTGCACCGGGTCGGCCGGCATCAGTTGCGGGTGCGGGAAGCGCTCGTCGATGTATTCGTTGATGATGTTCGATTCGTACAGAATCAGGTCGCGCTCGACCAGAATCGGCACCTGACCGTACGGGTTCATCACCGAGATGTCTTCCGGCTTGTTGAACAGGTCGACGTCACGGATCTCGAAATCCATGCCCTTCTCGAACAGCACCAGCCGGCAACGCTGGGAGAACGGGCAAGTTGTGCCGGAATACAGAACCATCATATTTGCGTTTCCTCAAAAAAGCCGAGGGCCGGCACGCGGCGCAACCCCTTTCACGGGTTCCGCCTTGCGCCGGCCCCACGCCGGTCAGGCGTGTTTACTTGATATCTTTCCAGTACGCGGCATTGAGCCGCCAGGCCAGGAAAGTCAGGACACCGAGAAAGACCAGCACCCACACGCCGAGGCGCTTGCGGGTCTGCTGGGCCGGCTCGGACATCCATGTCATATAGGCCACCAGATCGGCCACCGCAGCATCATAGTCCGGCGACGACAACGTCCCCGGCGTGACCTGCTGGAAGCCGACGAGCGTGTGGACCTTCTCGCCCGTCTCCTCGTCCGTCTTGTCTTCGAATTTGGCAGTGCGCTGCCCCTGCAGTTGCCACAATACATGGGGCATGCCGACGTTCTCGAACACCGCGTTGTTCCAGCCGCTCGGCCGCGTATCGTCGCGGTAGAAACTCCGCAGGTACGTGTAGAGCCAGTCGCGGCCGCGCGCCCGCTCCTCGACCGACAGGTCGGGCGGCGAGGTGCCGAGCCAGTTCTTCGCGTCTTCGGGCCGCATCGCGACGGACATCGTGTTCCCGACCTTGTCGGTCGTGAACAGGAGATTCGTTTCGATCTCCTTCTGGGATATGCCCAGATCCGTCAGACGGTTGTAGCGCATCAGGTTCGCGCTGTGGCAGTTCAGGCAATAGTTTACAAACAATTGCGCGCCGTGCTGAAGCGAAACAAGATTTTCCGTGTTATCGGGCGCCCGGTCGAGCGGAAAATTACCTTCCGCGCGCACGGCCGGCGCCGCCAGCAGCGCCACGGCCGTCGCCCCGATCAGCGCGAGCGTCGAAAGCAGTTTCTTCATGTCGTTCTCTCCTCGCTCACGTTAATGGGGCTTGAAGCGCACCCGTTCCGGCGGCTGCTTGAACGTGCCAAGCGGCGTCCAGACGGGCATGCCGAGGAAGAACGCGAAGTAGATCAGCGCGCAACCCTGCGCAATCAGCGTCGCGACCGGCGATGGCGGCCGTGTGCCGAGGAACGCGAGGATCAGGAACGCCGCGACGAAGATCCCGAGGAACACCTTGTGGAACAGCGGCCGGTAGCGGATCGACTTCACCGGGCTGCGGTCGAGCCACGGCAGGAAGAACAGCGTGATCACCGCGGAACCCATCACGACGACGCCCCAGAACTTCGATTCCGTCAGGAACATGAACACGACGATCGCGGCGGCCAGCACCGGCAGGCCGACCTTCCACTTGCCGCGCGCGCGGATCAGCGCGAGCACGCCGAGCAGCGCGATCACGACCATCAGCACGATCTTGAACGGGTCGGTGGTCGCGCGCAGCATCGCGTAGAACGCGGTGAAGTACCAGACCGGCGCGATCTCCGGCGGCGTCTGCAGCGGGTTCGCCGGGACGAAGTTGTTCGACTCGAGGAAGTACCCGCCCATCTCCGGCGAAAAGAACACGATCAGCGCGAACACCATCAGGAACACGCAGACACCGAAGAAATCGTGCACCGAGTAGTACGGATGGAACGGGATGCCGTCGAGCGGAATGCCGTTCGCGTCCTTCTTCGCCTTGATCTCGATGCCGTCCGGGTTGTTCGACCCGACTTCGTGCAGCGCGACGAGGTGCGCGATCACGAGGCCGACCAGCACGAGCGGAATCGCGATCACGTGGAACGCGAAGAAGCGGTTCAGCGTGACGTCGGACACGACGTAGTCGCCGCGGATCCACAACGACAGGTCCGGGCCGACGAACGGGATCGCCGAGAACAGGTTCACGATCACCTGCGCGCCCCAGAACGACATCTGGCCCCACGGCAGCAGGTAGCCGAAGAACGCCTCGGCCATCAGGCACAGGAAGATCGCACAACCGAAGATCCACACCAGCTCGCGCGGCTTGCGGTACGACCCGTACATCAGCCCGCGGAACATGTGGAGATATACGACGACGAAGAACATCGATGCACCGGTCGAGTGCATGTAGCGGATCAGCCAGCCCCACGGCACCTCGCGCATGATGTACTCGACCGACGCGAACGCGAGCATCGAGTCGGGCTTGTAGTTCATCGTCAGGAAGATGCCCGTGACGATCTGGTTGACGAGCACGAGCAGCGCGAGGGAGCCGAAGAAGTACCAGAAGTTGAAGTTCTTCGGCGCGTAGTACTCGGAAACGTGCTTCTTCCAGGTGGACGTGAGCGGGAAGCGCTGGTCGATCCAGCCGGTGACACCTGTCGTGGAGACTTCTTTGTTGTCGGCAGCCATCACGCTTCTCCTTTCTCGTCCTTGCCGATCACGAGGGTCGTCGCCGACGTGAACATGTAGGGCGGGATGTCGAGATTCTGAGGCGCCGGCTTGTTCTTGAACACGCGGCCGGCGAGGTCGTAGGTCGAACCGTGGCACGGGCACAGGAAGCCGCCCGGCCAGTCGTCCGGCAGGTTCGGCTGCGGACCCGGCGTGAAGCGTTGGCTAGGCGTGCAGCCGAGGTGCGTACACACGGCCATCACGACGAGAATGTTCTTGCGATCGGCCCGCGAGCGATATTCGTTCGCGCAATACGCGGGCAGCGGCATCGTATAGGGTTTGTCGGAGGTCGGATCGGCCACTTCCTTGTCGGCCTTGACGACGTCGGCCAGCATGGCGTCGGTACGGTTCAGGATCCAGACCGGCTTGCCGCGCCACGGCACGGTGACCATCTCGCCGGGCTTCAGGCCGCTGATGTCGACCTCGACCGGAGCGCCGGCCGCTTTCGCTTTCGCGGACGGCGCAAGCGACGCCGCGAAAGGTATGACGGTGGCTACGCCTCCCACGCCACCTGCTACGGATGTCGCAATCAGCCAGGTACGGCGGCCGCTGTCGACGCGTTTTTCTTCCTTGTCTCGCATCACACGCCCCACTTCCGAGTTGGATTTTCCGTCACGACTTTTCATTCCGCCGCTAGTTTGCGCGAATGGAGTCGCCATTTACAAGGCCCGGAGATGAAAATCCCTTCGAAGTGGTTGATAGTTAAGGGTTTTCCCCCACTATCGGAGCGATTAAATCATTTCGCTTTTAAGCGTCCGCTACATTGCGGAATTTCGATGCGCTGCCGCAAATCCGTCGTTCAGACCGGATTATGAATATCGATAAAAAGGTGTTCGATATCGAATTCTTCGGACAAGTGGGCGCCAAGCGCCTGGATTCCGTAGCGTTCGGTCGCATGGTGCCCCGCCGCAACGAACGCGACGCCGCTCTCGGCCGACGCGTGCGTGACGGATTCCGACACTTCGCCGGTCAGGAACACGTCGGCGCCGGCGTCGATCGCGGCATCGAAATAGCTCTGCGCGGCGCCCGTGCACCACGCGATGCGGCGCAGCTGCGTCTCCGGATCGCCGAGCACGAGCGGCGTGCGGCCGAGCGTGCGCTCGACCTTCGCGACGAAGTGCTCGAGCGTGACGGGCATCGGCAGCGTGGCCATCCAGCCAAGATCGCCGTCGCCGAAACGCTGCTCGCCGATCAACCCGAGCTTCTCGCCGAGCTGCGCGTTGTTGCCGAACTCGGGATGCGCGTCGAGCGGCAGGTGGAACGCAAACAGGTTCAGGTCGTTCGCGAGCAGCAGCTTCAGGCGCCGGTACTTGCGGCCCGTGATCTGCGGCGCCTCGTTGCGCCAGAAATAGCCGTGATGGACGAGCACCGCATCCGCCCCCCATTCGAGCGCGGCCTCGAGGAACGCGACCGACGCCGTCACGCCGGTGGCGATCTTCTCGATCTTGCGACGCCCCTCGACCTGAAGGCCATTCGGGCAATAGTCCTTGAAGCGCGCGGTTTCAAGGGTATTGTTCAAGTACAATTCGAGTTCGATCCGATCCATATAAACCTCTAATCCATTCAGATGCTTAGACGCTTCTGGCTGTTCTTCGCGCAGGCGGTGACCGTACTGCTCGCGCTGATGTTCATCGTCGTGACGCTCAAGCCGCAATGGCTGCAACGGCAAGGACAGCTCGGCAAGCAGCTCGCCACGCCGATCGTCGCGCTGCGGGAAGTCGCGCCGGGCATCGGCGGTGCACCGGCGACCACGTCGTACGCGGAGGCCGCGCAAAAGGCGATGCCCGCCGTCGTCAACGTCTTCTCCAGCAAGGATGGCTCGCTGCCGCCCGATCCGCGCGCGAAGGATCCGCTGTTCCGCTACTTCTTCGGCGACCGCAACGCCCGCAAGCAGCAGGACGAACCTGCCGCCAACCTCGGCTCCGGCGTTATCGTGAGCCCTGAAGGTTACATTCTAACGAACCAGCACGTCGTGGACGGCGCCGACCAGATCGAAGTCGCGCTCGCCGACGGCCGCACCGGCACCGCGAAGGTGATCGGCAGCGACCCGGAAACCGATCTCGCCGTGCTGAAGATCAACATGACGAACCTGCCGACGATCACGCTCGGCCGTTCCGACCAGTCGCGGGTCGGCGACGTCGTGCTCGCGATCGGCAACCCGTTCGGCGTCGGCCAGACGGTCACGATGGGGATCATCAGCGCACTCGGCCGCAATCACCTCGGCATCAACACGTTCGAGAACTTCATCCAGACCGACGCGCCGATCAACCCCGGCAACTCGGGCGGCGCACTCGTCGACGTGAACGGCAACCTGCTCGGCATCAACACGGCGATCTACTCGCGCTCGGGGGGCTCGCTCGGCATCGGCTTCGCGATCCCCGTGTCGACCGCGCGCACCGTGCTCGAAAGCATCATCACGACGGGCTCGGTCACGCGCGGCTGGATCGGCGTCGAGCCGCAGGACGTCACGCCGGAAATCGCCGAATCGTTCGGGCTACAGCAGAAGTCGGGCGCGATCGTCGCGGGCGTGCTGCAGGGCGGCCCGGCCGACAAGGCCGGCATCAAGCCGGGCGACATCCTCGTGAGCGTGAACGGCGACGACATCACCGACACGACGAAGCTGCTGAACACCGTCGCGCAGATCAAGCCGGGCACGCCGACCAAGGTCCACGTCGTGCGCAAGGGCAAGGAGTTCGACGTGAGCGTGGTGATCGGCAAGCGCCCGCCGCCGCCGAAACAGACGCTCGACGAACAGGACAGCGACAGCGAGTGACGTCCGGCGGGCGGCGTATCGACGCCGCTTGCCGGTCAACGATGGAAATGCAAAAGGGCAGCCTGATCGGCTGCCCTTTTGCTTTGCTTCGACGATCCTTCGTCGCGGTGACGAAGCTGCGTTCGCCCCCGCCACCTGCACCGCCCGATCGCCCGTCCGGCTTCAACGTCGTCGAGGGGCCGCATCGACGGCGCCCCTCATGCCGGCCGCCGCGTGCCGCGTCTCATCAACTTGCGGCGCCGTTCTCCGCCTCGGGTTCTTCCGTCGGCTTCGGCACGAAGAAGCGCGCGGCCAGCAGCCCGATCTCGAACAGCACGACGAGCGGCAGCGCGAGCATCAGTTGCGAGAACACGTCCGGCGGCGTGACGACCGCCGCGACGACGAACGCGCCGACGATCACGTACGGCCGCATCTCCTTCAGCTTCTTCAGCGTCAGCACGCCCATTCGGACGAGCAGCACGACGACGATCGGCACCTCGAACGTGACCCCGAACGCGATGAACATCCCGAGCACGAAGCTCAGGTAGTTGTCGATGTCGGTCGACATCTCCGCGCCGAGCGGCGCGTTGTAGTGCGCCATCACGCGGAAGATCGTCGGGAACACGAGGAAGTATGCGAACGCCATCCCGCACAGGAACAGGACGTAGCTGCTGCCGACGAGCGGCGCGACGAGCTTCTTCTCGTGCTGATACAAGCCCGGCGCGACGAACGCCCAGATCTGGTACAGCACGATCGGCAGCGCGATCACGAGCGCGACGAGCATCGTGACCTTCATCGGCACGAAGAACGAGCCGGTGACGTCGGTCACGATCATCCTGCCGCCCTTCGGCAGGTTTTCCATCAGCGGCCGCGCGAGCAGCCGGAAGATGTCGGGCGCCCAGTACACGAGCCCGAGGAACACGACGATCACGGCCAGCCCCGCGCGAATGATGCGATCGCGAAGCTCGACGAGATGGGAAATGAAGGTTTCTTCCGGGGCGTCGCCCGGATTCTGCTGCGGGTCGCTCACACCGGCCCTCGGTAGGATTGACGAGCGAGCATGCGCTCGACTCAGAAGAAGCGCGTCGGCCGGCGCAGGCTGGCCGGCTGATGGCGCGCGACACGCGCGGCGCCCGACTGCACGTGCGTGCGGCGGGTCGTCGCGCGCTTGTACCAGACAGGCGTCGCCGCCTGTTTCACACGCCAGTTGCGACGCTTCGGCGCGAGCGCGGCCGTGCTGCCGCGCCACGACGGCGCCGCGGGCGTGTCGGAGCCGTACGTGCCGGCATCGACCGAGCCTTCGTTAAGGCCGCCGACCGCGGAATTCCACGTGTCGTTCAGTTCCTTCTCGTGCTCGCGCAGGTTGTCGTGAATCGTCGTCTCGACATTGCGCGCGGCCGACTCGAAATCGGTCTTCATCGTCCGCAACGCGTCGAGTTCGATTTCGCGCGAGACCTCGGCCTTCACGTCGTTGATGTACCGCTGCGCGCGGCCGAACAATGCGCCGGCCGTACGCGCGACGCGCGGCAGGCGCTCGGGGCCGAGCACCACGAGCGCGACGACGCCGATCAGCGCCATCTTCGAAAGACCGAGATCCAGCATCGCGAATGCCTGTCAGCGTGCCGGCGTTACGCCTTGTTCGAGTCGGAACGCGTCGTTTCCTTCGCGTTGACGTCGACCGAACCCGAGCGCGGCAGTTGCTGCGCGTCCGCCGGTGTCTCGCCTTCCTTCATGCCGTCCTTGAAACCCTTCACGGCGCTACCGAGGTCGTTGCCGATGTTGCGCAGCTTCTTCGTACCGAAAACCAGCGCGACGATCAGCAGCACGATCAGCCAGTGCCAAATGCTCAATCCACCCATGATGAAACCTCTCCTCAACCACGCCGCGTCGCGGCGCAAATCGCCGGCGCCACGCCGGCTTCGACTATCGATGCGGGGAAACGCCCCGCCACGTCAACCCATCCGCAACCACGGGCGCGGGCCGGCCAGGATATGCGCGTGCAGGTGGTAGACCTCCTGCCCGCCGCCGGGGCCCGTGTTGATCACCGTGCGAAACCCGGTCTCGCCCCCCGTGTACGCAACGCCGAGCTGGTCGGCCAGACGGGCGACCAGCAGCATCAGCCGGCCGAGCATCGGCGCATCGGCCTCGCTCGCCGCCGACAGCGTCGGCACGTGCCGGCGCGGAATCACGAGCACGTGCGTCTCGGCCGCCGGGCGGATGTCGCGGAACGCGACGAATTCGTCGTCCTCGTGCACCTTCGTGCTCGGGATCTCGCCCGCCGCGATCTTGCAGAACAGGCAATTCGGATCGTGACTCATGTTGCTCCTGCGAAACGCCCGCGCGCCGGTCAGAACCAGGCCTGCGGATCGAGCGTCTTGTTGTCGTTCAGGTACAGCCAACCTTTGATGATACGGTACAGCGTCCAAATCCATGTGACAAACATGACGACGAATCCCACCACCACGAACATCAGCGCGAAGCCGATCACGTAGGCGATCAGCGCGCGCCAGAACGTGCGGATCTGCCACTCGAAATGGTCGGCGTACGGCGTGCCGGCCACGTCGTCGCGCTTCACGTAGTTGATGATGATCGCGATGATCCCGGTGACGCCGCCCGTCAGCCAATGAATCGCGTAGAGGCCGTACAGCACGTGCGTCAGCGTGCGCAGACCTTTCAGTCGCTCGGCGTCCGCGGCGCCCGGCACCGACGGTGTCGGAAACTGGCTCGGCGTATCGGTCATGATGCTACCCCCGTTAGATGACAATTCTTACAGCTTACCGCACTGGCGTCGGCGCGGCAGGCCGCGCGTCGTCACCCGCCGTTTTCCTCGCGCTCGCGACGCTTGCGCAGCGCCTTTTCCTCGATGCCCGACAGCCCTTCGCGGCGCTCGAGTTCGGCGATCACGTCGGCCGGGCTCAGGTCGAAATGCGACAGCATCACGAGGCAGTGGAACCACAGGTCGGCCACCTCGCCGACCAGCGCCGTCGGCGCGCCGCCCTGGCGCACGTCCTTCGCGGCCAGCACGACTTCGGTCGCCTCTTCGCCGATCTTCTTCAGCACCGCGTCGTCGCCCTTGTGGAACAGGCGCGATACGTACGATTGTTCGGGGTCGCCGCCCTTGCGGCTATCGATCACGGCCGCGAGGCGCAGCAGCGTGTCTTCGGTCGATTGCGTCATTTGTAGATGTGTTCGGGGTCTTTCAGCACCGGATCGACCGCGACCCAGTCGCCGCTGTCCACAGTGCCTTCGAATTTCTGGAAGAAGCACGAATGCCGGCCGGTGTGGCATGCGATGCCCGACACCTGCTCGACCTTCAGCAGCACGACGTCCTCGTCGCAGTCGAGCCGCACCTCGTGCACGTGCTGCACGTGGCCCGACTCCTCGCCCTTGAACCACAGGCGCTTGCGCGAACGCGAATAATAGACCGCGCGCTGCGTCTCGATCGTCTTCGCCAGCGCCTCGCGGTTCATCCACGCGAACATCAGCACGTCGTTCGTCGACGCTTCCTGCGCGATCACCGGCACGAGGCCGTTGTCGTCCCAGCGGACCTTGTCGAGCCACGCGGGCAGGGATTTCGTTTCCGTCGTCATCACAGCCTCACCGGAATGCCCTGGTCGGCCATGAAGCGCTTCGCCTCGCCGACCGTGTGCTCGCCGTAGTGGAAGATGCTCGCGGCCAGCACCGCGTCGGCGCGGCCGTCCTTGATGCCGTCCGCGAGGTCCTGCAGCGAGCCCACGCCGCCCGACGCGATCACCGGCACCGGCACCGCGTCCGACACGCCGCGCGTGAGCGCGAGGTCGAAGCCGGACTTCGTGCCGTCGCGGTCCATGCTCGTGAGCAGGATTTCGCCCGCGCCGAGCTCGGCCATCTTGCGCGCCCATTCGATCGCGTCGATGCCCGTGCCCTTGCGGCCGCCGTGCGTGAAGACTTCCCAGCGCGGCGCCTCGCCGTCGGCCGACACGCGCTTCGCGTCGATCGCGACGACGATGCACTGCGAGCCGTACTTGTCGGCCGCGTCGCGCACGAGCTGCGGGTTCGCGACCGCCGACGAATTCATGCTGACCTTGTCCGCGCCGGCGTTCAACAGGCGCCGAACGTCCTCGACGGCGCGCACACCGCCGCCGACGGTCAGCGGAATGAAGACCTGCGACGCGACGGCCTCGATGATCGGCAGGATGAGGTCGCGCTGGTCGGAGGTCGCGGTGATGTCGAGGAACGTCAGTTCGTCGGCGCCCTGGTCGTCGTAGCGGCGGGCGATTTCGACGGGATCGCCGGCATCGCGCAGTTCGACGAAGTTGACGCCCTTGACGACACGCCCGGCGGTCACGTCCAGGCAGGGGATGATGCGTTTAGCTAGAGCCATGATGTTGCGCCAAATGCCGCGATGGGACGGCCGGTTACGGACGCCTCGCGCGAGGCGTCCGGTCGGGGCCGCCTGCTGGCGACCCCGGCGAACGGAACGACCGCGCTCAGGCGTCGTCGAGTTCGCCGTTCAGTTCGTCCGCGCGTTTTTGCGCGGCCGCGAAATCGAGATCGCCGGAGTAGATCGCACGTCCGCAGATCACGCCTTCGACGCCGTGTTCCTCCACTTCGCAGAGGTTCTCGATGTCGGTGAGGTTCGACAGGCCGCCGCTTGCGATCACCGGAATGCCGACCGCCTGGGCGAGCTTCACGGTTGCTTCGATGTTGATGCCCTGCAGCATCCCGTCGCGGCCGATGTCCGTATAGACGATCGATTCGACGCCGTAGTCCTCGAACTTGCGCGCGAGATCGATCACCTCGTGGCCCGTCAGCTTGCTCCAGCCGTCGGTCGCGACCTTGCCGTCCTTCGCGTCCAGCCCGACGATGATGTTGCCCGCGAACGCGGTGCACGCGTCCTGCAGGAAGCCCGGGTCCTTCACGGCCGCGGTGCCGATGATCACGTAGGAGAGGCCGGCGTCGAGATACTTCTCGATCGTCTCGAGGCTGCGGATGCCGCCGCCGAGCTGCACGGGGATTTCGTCGCCGACTTCGTCGAGGATCGCTTCGATCGCTTCGAGATTCTTCGGCTTGCCGGCGAACGCGCCGTTCAGGTCGACCAGATGCAGCCGCCGGGCGCCGAGATCGACCCACTTGCGGGCCATCGCCGCCGGGTCCTCGGAGAAAATCGTGGCCTGGTCCATATCGCCCTGTTTGAGGCGCACACACTGACCGTCTTTGAGATCGATGGCCGGAATCAGCAACATAGCAATCGGGTGTCGTCGTGGAAAATGAAAAGAATCCGGCGCGTACCGGCCAAACCGGTGCCGCGCCGTCTCGCTAGTTTAGTACAACTCTTTCGGCGCATAGGGCCTGTTCCCGCCAATAGCGGGCTTGCGAACGGGCCTTTCCGGCCCGCCGACTGTGGCACGCACACGACGTTCACGGTTTCCAGTGTACGAAGTTGCGATACAGACGCAACCCGACCTCCGCGCTTTTCTCGGGGTGGAATTGGGTCGCGAAGAGGTTGTCCCGCGCGACCGCGGACGTAAACGGCGCGCCGTATGCCGTTTCGCCGACCGTGTGCGCCGGGTTGTCCGGGCGCACGTAATAGCTGTGCACGAAGTAGAAATACGCGTCGTCGGGCACGCCGTCCCACAGCGGGTGCGGCTGCGACTGGTGCACGCGGTTCCAGCCCATCTGCGGCACCTTGAAGCGCGAGCCGTCGTCCTGCAGCCGGCCGTCGAGCTCGAAGCGCACGACCTTGCCGGGCAACAGGCCCAGACCCTTCGTGTCGCCTTCCGCGCTCCAGTCGAACAGCATCTGCTCGCCGACGCACACGCCCAGCAGCGGCTTCGTGCGCGACGCCTCGATCACCGCTTCCTGCAGCCCCGATTCGCCGAGGCAGCGCATGCAGTCGGGCATCGCACCCTGGCCGGGCAGCACGACGCGGTCGGCCGCGCGAATCGCGGCCGGCGTATCGACGATCGCCACGTCGGCGGCCGGTTCGGCCTTCTTGAGCGCCTGCGCGACCGAGCGCAGGTTGCCCATCCCATAATCCACAATCGCAATCGAAGTTTTCATCTCAGTGCAGGCAGTAGCGCCCTCAGTCCATTGACGATGAATTCCACCGCCAGCGCCGACAGCATCAAACCCATCAGCCGCGTGGCGATGTTGATGCCGGTGCGGCCGATCCAGTTCGCGATCGGCTCGGCAAGCCGCATCGCGAAGAAACACAGCAGAGCCAGGACCGCGCCGATCGCGACGAGCCCGGCTCGCTCATACCAGTGATGCGAGTTCGCCGCATAGATGATCACCGTGCTGATCGAGCCGGGGCCCGTGAGCAGCGGAATCGCCAGCGGCACGACCGCGATGTTGTCCTTCAGCTCGGCCTCGTGGCGCTCCTCCGGCGTCGATCGCGTGTTGCCGATCTGCGCGTTCAGCATGTTGATCGCCATCAGCAACATGATGATGCCGCCGCCCACTTCAAGGGAGCCGACCGAAATGCCGAAGAAATCGATGATCTGCTGCCCGAGCAGCGTCGTCACCGTCATCACGCAGAACACCGACACCGACGCGATCCGGATCGTGCGGCGCCGCTCGACGTCCGACTGCTGCGCCGTCAGGCTCAGGAAGAACGGCACCGCGCCGATCGGGTTGATCAGCGCCAGCAGCGAAATGAACGATTTGAGCAGATCCATCGCAAGCCGGCGCGCCGCGCCGAAGCCGTGAGGTTGTCGTTGGCGTCCTGTCGTTCGGAAGTTAGAGGCTGCCCTTCGTCGACGGAATCTGTCCCGCCGCGCGCTCGTCGAGTTCCACCGCCGCACGCAGCGCCCGGCCGAAGGCCTTGAACACCGTTTCGAGCTGGTGATGCGCGTTGATGCCGCGCAGGTTGTCGATGTGCAGCGTGACGCCCGCGTGGTTCACGAACCCGCGGAAGAATTCGATGGAGAGATCGACGTCGAACGTGCCGATCCGCGCGCGCGTGAACGGCACGTGGAATTCAAGACCGGGCCGGCCCGAGAAGTCGATCACGACGCGCGACAGCGCCTCGTCGAGCGGCACGTACGAATGGCCGTAGCGGCGGATGCCCTTCTTGTCGCCGATCGCCTTCGCGACGGCCTGACCGAGCGTGATGCCGACATCCTCGACCGTGTGGTGGTCGTCGATATGGGTATCGCCATGCGCTTCGACCTCGAGATCGATCAGACCATGTCGCGCGATCTGGTCGAGCATATGGTCGAGAAACGGCACGCCGGTGGCCAGCTTCTGCCGGCCCGTCCCGTCGAGATCGAGCTTCACACGGATCTGCGTTTCGCTGGTATTGCGAACGACTTCCGCCACACGCATGGCAATTCCTTGATTGAGTCTGATGTAAATGGGGATTGATCGTCACGCGCCGCCGCGCCGTGGGCTCAACCGGGCAGTGCGAGTTTCAAAGCAGCCAGCAGGCGCGCGTTTTCGTCGGGAGAACCGACGGTCAGCCGCACGCATTCGGACAGCAACGGATGCATTTTACTCACGTTTTTGACCAGCACCCGCTCCGTGAGCAGCGCATCGAACACGGCGGCTGCGTCCGGCACGCGCACCAGCAGGAAATTGCCGGCGCTCGGGAACACCGTCGTGCCCGGCAGCGCGGCCACGGCCTGCGCGAGGCGCGTGCGTTCCGCACGCAGTTCGGCCGCCTGCGCGTCGAGCACGTCGAGGTGGTCGAGCAGGAAATCGGCGGTTGCCTGGGTCAGCACGTTGATGTTGTACGGCGGGCGCACCTTGTCGAACTCGGTCAGCCACGCCGGAAGCCCGGCGAGATAGCCGAGGCGGATCCCCGCGAGGCCGAGCTTCGACACCGTGCGCATCACGACGACGTTGTCGAACTCGGCGGCGCGCGGCAGCCACGAGCGCTCCGCGAACGGCTGGTACGCCTCGTCGATCACGATCAGGCTGTGCGGCGCGGCCGCGATGATCCGCTCGACGTCGGCCTCGTCGTACAGCGTGCCGGTCGGGTTGTTCGGGTAAGCGAGGTAGACGAGCGCGGGCCGGTGCTCGGCGATCGCCGCGATCATCGCGTCGGCGTCGAGCGTCAGGTCGGCCTTGAGCGGCACGCCGACGAATTCGAGCTGCGCGAACTTCGCCGACAACTCGTACATCACGAAACCCGGCACCGGTGCGAGCACCTTCGCGCCCGGTTTCGCACACGCCACCGACATCATGCTGATGATTTCGTCCGAGCCGTTGCCGAGCAGCACGTCGCATGCGGCCGGCACGCCCATCGCGCGGCGCAACTTGTCGAGCAGCGCGCCCGGGCGCGGCGCCGGGTAGCGGTTCAGCGCGACCTGCGCGAGGCGTTCGCCGAGCGCCGCCGCGAGCGGTGCCGGCAGCGAATACGGGTTCTCCATCGCGTCGAGCTTCACGAAGCCGCTCGCGTCGGGCACCGGGTAGCTCGTCATCGCGAGCACGTCGCGGCGGATGATGTCTTGTGGCGTCGTCATGGTCTCAAGCCGGCGTGCGTCGCGCCGGCGTCAAATGGTCGGCAAGGCGGCGGCTGCCGCCCTGCGCCGGGCCTCCTCGTCGACCGGAACCGCTGCGTCGGCAGCGGCTCCGGCGCGCGTCACCCCTTCATCCGGAGCTCGGCGCTGCGCGCGTGCGCCTGCAGCCCTTCGCCGTATGCAAGCTCCGAGGCGATCTCGCCCAGCGTCTGCGCACCTTCGGCGCTGACTTCGATCAAGCTCGAACGCTTGATGAAGTCGTACACGCCGAGCGGCGACGAGAAGCGCGCGGTGCGCGACGTCGGCAGCACGTGATTCGGGCCCGCGCAGTAGTCGCCGAGGCTTTCGCTCGTGTAGCGGCCGAGGAAGATCGCGCCGGCGTGGCGGATTTGCTGGCCCCATTGCTGCGGCTCCAGCGCGGAAATCTCGAGGTGCTCCGGCGCGATGTCATTCGCGATCCGGCACGCTTCGGCCATGTCGCGCACCTTGATCAGCGCGCCGCGGCCTTCCAGCGACGCGCGGATCACGTCCTGGCGCGGCATCGTCGGCAGCAGCTCCTCGATCGCCTTCTCGACGCGCTCGAGGAACGCGGCGTCCGGGCACAGCAGGATCGACTGCGCAAGCTCGTCGTGTTCGGCCTGCGAGAACAGGTCCATCGCGACCCAGCTCGGATCGGTCGTACCGTCGCACAGCACGAGGATTTCCGACGGGCCGGCGATCATGTCGATGCCGACCGTGCCGAACACACGGCGTTTCGCCGACGCGACGTATGCATTGCCCGGCCCGCAGATCTTGTCGACCGGCGGCACCGTGGCCGTGCCGTACGCGAGCGCGCCGACCGCCTGCGCGCCGCCGATCGTGAACACGCGATCGACGCCGCCGAGCAGCGCCGCGGCGAGCACGAGGTCGTTCTTCACGCCGTCCGGGGTCGGCACGACCATCACGATCTCGCCGACGCCCGCGACGCGCGCGGGAATCGCGTTCATCAGCACCGACGACGGATACGCGGCCTTGCCGCCCGGCACGTACAGGCCGACGCGGTCGAGCGGCGTGATCTTCTGGCCGAGCACCGTGCCGTCGCTTTCCGTGTACTGCCAGCTATGGGTGCCGCACTCGATCTTCTGTTTCTCGTGGTACGCACGCACGCGCGCGGCAGCGGCTTCCAGCGCCGCACGCGCCTTCGGCGCGAGGCCGTCGAGCGCCGTCTGCAGCGCGTCCTGCGGCAGTTCGAGCGCGGCGACGCTGCTCGCGTCCAGCCGGTCGAAGCGGTTCGTGTACTCGAGCACCGCGGCGTCGCCGCGCGACTTCACGTCGGCGAGAATTTTCGCGACCGACTGCTCGATCGCTTCGTCCTCGCTCGCCTCGAACGCGAGCACCGCACGCAGCGCGGCGTCGAAGCCGTCGCTCGTCGAATCGAGTTTGCGGATGGTGATGGCCATGGGAATTCCGTTACGGTGATGCGCTCAATTGCCATTCTGCGACGCGCGTTCGAACGCGTCGAGAATCGGCTTGAGCGCCGCGCGCTTCAACTTCAGCGCAGCCTGGTTCACGACGAGGCGCGACGAGATCGCCATGATCTCCTCGACCTCGACCAGATTGTTCGCCTTCAGCGTGCCGCCCGAGCTGACGAGGTCGACGATCGCGTCGGCCAGCCCGACCAGCGGCGCCAGTTCCATCGAGCCGTACAGCTTGATCAGGTCGACGTGCACGCCTTTCGCGGCGAAGTGCTCGCGTGCCGTTTCGACGTATTTGGTCGCGACCCGCAGGCGCGCGCCCTGGCGCACCGCGTTCGCATAGTCGAAACCGGCCGGCACCGCCACCGACATCCGGCAGCGCGCAATGTTCAGATCGATCGGCTGGTACAGGCCCGAGCCGCCGTGCTCGACCAGCACGTCCTTGCCGGCCACGCCGAAATCGGCCGCGCCGTATTCGACGTAGGTCGGCACGTCGCTCGCGCGCACGATGATCACGCGCAGGTTCGGATCGGTCGTCGGCAGGATCAGCTTGCGCGACGTTTCCGGATCCTCGGCCACCTGCACGCCGGCGGCCGCCAGCAGCGGCAGGGTTTCCTCGAAAATCCGGCCCTTCGACAGGGCGAGGGTCAGCGGCGCGGTCATGCTTGGCTCCCGGAGAGGCGGCGCACGTTCGCGCCGACGGCGGTCAGTTTGGTTTCCATGCGGTCGTAGCCGCGGTCCAGGTGATAGATGCGGTCGACGAGCGTTTCGCCTTCGGCGCGCAGCCCGGCGATCACGAGGCTCGCCGACGCGCGCAGGTCGGTCGCCATCACGTTCGCGCCGGACAGCTTGTCGACGCCGGTCACGAGCGCCGTGTTGCCGTCGATCGTGATGTTCGCACCGAGCCGGTTCAGCTCCTGCACGTGCATGAAGCGGTTCTCGAAAATGGTCTCGACGACCTGCGCGGTGCCCGTCGCGACCGAATTGAGGGCCATGAACTGCGCCTGCATGTCGGTCGGAAACGCCGGGTATTCCGACGTGCGGATCGTCACCGCCGACGGGCGGCGGTCCATCTTCACGCGCAGCCAGCTGTCGCCTTCCTCGATCGACACGCCGGCCTCGCGCAGCTTGTCGATCACCGCGTCGAGGATGTGCGGGCGCACGCCCGTCAGCATCACGTCGCCGCCCGCCGCCGCGACCGCGCACAGGAACGTGCCGGCCTCGATGCGGTCGGGAATCACCGAATGGCGTGCGCCATGCAGCCGCTCGACACCCTGGATCACGAGGCGGTCGGTGCCGATGCCGTCGATTTTCGCGCCCATCGCGACCAGCAGGTGCGCGAGATCGCTCACTTCCGGCTCGCGCGCCGCGTTCTCGATCACCGTCTCGCCATCGGCCAGCGTCGCGGCCATCAGCAGGTTTTCCGTGCCCGTCACCGTGATCATGTCGGTCACGATGCGCGCGCCCTTCAGACGCTTCGCGCGCGCCTCGATGAAGCCGTGCTCGATGCTGATCTCGGCGCCCATCGCCTGCAGGCCCTTGATGTGCTGGTCGACCGGCCGCGCGCCGATCGCGCAGCCGCCCGGCAGCGACACCTTCGCCTCGCCGAAGCGCGCGAGCAGCGGCCCGAGCACAAGGATCGACGCGCGCATCGTCTTGACGAGCTCGTACGGCGCGACGAGGTTGTCGACGCGCGACGCGTCGAGCTGCACGCGGCAGCCGTCCGTTTCGCTCTTCACGCCCATCTGGTTCAGCACCTTCAGCGTGGTGCGCACGTCCTTCAGGTTCGGCACGTTGTCGAGTTCGACCGGCTCGGCGCTGAGCAGCCCCGCGCACAGGATCGGCAGCGCGGCGTTCTTCGCGCCCGACACGACGATCTCGCCCGACAACCGGCGACCGCCTTCGATCACCAGCTTGTCCATCCCATGTCCCTGCGATTCCCCGTTGGCGGCCGGGTGTGCCGTGGCGACGCTCTGGACGGCGTCGCGCTCGTTGACGGTGACTTGCACTCAGTGGTTCCGGTTATGCGTTCTGCCATTCGGCGGGCGTCAGCGTCTTCATGCTGAGCGCGTGAATTTCCTGCTTCATGCGATCGCCGAGCGCCGCATAAACGAGCTGGTGCCGCTGGATCGGCCGCTTGCCTTCGAAGGCCGCCGACACGATCGTCGCGAAGAAATGCTGGCCGTCGCCTTCGACTTCCAGATGAGTGCAGGCGAGACCGCCGGCGATGTATTGCTTGACCTGTTCGGGAGTCGGCAACATGAGGGGCTCCTGTCGGCGCGCGCCGCCCGTGGCGGCCGCCGCCGTCGATATCAATGACGCAGTTTGTAGCCGGTCGCGAGCAGCCGCATCGCGAACATCGCGAGCAGCACGAAGAAACCGGTGACGATCGCGAGGCTCGTGAGCGGGTTGATGTCGGACGCGCCGAAGAACCCGTAACGGAAGCCGTCGATCATGTAGAAAAACGGGTTAAGACGCGAGATCTCGCGCCACACGGGCGGCAGCGAGTGCGTCGAATAGAACACGCCGGACAGGAACGTCAGCGGCATGATCAGGAAGTTCTGGAACGCGGCGAGCTGGTCGAACTTCTCGGCCCAGATGCCGGCGATCAGCCCGAGCGTGCCGAGGATCGCCGAGCCGAGCAGCGCGAACGCGATGATGAACAACGGCGCCGCGAAATGCATCGGGATAAACCAGATCGTCACGACGAACACGCCCGTGCCGACCGCGAGCCCGCGCACGACGGACGCAAGGACGTACGCGCCGAAGATGTCCCTGTAGGACAACGGCGGCAGCAGCACGAACACGAGGTTGCCGGTGATCTTCGACTGGATCAGCGACGACGAGCTGTTCGCGAACGCGTTCTGCAGCACGCTCATCATCACGAGGCCCGGCACGAGAAAACTCACGTACTCGACGCCCGGATACACCTCGACGCGGCCCGACAGCGCATGGCCGAAGATCGTCAGGTACAGCAGCGCCGTCACGATCGGCGCGCACACCGTCTGGAACGACACTTTCCAGAAGCGCAGGAGTTCCTTGTAGAACAGCGTTTGAAAACCGCTCATGCCAGACCCTCGATGACCTCGGCCCCGTTCATCACCTGGACGAACACATCCTCGAGGTCGGCCTTGCGGACCTCGATCTCGTCGAACGTGCAACCCGCCGCGCGACACTGCGCGAGGATGCGCTCGACATCGTCGTAGCTCGTGAGGCGCAGCAGATGCTCGCCCGGCGCGCGCGCGGCCGGATCGGTCTCCAGCCCGCGCAGCTCGGCGGGCAGCGCGCCGGTCGAGAACCGCAGGTACAGCTGCAGGCCCGCGAAGCGGCGCAGCAGCGCGTCGGTGCGATCGAGCGCGACGACTTCACCGCGACGCAGCATCGCGATGCGGTCGCACAGCGACTCGGCTTCTTCCAGGTAATGGGTGGTCAGGACGATCGTGTGGCCCTCGCGGTTCAGCCGCGAGATGAACTGCCACAGCGTCTGGCGCAGTTCGACGTCGACGCCGGCGGTCGGCTCGTCGAGCACGATCACGGGCGGCCGGTGCACAAGCGCCTGCGCGACCAGCACGCGGCGCTTCATCCCGCCCGACAGCGCGCGCATGTTCGCGTCGGCCTTCTCGGTGAGGTCGAGATTGGCCATCACTTCGTCGATCCAGTCGTCGTTGTGGCGCAGCCCGAAATAGCCGGACTGGATCCGCAGCGTCTCGCGGACGGTGAAGAACGGGTCGAACACGAGTTCCTGCGGCACGACGCCGAGCGCGCGGCGCGCATCGCGGAAGTCCTTGACGACGTCGTGGCCGCGCACCGAGATACTGCCTTCATCGGCCCGGGCAAGCCCGGCGAGGATACTGATGAGCGTGGTCTTGCCTGCGCCGTTCGGGCCGAGCAGACCGAAAAACTCGCCTTCCTCGACCGACAGGCTGACGCCCTTGAGCGCCTGAAGCGATTTGTAGCGCTTCTTGACGTGACGGATTTCTATGGCTGACATGACTGTGCGCGGCGCAAGGGCCGCGACGCCTATTCTGTGCTTGCTGCGAAAGAAAATGGGGGCCGGACGCCGATTGGCTGCCCCGCAAAACGCTTGATTATAGGGCAAACCGGCTGGTGGGGCCGGCGCAGGCGGCGCGCGGCCTGAAGCGTGCGCGCGCCGGCTGGCGCGGCAGGCTTAGGTCGGACAGGGTCAATGTCGCCCGGTGCCGTCGATGAGCGCGTCGACGCCGTAGGCGCGCGCGAGGCTGGCGAGCTTCTGCGGGAGATTGAGGAGGTCGAGGGTCGCGCCGCGCGCTTTGGCGGCACGTTGCCATGCGAGCAGCACGGCGAGCGCGGACGAGTCGAACTGCGTCAGCGCCGCGCAATCGACGGCGGTCGCGCCGGCGCCGATGCGCGCAAGACCGTCCGCGAGCGCGGACTTCGCGCTCGCAACGGTCAGCGAAGAGCCTGCTTCGAAGGCGCTCACGACGCCTGCTTGCCGGCGGCAAGTTGCTGGTTGCGCTGCGTCAGGAACTGGATCAGGCCGTCCACGCCGCTTTGCTGGATCTTCTCGTTGAACTGCTGCTGGTACGTCTGGATCAGCCACGCGCCGAGCACGTTCAGGTCATACACCTTCCAGCCATTCGCCGACTTGTACAGGCGATAGTCGATCTGCACCGGCTGGCCGTTGTTCATCGCGACCGTCTTCACGACCACGTCGGTGTCGGCCGGATCGGCGCGGAACGGCGGGTACTGGATCTGCTGGTCCGGCTTCAGCTGCGCGAGCGCGCCCGAATACGTGCGGATCAGCAGCAGCTTGAACTGCTCCTGAACCTGTTGCTGCTGCTCGGCCGATGCCGTGCGCCAGTTGCGCCCCATCGCGAGCTGCGTGGTGCGGCGGAAATCGGTGTACGGCAGGATGTCCTTGTTGACGATCGTAATGATGCGGTTGGTGTCGCCCTGCTTGATCGTCTGCTGCTTGACCTCGTCGAGGACCTGCTGCGTCGCCGTCTTGATCAGCGCCTGCGGGTTCGACTGGTCGACTTGCGCGTGAGCTGCGCTGCCGAACGAGAACAGCGCCGCGAAAACGGGGATCAGGAACAGTTTTTTCATCATAGTGACCTGCATGAAGAGTCGATGCGTAGGTTGGAGCCGGTAGCTTACGCGCAAGTTCGCGTGCGCCGCCGACTCAATCGTTTCCGGCTGTAACGAATGTAAATGGGTCAGTGCAGCTTGATGCTCGGGAAACGAATCCCGCCCGGAGCGGGCGGCGTCATCTGCATTGCCGGCACGTTCGTCGCGCTGGCCGGGTTCGGTGCTTCGGCACTGCCCGACGCCGGTGCGGCGACGGCTGCGCCCGATGCGCCGGCCGGCGCCGTCGCGCCGCCGACCGCGGCCGCACCCGCCGTTCCCGCCGCGCCGGCTGCCGCCGGTGCCGCGCCGTCGTCCGGCAGGTCGTACTTCGGCAGCGCGTCGTTGCTCGACGCCGTCGAGGCCTCGCCGCGCGCGTTGTCGATCAGCATCTGGCGGCGCTGCAGGTACGCGTTGCGCACGAACGAATACTTGTCGAGCGCCGCGGCATCCAGCACGTCGCCCGCGCCGAGCAGGTTCGCACGCGTGTTGACGAGGTTCACGCCGAACAAGCCCCAGCTCAGGCTGTCCGGCTTCACGTAGGTGAGCGGATTGCCCACGTAGTCGACGCCGAGGCCTGCCGTGTCGCGCAGCGTGCTCGGGCCGAGCAGCGGCAGCACGAGATACGGGCCCGACGGCATGCCGTAGCGGCCCATCGTGATCCCGAAGTCGGCCGTGTGCTTCGGCAGTTTCGCGATCGTCGCGACGTCGAACAGGCCGCCGACGCCGAACACCGTGTTGATCACGACGCGCATGATGTCGCCGACGCCGTCCGCGATTCGCAACTGCACGATGTTGTTCGCGGCGATGTAGACGTCGCCGATGTTCGAGAAGAAGTTCGTCACGCTGTCGCGCACCGGCTGCGGCACCACGTACTGGTAGCCCTTCGCGACCGGTTTCAGCGCGTACGTGTCGACCGTGTCGTTGAACTTGTACATCGACCGGTTGAAGCCTTCGAGCGGATCGCCCTTGGTCGGCGTCTGCACGGTCGCGCAACCGCTCAACGCGGCGACTGCCGCCACCGCGAGCGCGGCGTGCCTGATGCGGATCGTCTGCATGGTCATTACCCTCTTGTCTTTCTCTCGTGTGGTTATTGGGCGGTCGAACCGGACACCGCGGAGGCCGGCACCGCGACCGGCGCGGGTGCGGCCGGCGCGGCCGCGGCCCCCGATGCCGGCTTCGCGCCACCCGCGTCGGCTGCCTTGCTGTACAGGAACTGGCCGATCAGGTTCTCGAGCACGATCGCCGACTGCGTCATCGTGATCGTATCGCCCGCCTTCAGCATTTCGGTGTCGCCGCCCGGATCGAGGCCGATGTACTGCTCGCCGAGCAGGCCCGACGTCAGGATCTTCGCCGACGAATCCTTCGGGAACGGATACTGGCCGTCGATATCGATCGTCACCAGCGCCTGGTAGGTGTTGGTGTCGAAGGCGATCGACTTCACGCGGCCGACCACGACGCCCGAGCTCTTCACGGCGGCGCGCGGCTTCAGCCCGCCGATGTTGTCGAATTTCATCCGCACCGAGTAGGTCGGCTGAAACGACAGCGAGCTCATGTTGCCGACCTTGAGCGCCAGGAACAGCACCGCAAGGAACCCCACCACCACGAACAGGCCGACCCAGAAGTCGAGAGCAGTCTTTTTCATCGTCATCCCAAAATTTGGCTTGGCTGAGGCTTAGCTGAACATCAGCGCGGTCAGCAGGAAATCGAGGCCGAGTACGGCGAGCGACGCGAACACGACCGTCTTGGTCGTCGCGCGCGACACGCCCTCGGGCGTGGGCTTCGCTTCATACCCCTGAAACAGTGCAATGAAGGTCACGGCGAACCCGAACACGATGCTCTTGATCACGCCGTTGCCGACGTCGGCCCACACCTCGACCCCGCCCTGCATCTGTGACCAGAACGCGCCCGGATCGACGCCGATCAGCACGACCCCGACGAAATAACCGCCGAGCACGCCGACCGCGTTGAAGATCGCGGTGAGCAGCGGCATCGCGATGATGCCGGCCCACAGGCGCGGCGCGATCACCGTCTTGAGCGGATCGACGGCCATCATCTCGAGCGCGGTGAGCTGCTCGCCGGCCTTCATCAGGCCGATCTCGGCCGTGAGCGACGTGCCCGCGCGGCCCGCGAACAGCAGCGCGGTCACGACCGGGCCGAGCTCGCGCACCAGCGACAGCGCGACCAGCAGGCCGAGCGCCTGCTCGGACCCGTAGCGATTCAGCGTGTAATAGCCCTGCAGGCCGAGCACGAAGCCGACGAACAGGCCCGACACGGCAATGATCACGAACGAATAGTTGCCGAGGAAGTGGATCTGCTTCGTGACCAGCCGCGGCCGGCGCAGCAGCGGGAAGAATTCCAGCACGAGGCGCACGAACAGCCGCGTGCCGTAGCCCGCGCGCTCGAGGCCGCCGATGACGTAACGTCCGATCGCGCTGATCATGCGCGCCCTCCGCCGAGCCCGAAATCCGCAGCCAGCGGCGGGCTCGTGTAATGAAATTTGAACGGGCCGTCCGGCGCGCCGTCGATGAACTGGCGCACGCTCGGGTCGGTCGACGCGCGCAGCTCGTCGGGCGTGCCCTGCGCGAGCACGCCGCCATTGGCCAGAAAATACACGTAGTCGGCGATCGCGAACGATTCCGGCACGTCGTGCGTGACGAGGATCGACGTTGCGCCGAGCGCCTCGTTCAGCGTGCGGATCAGGTTCGCCGTGATGCCGAGCGAGATCGGATCGAGGCCCGCGAACGGTTCGTCGTACATGATGAGCTGCGGGTCGAGCGCGATCGCGCGCGCGAGCGCGATGCGGCGCGCCATCCCGCCCGACACCTCGGACGGCATCAGGTCGCGCGCGCCGCGCAGGCCGACCGCGTTGAGCTTCATCAGCACCAGGTCGCGGATCAGGTCTTCGGGCAGGTCGGTGTGTTCGCGCAGCGCGAACGCGACGTTCTCGAACACCGACATGTCGGTGAACAGCGCGCCGAACTGGAACAGCATGCCCATCTTGCGGCGCAGCGCGTACAGGCCGTCGCGCGTCTGCGCGCCGACGTCGGCGCCGTCGAACAGCACCTGGCCGCGGCGTGCGCGCACCAGGCCGCCGATCAGGCGCAGCACGGTCGTCTTGCCGCAACCCGACCCGCCCATGACGGCGACGACCTGGCCGCGCCCGAAGCGCATGTTCAGGTTCGACAGGACGAGGCGGTCGCCGTAGCCAAAGTCGACGTCGCGAAGTTCCAGCAGTGTCTCGGTAGGAGTGGGGCTCACGGAGCTGACAGTCCTTTTACGCAGAACGCCGAATTATAGGGCCTGCATTGGAATGATGTCGTGACGCCGTTCCGAGCCCTGCGGTCAATGATTGTCAAATTGTCGGGCAAAACATTGCTGCAACGCAACAATCGCCGCCCGATAATCGTCTGCGCCCGTGACCGCGCTGACCACCGCGACGCTGCCGACGCCCGTCGCCAGCACGTCCGGCAACGCGTCGAGCCCCACGCCGCCGATCGCGACGAGCGGCGCCCGCGCGCCCGCGAAGCGCGCATAGCGGGCAATCCGCGCGAGGCCTTGCGGCGGCGCCGCGACGGCCTTGGTCGCGGTCGCGTACACGGGGCCGAGCGCCAGATAGCTCGGGCGCTCGTGCAACGCGCGCAACATCTCGTAATAACCGTGACTCGACAGCCCGAGCCGCAGGCCGGCACGCGCGATCGCGGCCAGATCGGCCGTTTCCAGGTCCTCCTGACCCAGATGTACGCCGTACGCGCCTTCTTCTATCGTGATCTGCCAGTGATCGTTGATGAACACGCGCGCATCGGGATAACGGCGCCCCGCCGCGACCGCCCGTGCGACTTCCCGGCGCAACGCGTCCGGATCCGCGCCTTTCACGCGCAGTTGCACGGTTCGCACGCCGCACTCGAGCACGCGTTCGACCCATTCGGCGTCGGGGACGACCGGATAAAGGCCAAGTTGCGCGGGGCACGGCGGGAATGCGGGCTCGGGTGCCGAGGCCAGGCCGGCGACGCGCGGGAACCGCGCGGCATCGACCGGCCACGCATCGGCCCCGCGCGCTTCGTCGCCGTCGCGCCACGCGAGCGCGAGCACCAGCGCGTCGATCGGCGCGAAGCCGCAATCGAGGAACGCCGCGAGCGCCGCGATCCAGTCGTCGGCGAGCGGATGCGCGGCTTCCAGCGCGTGGCGCACGCCCGCGGCATGCAGCACCGCGCCGTGTTCGTCGAACTCGATCGCGACCGCGTCCGGCGACGCGGGGCGCGACGCAGCCGACGCGCGCGCCTGCGCGGCACGATCGCCGGCCGACACGATCAGCACGTCGCCGTCGGCCGGCACGTCGGGCGCCGCGACGCACAGCCGCCACGGCGTCGTGCCGGTCGGCCAGTCGCCCAGGCGGGCGCGAATCCGCTCGGCCGCTTCGGCCAGCTCGTCGGCCGGCGGCCAGAATGCATCGGCGAAGCGCACGCTCATGCGCCGCCCCCGTCCTGGTGCCAGAACGGCATCCCGACGACCGGCGTGCTCGCGTGCGCAGTCTCGCGCGCATCCATCGGCCCGGCGAGATAGGCCGCCCGGCCGGCCTCGACGCCTTGCGCGAACGCACGCGCCATGATTTCCGGATGCGTGGCCTGCGACACGGCCGTGTTCAGCAGCACGCCGTCGAAGCCCCACTCCATCACCTGGCATGCGTGCGACGGCACGCCGAGCCCGGCGTCGACGATCAGCGGCACGTCCGGCAGCCGCTCGCGCAGCACGCGCAGCCCGTACGGATTCACGACGCCCTTGCCGGTGCCGATCGGCGCGCCCCACGGCATCAGCGCCTCGCAACCGACGTCGAGCAGACGCCGGCCGATCACGAGATCCTCGGTGCAGTACGGCAGCACCTTGAAGCCGTCCTTGACCAGTTGCGCGGCCGCCTCGATCAGCCCGACCGGGTCGGGCTGCAGCGTGTAGTCGTCGCCGATCAGCTCGAGCTTGATCCAGTCGGTATCGAAGACCTCGCGCGCCATGTGCGCGGTCGTCACCGCTTCGGCGACGGTCTGGCAGCCCGCCGTGTTCGGCAACAGCGGCACCGCGTGACGCTTGAGCAGATCGAAGAAGCCGGCCTCGGCGGTGCCGCCGGTCATCTGGCGGCGCAGCGCGACCGTCACCATCCCGGGGCGCGACGCGGCAATCGAATCGGACAGCGACTGCAGCGACGGGTAGCGCGACGTGCCGAGCAGCACGCGGCTTGCGAAGGTTTCGCCGTACAGCGTCAGCGCGTCGGCGGAAGTGAGGGACGTCATGTCGTTTTCCTGGAAGAGCGGAGGGCGAACCGGCGGCGCTCAGCCGCCCGCGACGGGGTGCACGACGTCGAGCTTGTCGCCCGTCGCGAGCGCGCGCGCCGCATGCTGCGTGCGCGCGACGAAATTGCCGTTCAGCGCGACCGCGTACGGCGGACGCGCGCCGTACGCGGCGAGCGCGTCGGCCACCGTCGCGCCGTCGGGCAGCGTCAGCGTCTGTTGGTTGATCTGGATATCCATGAGGCTTGATCGAATTCGGTCGGCGGCGCGCGTCAGGCCGGCTGGCGCGCGTCGTCGCGGTGATGAAGGAGCGTCGGCCAGCGCGTGGCATCGCGCCATGCGGCGAACGCGTCGGCATCGGCGAATGCGCCGCCGAGCGCGGCTTGCGCGAACGCGACCGCCGCGTGCGCGACTTCCGGCGCGATCATGAAGCCGTGCCGGTACAGGCCGTTGACGGCCAGCGTCGTCGCGCCGTCCCAGATCACCGCCGGGCGGTGATCGGGCAACGTCGGGCGGCATTGCGCGTTCAGTTCGAGGATGCGCGCCTCGCCGAACGCCGGGTGCACGGAAAACGCCGCGCTCAGCAGTTCGAGCGCCGAGCGCACGCTGACGGGCGACATGTCCTCGCCCTCCACTTCGGTCGCGCCGATCACGTACAGGTCGTCCTGTTTCGGCGCGATGTACAACGGATAGCGCGGATGCAGCAGCCGCACGGGCCGCGTGAGCCCGATGCCCGGCGCGTGCACGCGCGCGACTTCGCCGCGGATGCCGCGCAGCGCGGGCAGCGCGGATTTCGCGCCGAGCCCGCGGCAATCGATCGTGAAATGCGCGTCGGGCCGGTTCGCGTCGTCGATCGTCGCGTGCCAGTGCAGCTCGACGCCGCGTTGCGCGAGGCCCGCCGCGAGTGCGCGCAGCGCCTGCCGGTTGTCGAGCTGTCCCTCGCGCGGCAGCATCAGGCCGCGCGCGAAGCGCCCCGCGAGCGCGGGCTCGGCCGCGTCGACCTGCGCGCCGGCCAGCGCGACGAAGCCACCGTCGAACAGCTCGGCCGGCGCGTTCGCGCGCACGCGCCGCTCGAACAGCGGCGCCTCGGCGCGATCCGCCTGATGCCAGACGACGAGCGTGCCGTGCTGCTGGAAGAACACAGGTTCGGGCAGTTCCGGGAGCCATTGCGGCCAGCGCGCGAGCGATGCCGCGCCGAGCTCGGTGATCAGCAGTTCGGCGCTCGCCGCCTCGGCGAGCGGCGCCAGCATCGCGGCCGCGACCCACGCGGCCGACTGCTCGCCGTCCGGGCCGCCGCGCTCGTACAGCGCGACGCGATGCCCGTCGCCCGCAAGCCGCCACGCGATCAGACGGCCGACGAGGCCGCCGCCGAGTACCGCGAAATCGGGCCGGGAAGCGTGGAGGTTCATCGCGCGCCCTCCTCGCGAACCGCGCGGGCGCGTGCGACGAACGTCGACGCGCGCGCACCGTCCCGTGCGGACGCACGCGACAGCGGATCGGGAACAGCGCAAAAGACTGAAGATTGAGCGGTCATCATTCCTTCCGTAACGCGCAACGCGCGTACCCAAAAGGACGAAACCGGCAGCAAAGGCCGGCCGGGCGGGACTCGGGCGCTGACCATGTGGGATGGCAGCCAGCGCGGCCCGGCGGGATCAGAAACTTCCCTCGCCGGTATTACCCGGATCGGGTGCGAAGGGTCTTTCTCAGCCTCGCCGCGTCGCCCGGAACTGTCCGTCGGCCGCGCTCGAAGCACCCCTGTTTCGTCGTCGGCCATTAGACCATAAAAGCGGAAAGCGCCGCAAACTGTCCCCCTTGCGGCAAATTCGCCGTCGCGTCGCGCCGCTCTGGCACAATGCCCGCAGGCCGGCCGCGCGAGCGGCCGGTTGCCGCGTCACCGCCGGCCTTAAGTGCCGTTTAAGACGCGCGGGTCACCATCCGGACGCCCGCCGTCAGTCGGCACTCCGTCCCGGCATACCGTATCGCGGCGCGCGTCCGGCTCCGCCCGGCACGCGCGCCGGCTACTCATCAGGAAGCACATGACCCAATCGATCGATCCCGTCCGCTCCGCCTCCGACGCGCCGCAGGACGAGCGCCCGGTATCCGCGTGGAGCCTCATCAAGCCCTACTGGGTGTCGTCCGAATGGAAAATCGCGTGGGGGCTGCTGGTCACGATCATCGCGATCAATCTCTGCGTGGTCTGGATCAACGTCAAGCTGAACAAGTGGAACGTGGGGTTCTACAACGCGCTGCAGTCGAAGAACGTTCAAGACTTCCCCGGTCTGCTGATGCAGTTCTCGGCATTCGCGTTCGCATTCATCATCCTCGCCGTCTACGGCCGCTATCTGCGCCAGATGCTCGGGTTCCGCTGGCGCCAGTGGCTCACCGACCGCTTCCTCGGCCAATGGCTCGGCGATCGCGCGTTCTATCGGATCGAGCGCGACCGCCTCGCCGACAACCCCGACCAGCGGATCACCGACGACCTCCAGTCGTTCGCGACGGCCACGCTCACGTTGTCGCTCGACCTGCTGTCGACGGTCGTCACGCTCGTGTCGTTCATCACGATCCTGTGGTCGCTCGCGGGCGCGCTGACGATCACGCTCGGCGCGACGCCTGTCGCCATTCCCGGGTACATGGTTTGGGCGGCCGCGCTGTATGCGGTGGTCGGCTCGCTGATCATCCAGAAGGTCGGCCACCCGCTCGTGTCGATCAACTACCAGCAACAGCGCGTCGAGGCGGACTTCCGCTTCGGCTTGATCCGCGTGCGCGAGAACGCCGAGCAGATCGCGTTCTACGACGGCGAGAAAACCGAGATCGGCACCGCGCAGACGCTGTTCACGCGCATTCGCGACAACTGGTGGCGCGTGATGAAGTACACGAAGCGCCTCACGTTCGTCACGGCCTTTTACAGTCAGATCGCGATCATCTTTCCGCTCGTCGTCGCGGCGCCGCGCTATTTCGCGGGCGCGTTCTCGTTCGGCGTGCTGATGCAGATTGCGTCCGCGTTCGGCACCGTCAGCGATTCGTTCTCGTGGTTCATCAACAGTTACTCGACCCTCGTCGAATGGCGCGCGACCGTCAACCGTCTGCGTGAATTCAAGCGCGTGATGGGCACGTCGCACCTGAAGGAAAGCCTGTCGCCCGCGACCGAGCACGGCGGCATCAACCTGCACTACGTCGATGCCGCGAAGCTGTCGACGTCGTCGCTGAAGCTCGCGCTGCCGAACGGCAACGCGCTCGCGAACATCGGCAACGTGACGATCGAGCCCGGCTCGCGCTGGCTCGTGGTCGGCAAGTCGGGTTCCGGCAAGAGCACGTTCATGCGCGCGCTCGCGGGCCTGTGGCCGTTCGGCGACGGGGCGATCGACGCGCCGGTCGGCGCGCGGATGATGTTCGTGCCGCAAACCAGCTACTTGCCGATCGGCACGCTGAAGGCCGCGCTCACCTATCCGGCCGCGCCCGACGCGTTCACCGACGACGCGTGCCGCGACGCGCTGCGCGCGTGCCGCCTGGAAGACTACGTCGGCCGCCTCGACGAAACCGGCCACTGGACGCGCGTGCTGTCGCCGGGCGAACAGCAGCGTCTGGCCGGCGCGCGCGTGCTGCTGCACAAGCCCGACTTCCTGTTCCTCGACGAAGCGACGAGCGCGCTCGACGCCGACAACGAAGCGCGGCTCTATCACCTGCTCGCCGAACGGCTGCCGAAAGCCGCGATTGTCAGCATCGCGCATCGCGAATCGCTGGCCGCGTTCCACGTCGGCACGATCAACGTCGAACGTGTGAACGACAGCGACAAGGTCGCCGCGTAACCGAAACAAAAAGGCCGGCGCATACCGCGCCGGCCTTGTTCTCTTCCTCGTCCCGCCCGCCTTCCCGCTACACCCGCCCGACGGGCACCGACACGATCGGCACATGCGACACGCCGTCGTGCGACAGCCGGCTTTCAAACAACGTCAGCGCGACGAAACGCAGCGCGACCGGCCGCCCGGTCGCACCGCCGTGCGCGGGCTGCCCGTCCGCGTCGCGCGGCAGCCGCGCGAGCGTGACGTGCGGCCTGAACGGCCGGCGGTCGGCCGGCACGCCCAGTTCGAGCAGCAGCGCGGACAAGTCGGCATTCAGCGCCGCACAGGCGGGATCGGGCGCGAGTTCCGCGACGATCAGTCTCGCGCGCGGCAGGCTCGGCCACCACGCAATCCGCTCGACCGGCTGCATCGGCAGCGCATGCGCGGCCGCGAGCGCCGGCAGGCGTGCGGCCAGCGCGTCGCAACGCGCGCGTTCGATCGCGCCGATGAACGCGAGCGTCACGTGCAGTTGCGCGGGCAGCGTGCGCCGCGCGCCTCGGGTGACCGGCAGCGCGTGCAGCGCGTCGCGCGATGCCGCATCGGGCATCAGCGCGACGAACGCACGGAGCCGGTCGCCGTTCATGACTCGCGCACCGCCACGCGCGCCTCGGCCACCGCATCGGCCGACACCGGACGCTGCGGCAGCGGGCCGTGCTCGCCCCACACGTCGGCCGGCAGCACGCGCGCGAGCTCGGGAATCGTGTTGCGCGTGAACACCGGATCGGCAATACCCTCCGCGCGCTGGCGGCGATAGTCGCGCCACGCGGCATGCGCATACTTGCCGAGCGCGAGGATCGCGACCAGGTTGATGATCGCCATCAGCCCCATGCTCGTATCGGCCATCGCCCATACGAGCGGCAGTTGCCCGACGCTGCCGAACATCACCATGCCGAGCACCGCGATGCGGAACAGCGGCAGCACGCCGCGCCGCTTCGTGATGAAGTCGACGTTGCCTTCCGCGTAGGCGTAATTGCCGATCACCGACGAGTACGCGAAGAAGAAGATCGCAACGGCCATGTAGATGCCGCCCCAGTCGCCGACGTGGCTCGCGATCGCGCGCTGCGTGAGCGCCGCGCCCTCCATGCCGGCGCCGAGTTCGTACTGGCCCGACAGCAGGATCACGAACGCGGTCGCGCTGCAGATCACGATCGTGTCGACGAACACGCCGAGCATCTGGATCAGCCCCTGCACGACCGGATGCCGCACGCTCGCGGTCGCCGCCGCGTTCGGCGCGCTGCCCATGCCGGCCTCGTTCGAGAACAATCCGCGCTTCACGCCCATCGCGACCGCCTGGCTGACCGCATAGCCGGTCAGGCCGCCCGCCGCCTGCTCGAGCCCGAACGCGCTCTTCACGATCAGCGCGATCACGCCCGGCACCAGCGCGACGTGCGTCGCGACCGCGTAGACGGCCAGCGCGAGGTAGCCGATCGCCATCACCGGCACGATCACCTGCGCGACCGACGCGATGCGGCGAATCCCGCCGAAGATGAGCGGCGCGGTGAGCAGCACGAGGCCGAGGCCGACCGTCTCGCGGCTCCAGCCGAACGACGTATGGAACGCATCGGCGATCGCGTTGGCCTGCACCGCGTTGAACACGAAGCCGAACGCGAGGATCAGCGACAGCGAGAACAGCACGCCGAAGCCGCGCGAGCGCAGGCCCGTCTGGATGTAGTACGCGGGGCCGCCGCGATAGCTGCCGTCCGGATGCGACACCTTGAAGATCTGCGCGAGCGTCGCTTCGACGAACGCCGACGACATCCCGACGAGCGCCGTCATCCACATCCAGAAGATCGCGCCCGGCCCGCCGACCGTCAGCGCGACCGCGACGCCGGCGATGTTGCCGGTGCCCACGCGGCTCGCGAGCCCGGTCGCGAACGCCTGGAACGACGAGATGCTGCCCGGCTCGCCCTTGCTGCCGACCAGCTTGATGCTGAGGAGCAGCGCCTTCAGCTGGATCATCCGGAACCGCAACGTGAACCACGCGCCGGCGCCGAGCAGCAGCGCGATCAGCACGTAATTCCACAGCACGCCGTTGACGGCGTCGATCAGCCCATGCACGAATGCTTCCATTCAGAGTCCTTGTAAATGGGGTCAGTCAAATGCGGCGGCCGCGCGAACGCGGCCGGTCGGGCGACATGATATGACAATTTCCAAGGATTATTACAAAACGAAAGGTTTCCGGATCGCGGAACATCGACGCCTGATGTGATCAGGTTAGGCGACGCTTCGGAAAGATGCGGGGCGCGTGGCGCGGCGACAGCGGACGACGGCTGCCTGCCTGCGGACGATTGAATATCGGCAGAACGCCGCACCATAAAAAAACCGGGCGCCCATTCGGACGCCCGGTTTTCCTCGAAACCCGCTCGCGCGCTTCAGCTCAGCGCGGCAGTTCCGAATGCCCCATCAGGTACGCATCGACCGAGCGCGCGCACTGGCGGCCTTCGCGGATCGCCCAGACGACGAGCGACTGACCGCGGCGCATGTCGCCTGCCGCGAACACCTTGTCGACCGACGTGTAGTACGAGCGATCGCCTTCGGTCGCCGCGCGCGCGTTGCCGCGTGCGTCCTTCGCGACGCCGAACGCCTCGAGCACGGTGGCTGCCGGCTGCGTGAAGCCCATCGCGAGCAGCACCAGGTCGGCCTTCATCTCGAACTCGGAGCCCGGCACTTCCTGCATCTTGCCGTCCTTCCACTCGACGCGCACCGCAATCAGCTTCTCGACCTTGCCGTTCTTGCCTTCGAGACGCTTCGTCGCGACCGCCCAGTCACGCTCGCATCCTTCCTCGTGCGACGACGACGTGCGCAGCTTGATCGGCCAGTACGGCCACACGAGCGGCTTGTTTTCCTCTTCCGGCGGCTGCGGCAGCAGTTCGAACTGCGTGACCTGCTTCGCGCCGTGACGGTTCGACGTGCCGACGCAGTCCGAACCCGTATCGCCGCCGCCGATCACGATCACGTGCTTGCCCTTCGCGAGCAGCTGGTCGACGAGCTTGTCGCCCGCATTCACGCGGTTCTGCTGCGGCAGGAAGTCCATCGCGAAATGCACGCCGGCCAGCTCGCGGCCCGGCACCGGCAAATCGCGCGGCGTTTCCGAGCCGCCCGCGATCACGACCGCGTCGAATTCTTCCTTCAGCGTCTCCGGCGAAATGGTTTCCTTCGCCATGTTGCCGATCGAGTCCGGCAGCGCGTCCTTGCCGATGAACACGCTGGTGCGGAACGTCACGCCTTCCGCTTCCATCTGGCGCATGCGGCGATCGATCAGCCACTTCTCGAGCTTGAAGTCGGGGATCCCGTAACGCAGCAGGCCGCCGATGCGGTCGTTCTTCTCGAACACCGTCACGTCGTGGCCGGCGCGCGCGAGCTGCTGCGCGGCCGCGAGACCCGCGGGGCCGGAACCGACGACCGCGACCTTCTTGCCCGTCTTGTGCTCGGCCGGCAGCGGCTTCACCCAGCCTTCCGCCCAGGCCTTGTCGATGATCGCGTGCTCGATCGACTTGATGCCGACCGGATCGTCGTTGATCCCGAGCGTGCAGGCTGCCTCGCACGGCGCCGGGCAGATGCGGCCCGTGAACTCGGGGAAGTTGTTGGTCGAATGCAGGACTTCGATCGCCTGCTGCCAGTCCTGGCGGTAAACGAGATCGTTGAAGTCCGGGATGATGTTGTTGACCGGGCAGCCGTTGTTGCAGAACGGGATGCCGCAGTCCATGCAGCGCGCGCCCTGGACCTTCGCGTCCGCGTCGGTCAGTGCCGCGACGAATTCCTTGTAGTGCTTCACGCGCGTGAGCGGTGCTTCGTACGCCTCGTGGCGGCGTTCGAACTCCAGAAAACCGGTTGCCTTGCCCATAAGGTGCTCTTCTGTTCGGTGTATCGGGTGGGGGAGCCGCGCGCGGCAATCATGCGCGCGCGGCATTCGCTATGTCGTTCGTCGCTCAGGCGGCCAGCACTTCCTTCGCCGCCTTCTTCGCACCGATCTCGCCCAGCGCGCGCTTGTATTCGTGCGGGAACACCTTCACGAACTGGCGGCGCGCCGCGTCCCAGTTTTCCAGCAGCGACTTCGCGCGCGGCGAACCCGTGAACTGGAAATGACGCTCGACGAGCCCCTTGAGCAACGCTTCGTCCGTCGTGCCCTCATGCCAGAGCGCGCGGTCGACCGTGCGCTCCTGCTCGGCCTGTTGCAGCACCGGCTCGAGCGCGACCATCGACTTGTTGCACTTCGCCGCGAACGTGCCTTCCGGATCGTAGATGTACGCGAGACCGCCCGACATGCCGGCCGCGAAGTTGCGCCCGGTTTCGCCGAGCACGACGACCGTGCCGCCCGTCATGTATTCGCAACCGTGGTCGCCCGTGCCTTCGACGACCGCCGTCGCGCCCGAGTTACGCACGCAGAAGCGCTCGCCCGCGACGCCGCGGAAGAACGATTCGCCTTCGATCGCGCCGTACATCACCGTGTTGCCGCAGATGATGTTTTCCTCGGACTTGCCGCGGAAGTCGTTGGTCGGACGGATGATGATCCGGCCGCCCGACAGGCCCTTGCCGACGTAGTCGTTGCCGTCGCCGACGAGGTCGAGCGTCACGCCCTTCGCGAGGAACGCGCCGAAACTCTGGCCGGCCGTGCCCTTCAGCTGGATGTGCACCGCGTCGTCGGCCAGGCCGTCGTGGCCGTGCTTCTTCGCGATCACGCCCGACAGCATCGCGCCGACCGTGCGGTTCACGTTGCGCACCGGCTGGATGAACGACACGTGCTCGCCGTTCTCGATCGCGGCCTTCGCCTTCTCGATCAGCACGTGGTCGAGCGCGCGCTCGAGGCCGTGATCCTGCACGTCGACGTGACGCGGCGCGACGTCCTCGCACTCTTCCGGCTGGTAGAACACGCGCGAGAAGTCGAGGCCCTTCGCCTTCCAGTGCTCGATGCCCTTGCGGGTGTCGAGCAGGTCGGCGCGGCCGATCAGGTCGTCGAACTTCGCGATGCCGAGCTGCGCCATGATCTCGCGCACTTCCTCGGCGACGAAGAAGAAGTAGTTCACGACGTGCTCGGGCTGGCCCTTGAACTTCGCACGCAGCACCGGATCCTGCGTCGCGACGCCGACCGGGCACGTGTTCAGGTGGCACTTGCGCATCATGATGCAGCCCTCGACGACGAGCGGCGCCGTCGCGAAGCCGAATTCGTCCGCGCCGAGCAGCGCGCCGATCACGACGTCGCGGCCCGTCTTCATCTGGCCGTCAGCCTGCACGCGGATGCGGCCGCGCAGGCGGTTCAGCACCAGCGTCTGCTGCGTTTCGGCGAGGCCGAGTTCCCACGGCGTGCCCGCATGCTTGACCGACGACAGCGGCGATGCGCCCGTGCCGCCGTCATGGCCGGCGATCACGACGTGATCGGCCTTCGCCTTCGCGACACCGGCCGCGACCGTGCCGACGCCGACTTCCGACACCAGCTTCACCGAGATGCTCGAGCTCGGGTTCACGTTCTTCAGGTCGTGGATCAGCTGCGCCAGATCCTCGATCGAGTAGATGTCGTGGTGCGGCGGCGGCGAGATCAGGCCGACGCCCGGCACCGAGTAACGCAGCTTGCCGATGTATTCCGACACCTTGTGGCCCGGCAGTTGGCCGCCTTCGCCCGGCTTCGCGCCCTGCGCCATCTTGATCTGGATCTGGTCGGCCGATGCAAGGTACTCGGCGGTGACGCCGAAGCGGCCCGACGCGACCTGCTTGATCTTCGAGCGCAGCGAATCGCCGTCCTTCAGCGGAATGTCGCTGACGATCTCGTCGCCGATCACCGACTTCAACGTCTCGCCCGACTTGATCGGAATGCCGCGCAGTTCGTTGCGGTAGCGCTTCTCGTCCTCGCCGCCTTCGCCGGTGTTCGACTTGCCGCCGATCCGGTTCATCGCGATCGCGAGCGTCGCGTGCGCTTCGGTGCTGATCGAACCGAGCGACATCGCGCCCGTCGCAAAGCGCTTGACGATGTCCTTCGCCGGCTCGACGTCGTCGATCGGGATCGCCTTGGTCGGCTCGACCTTGAACTCGAACAGGCCGCGGAACGTCATGTGACGCTTGGTCTGGTCGTTGATCAGGTGCGCGTATTCCTTGTACGTCTGGTACGAGTTGCTGCGCGTCGCGTGCTGGAGCTTCGCGATCGAGTCCGGCGTCCACATGTGGTCTTCGCCGCGCACGCGGTACGCGTACTCGCCGCCCGCGTCGAGCATGTCGCGCAGGACCGGGTTGTCGCCGAACGCATCGCGGTGCAGGCGGATCGCCTCTTCCGCGACTTCGAACAGGCCGATGCCGCCGACCTTCGAGGCCGTGCCCTTGAAGTACTTCTCGACGAGGTCGCTCGACAGGCCGAGCGCTTCGAAGATCTGCGCGCCCGTGTACGACATGTACGTCGAGATGCCCATCTTCGACATCACCTTCTGCAGGCCCTTGCCGACCGCCTTCGTGAAGTTGTAGACCGCCTTCTCCGGCGACAGGTCGCCCGGCAGGCCTTCCGCCATCTTCGCGAGCGTTTCCATCGCGAGGTACGGGTGCACGGCTTCCGCGCCATAGCCCGCGAGCAGCGCGAAGTGGTGCGTCTCACGCGCCGAGCCCGTCTCGACGACGAGGCCCGTGCTCGTGCGCAGCCCTTGCTGGACGAGGTGCGTGTGGATCGCCGACGTGGCGAGCAGCGCCGGAATCGCGACGTGCTCGGCGTCCGTCTTGCGGTCCGACACGATCAGCATGTTGTAGCCCGACTTGACCGCGTCGACGGCTTCCGCGCACAGCGACGCGAGGCGTGCCTCGATGCCTTCCTTGCCCCATGCGACCGGATAGCAGATGTTCAGTTCGTATGCGCTGAACTTGCCGCCCGTGTACTGGTCGATCGCGCGGATCTTCGCGATGTCCTTGAAGTCGAGCACCGGCTGCGACACTTCGAGACGCATCGGCGGGTTGATGTTGTTCGTGTCGAGCAGGTTCGGCTTCGGGCCGATGAACGACACGAGCGACATGACCATGTTCTCGCGGATCGGGTCGATCGGCGGGTTCGTGACCTGCGCGAACAGCTGCTTGAAGTAGTGATAGAGCGTCTTGTTCTTGTTCGACATCACCGCGAGCGGCGAGTCGTTGCCCATCGAGCCGACGGCTTCCTCGCCCTGCTGCGCCATCGGCGCCATCAGGAACTTCAGGTCTTCCTGCGTGTAGCCGAACGCCTGCTGGCGATCGAGCAGCGCCGCGCCCTGCGTGCGGCCGGCCGCGACGTCCTCGGCCTTCGGCTCGATCTCGTCGAGCTTGATGCGCACGGCGTCGATCCAGCTCTTGTACGGCTTCGCGTTCGCGAGGTTGTCCTTGAGTTCCTTGTCGTCGATGATGCGGCCGTGTTCCATGTCGATCAGGAACATCTTGCCCGGCTGCAGGCGCCACTTCTTGACGATCTTCGATTCGGGGATCGGCAGCGTGCCGGCTTCCGACGCCATGATCACGAGGTCGTCGTCGGTCACGATGTAGCGCGCCGGGCGCAGGCCGTTGCGGTCGAGCGTCGCGCCGATCTGGCGGCCGTCCGTGAACGCGATCGCGGCGGGGCCGTCCCACGGCTCCATCATCGCGGCGTGGTATTCGTAGAACGCGCGGCGGTTCTCATCCATCAGCGTGTGCTGTTCCCAGGCTTCCGGGATCATCATCATCACCGCGTGCACGAGCGGGTAGCCGGCCATCACCAGCAGTTCGAGACAGTTGTCGAACGACGCGGTGTCCGACTGGCCCGGGTAGATCAGCGGCCACAGCTTCGGCAGGTCGTCGGCGAGCACGTGCGACGCGATCGCGCCGGTACGCGCGTTCAGCCAGTTCACGTTGCCCTTCACGGTGTTGATCTCGCCGTTGTGCGCGATCATCCGGTACGGGTGAGCCAGCTCCCATGCCGGGAACGTGTTGGTCGAGAAGCGCTGGTGCACGAGCGCGAGCGCCGACACGACGCGCTCGTCCTGCAGGTCGCGGTAGTACACGCCGACCTGGCCCGCCAGCAGCAGCCCCTTGTAGACGATCGTGCGCGCCGACATCGACGGCACGAAGTATTCCTTGCCGTGCTTGAGCTTGAGCGCCTGGATGCGGTGGCTCGCGGTCTTGCGGATCACGTACAGCTTCCGCTCGAGCGCGTCCGTCACCATGATGTCCTTGCCGCGCCCGATGAAGATCTGGCGGATCAGCGGCTCGCTCGCCTTCACGGTCGGCGAGATCGGCATCGCATGGTCGACCGGCACGTCGCGCCAGCCGAGCACGACCTGACCTTCTGCCCGCACCGTCCGCTCGAGCTCCTGCTCGCACGCGAGACGCGACGCGTTTTCCTTCGGCAGGAAGATCATCCCGACCCCGTATTCGCCGGCCGGCGGCAGCGTCACGCCCTGCTTCGACATTTCCTCGCGATAGAACGCATCCGGAATCTGGATCAGGATGCCGGCGCCGTCGCCCATCAGCGGATCGGCACCGACCGCGCCGCGGTGATCGAGGTTCTCCAGGATCTTCAGACCCTGCTGAATGATCTCGTGGCTCTTCTTGCCCTTGATGTGAGCGACGAAGCCGACGCCGCAGGCGTCGTGTTCGTTTTGCGGGTCGTACAGACCTTGTGCGGCGGGCACCGCGGCGAGCGGCTGCTGGTGGTCGTTCATGGGGACACCGTCGTAAAGGGGCCGCGAGGGCCGTTGAACCATTTTTTGTTGCCGTCGATCCCGCTCCCGACGGGAGACGGCACGGCCGACAGTGGTTGGGCGAGCTTCACCCGGGCCACCGGAATTCGGAATATACGCGACGAATCAAAGGAATAGCAACAAAAACCGCTTTATCGAACCCCAATTAAACGCATGCTCTGATCTGGTGCCGTTTTATTGGGGCCGTATCGTTTTGGTGCAAAAAGAAGCGGCGCCCGCGGCGCCGCCTCGTGATCCGCCTTTCCCGCGTTACTGCTGGATCGGCGGGGTATTTTCACGCACCTTTCTGGGGCGTCCGCGCGGCAGCGGCGACACGCGGCGGTTCGCGGTGCGCGCCGCCCACTCGCGGTAGTTCTCGCCGCCGAGCACCCAGCCCTTCAGCGTCGCTTGCTGGAGCTGGTCGGCCTGCCGCTCGTCGAGCGGCTGCTCGCAGAGCTCCTTGTACGCACGCTGACGATCGAATGGCGTGTTGCCGAGTGCCCAGTAGAGCGGATGGTCGGTGATCAGGCTGTCGACGGTGAGCCCGACGTGGTGCCGATAGCTCGACCAGCGATAGGCGTCGGCCGTCGCGACCAGCTGCGAGCGCACCGGGCTCATCTCGACCACGCGGCTCGCGAGCAGGAAATAGCGCTCGCCTTCGATCACGGTCGCGCGATAGCGGCCTTCCCACAAGGTGCCGCGACGCGAATAACGTCGGTTGAAATGCGCGACGTAGCGGCGACCGACCGCCTGCATCGCCTTCGGCAGGCTTGCCTCGTCGCTCGGCGTCACGAGGAGCTGCACCTGACGCGGAAGCAGCACGTAGGCATGCACCGAAAGGTGATGATCGCGTGCCGCGGCCTTCAGACAATCGATGAAGAGTTCGTAGTCCTGGTCGTCGACGAACGCGGGTTGCTGATCCAGGCCGCGCAGTATCACGTGCTGCGGCTGGTCGGGAACGTAGAGTCGTGCTAACCGTGCCATGCTGAATGTCCGTTTGAACGCGTTAGGAAATACCCGAAGGTCCGAAATTGCGCACCTGCGTAGAATGCCAATCCCGGCGGGGCGCGGAAGCGTACGGTCGTACTAATCCTAGGGTGAAAACTCTAACTTACGAGCTTGTTTGGTTTTAAACGCAGTCGTCATAATGAGCACGCCTTAGATCGGAGGAGACACAATGAAACGAAAACTGGCCATTACGGGGGCTGCAGCGCTCGCATTCACGTTTGCGAGCGGTGCGGCACAAGCACAATCCGCAGGTGATTTCTACGTCAGCACCGGCTGGTTCCACCTGTCGCCGCAGGACAGCAGCGATCCGCTGTTCCTGTACCGCGTCGGCGGCACGCCCATCAACCAATCGATTCCCAACACCGGCGCCGGCATCAACGACGCCGATACGCTCGGGCTCGCCGCTGGCTACTTCGTCACCGACCACATCTCCACCGAGCTCGTCATGGGGATACCGCCGAAGTTCGACATTACCGGCAAGGGTCAGTTCGAAAAGTTCGGCGTACTCGGCCGTGCGTACCAGTGGAGCCCCGCCGTCCTGCTTCGCTATCACTTCAACGACGCCAACGCGAAGTTCCGTCCGTATCTCGGCGTCGGCGCGACGTATGTCTGGTTCACCGGCGCAAAGATCACGAACAGCAGCTTCGAGAACGGCGTGCTCGGCGGCCCGACCAGCGCCACGACCAGCAACCAGTGGGCGCCCGTGCTCAACGCCGGCTTCACGTACAACTTCACGAAGCACTGGTTCGGGGGCCTGTCGATCTCGTACATCCCGGTCAGCGTGACCGCGACCTTCACGACCGCCCGCCGGACGCCGGTCGGCACCCTGACCGAAACGTCGAAAGCGAAGATCTCGCTCAACCCGATCGTCACGTACCTGAACGTCGGCTACCGCTTCTAAGCGTAGTCGAATATTTGGGGAATGGTTAATCCTGCTGCAATTTGTAGCGGATTTTTCGTGACGTAACGTCTCCTCGACGCAAAACGCCCCGGCGGAAATCCCGCCGGGGCGTCGTTTTTTTGTCTCAGGGTTTTCCCGCATCCACCATCGCGCGGGACCGGTCGCTACGTGATGTCGTCCAGTGCATCGGGGCCGATCAGGTCGATGCGGTCCGTGCAGACCGCATCGACGCCCCAGCGCACGAGTTCGCGCGCCCGGGCGAGGTCGTTGACCGTGTAGACCAGGATGCGCAGCCCGGCCGCCTTGATCGCGCGCACGAGCGGTTCGTCGAGCGTCTTGTGGTTCGCATGCAACGATACGCAGCCGAGCGCGCCGACGACCTGCGCGTGCCAGTCGTCCGGCACCGCCTCGTACAGCATCCCGCGCGGCAGCGCCGGTGCGCTTGCGCGCGCCTGTTGCAGCGCGTCGAACGAGAACGACGACAGCAGCGGCGGCACGGCGGCGCCGTGCCAGTACGCGGCCGCATCGGCCGCCACCCGCTGCCCCGTGTCGCGCTCGCGGCCCGGGCACGGCTTGATCTCGACGTTCGCCGCCAGCCCGTGCGCGATGCAGCGCGCCGCCGCCGCCTCGAGCGTCGGCATCCGCTCGCCCGCGAAACGCGCGTCGAACCAGGCGCCGGCGTCGAGCGCGGCCAGCGCCGCGTAGCGCATGCCCGCTGCCGGCCCGCTGCCGTTCGACGTGCGGTCGACCGTGTCGTCGTGCAGCAGGAAGCTCACGTCGTCGGCGGACAGCTTCGCGTCGAACTCGACCATCCGGTGACCGCGCCGCGCGCCTTCGTCGAACGCGGCGAGCGTGTTCTCCGGCGCGAGCGTGCCGCCGCCGCGATGGGCGACGACGCGCGGATAAGGCCAGTCGGAACGGAAAGTCATCGTGCGCCTCTCTGCGGGTGCGTCAGGGTCAGCCGGCACGCTTGCCGGTCTCGGGATCGAAGAAGTGCAGCCGATGCGCGGGCAGCGCGGCGGCCAGCGCCGTGCCGCGCGCGGGACGATCCGCGTGCGGCAGGCGCACCGCGACGTCGTGGTTGCCCCAGCGTCCGTGCGCGAGGTTGTCCGCGCCGAGCAGCTCGCACGAGTCGACCGGCAGCGTCGCCTGCGCGACACCCGGCTGCGGCGTCATGTGCTCCGGCCGCACACCGAGCACCCAGTCGCGCCCCGGGGCGATCGCGGTGCCGATGCCGGGCGCGCCGGCAACCGGCAGCGCCGGGCCGCCGCCCGCGACCGTGAACGTCGCGCCATCCTCGGACAGCCGGCCATGCATCAGGTTCATCGCCGGCGAGCCGATGAAGCCCGCGACGAACACCGTCGCCGGCTTCTCGTACACGTCGACCGGCGCGCCGATCTGCTCCGCATAACCGCGGTTCATCACGATCACGCGCTGCGCGAGCGTCATCGCCTCGATCTGATCGTGCGTCACGTACACGCTCGTCGTCGCGAGCCGCGCATGCAGCCGCTGGATCTCCAGCCGCATCTGCACGCGCAGCTTCGCATCGAGGTTCGACAGCGGCTCGTCGAACAGGAACACCGACGGCTCGCGCACGATCGCGCGCCCCATCGCGACGCGCTGCCGCTGGCCACCCGACAGCTCGCGCGGCCGCCGCGCGAGCAACGGCTCGAGCTCGAGGATCTTCGCGGCCGCGGCCACCCGCGCGTCGATCGTCGCGCGCTCGATGCCGCGGATCTTCAGCCCGTAGCCCATGTTCTGCGCGACCGTCATGTGCGGATACAGCGCGTAATTCTGGAACACCATCGCGATGTCGCGATCCTTCGGCTCCAGCGCGTTGACCACGCGCTCGCCGATCGCGATCTCGCCGTCCGTCACCGTCTCGAGCCCCGCGATCATCCGCAGCAGCGTCGACTTGCCGCAGCCCGACGGGCCGACCAGCACGATGAATTCACCGTCGGCGATCTCCACGTCGATGCCGTGCAGCACATGCTGCTTGCCGTCGTAGGATTTCCTGACGCCCTTCAAGCTCAGCGCAGCCATACCTGGTCCTTCTCCCGGTTACCGTCCGTGGTTCATTTCTCGGAATCGACGAGGCCGCGCACGAACCAGCGCTGCATCGCCAGCACGACGACGAGCGGCGGAATCATCGCCAGCAGCGTCGCCGCCATTACGTATTGCCACTCGGTCGCGGCGTCGCCGCTCGCGATCATCGTCTTGATGCCCACCACCGCCGTCGACAGCGACGCCTCCGTCGTGATCAGGATCGGCCACAGATACTGGTTCCAGCCGTAGATGAACGTGATCACGAACAGCGACGCGATGCTCGTCTTCGACAGCGGCAGCACCACGTCCCAGAAAAAGCGCAGCGGCCCCGCGCCGTCGATGCGCGCGGCGTCCATCAGCTCGTCGGGCAGCGTCATGAAGAACTGGCGGAACAGGAACGTCGCGGTCGCCGACGCGATCAGCGGCAGCGAAAGCCCCGCGTACGTGTTCGTCAGGTGCAGCGTCGACACGACCTGCACGGTCGGGAAGATCCGCACCTCGACCGGCAGCATCAGCGTGATGAAGATCAGCCAGAACGCGGTGTTGCGAAACGGAAAGCGGAAATAGACGATCGCGTACGCGGACAGGATCGACACCGCGATCTTGCCGACCGCGATCCCGAGCGCCATCACGAAACTGTTGACGAGCAGCCGGCCGAACGGTGCCGTCGTGCCGCCGCTGCCGTGCCCCCAGATGTAAGCGATGTTCTCCAGCAGGTGCGTGCTCGGCACCAATGACAGCGGGATCGTGAACACTTCCTGCGCGTTCATCGTCGCCGCGCAGAACGCGACGTACACCGGGAACACGATCAGCACGACGCCCGCGATCAACACCGCGTGGCAGAACAGGTCGAAGCCCTTGCGATTTTCGATCATGCGTATTGCACCCTGCGTTCGACGAAGCGGAACTGGATCACCGTCAGGCCGACGACGATGATCATCAGCACGACCGACTGCGCGCCCGAACTGCCGATGTCGAGGCCCTGGAAGCCCTCCGTGAAGATCTTGTAGATCAGCGTTTTCGTGCTTTGGGCGGGGCCGCCGGCGGTGGCCGCGTCGATCACCGGGAACGTGTCGAAGAACGCATAGACGAGGTTCACGACCAGCAGGAAGAAGCTCGTCGGCGACAGCAGCGGCAGCACGATGTTGAAGAAGCGCCGCACCGGCCCGGCGCCGTCGATCGCCGCCGCCTCGATCAGCGAGCGCGGGATCGCCTGCAGCCCCGCGTAGAAGAACAGGAAGTTGTAGCTCACCTGCTTCCACACCGACGCGAGCACGACGAGGAACATCGCCTGGCTGCCGTTCAGCGCGTGATTCCACACGATGCCGCCCTTCGCGAGCGCATAGGTGACGAGCCCGATGCTCGGGTTGAACAGGAACGCCCACAGCACGGCCGCGATCGTCGGCGCGACCGCGTACGGCCAGATCAGCAGCGTGCGGTACACGCGCGCGCCGCGGATCACCCGGTCGGCGCACGCGGCGAGCAGCAGCGACACGACGAGCCCGCTGACCGTGACGAGCGAGCTGAACATCAGCGTCGTGCGGAACGAGTCGAGGTACAGCGGATCGGCGAACAGGTGCGTGAAGTTCGCGAAGCCGACGAATTCACTCGACGTGCCGAATGCATCCTGCATCTGCGTCGACTGCCACAGCGCGACGCCGGCCGGCCACAGGAAGAATACGGCGGTGATCGCGAGCTGCGGCGCGATGAGCAGGTACGGCAGCAGGCTCGCGCCGAAACGGGAACGGGATTGCATCGCGGGCATCCGGTCAGACGAAACGGGAAAGGAACCGCGCCGCCGGCCGCCCGCTCGCATATGCGACGCGGCGGCCGGCGGCACGAGCGCGATGCGGGATCAGCCGCCCGACTTCTCGAAGCGGCGCAGCAGCTCGTCGCCGCGCGAGGCCGCCGAATCGAGCGCGTCCTTCGGCGACTTCTTCTGCGCCCAGACCTGCTCCAGTTCCTCGTCGACGACCGTGCGGATCTGCGGCATGTTGCCGAGACGCAGCCCCTTCGTGTAAGGCAGCGGCGGCTTGTTCATCATCTGCTTGATCGCGGTTTCCGCGCTCGGGTTCTTCGCATAGAAGCCCTGCTGGCGCGTGAGGTCGTACGCGGCCGTCGTGACCGGCAGGTAGCCCGTTTCCTGGTGCCACTTCGCGGCGATCGGCGGCGAGGCCAGGAACGCGAGGAATTTCGCGACGCCCTTGTAGGTCGCCGGATCCTTGCCGCCCAGCACCCACAGGCTCGCGCCGCCGATGATCGCGTTCTGCGGCGCGCCCTTCACGTTCGCGTCGTACGGCATCATGCCGGTGCCGTAGCTGAACTTCGCGAACTTCTGCACGTTCGCGAGCGCGCCCGACGACGTCGTCAGGATCCCGCAGTCGCCGCTGTAGAACTTCGCGGACGCTTCGTCCTTGCGGCCCGCATACGTGAACGTGCCGTCCTTCTGCATCTGCTGCAGGAACGCGATGTGCGCGATCTGCTGCGGCTTGTTGAATTCGAGCGCCGCACCGGTGCCGTCGAAGCCGTTGTTGCGGCTCGCGAACGGCAGCGCATGCCACGCGCTGTAGTTCTCGAGCTGGATCCAGCCTTGCCAGCCGGTCGTGAAGCCGCACGTCATCCCCGACTTGCGCAGTTTCTCCGCGGCGGCCTGCACGTCGGCCCACGTCTTCGGCGGCTGGTTCGGATCGAGCCCGGCCTTCTTGAACGCATCCTTGTTGTAGTACAGCACCGGCGTCGAGCTGTTGAACGGCATCGACACGAGATGGCCCGTCTTCGCATCGCTGTAGTAGCTCGCGATGGTCGGCACGAACGCCTTTTCGTCGAGCGGCACGCCGGCCTGCTTGAACACGTCGTACACCGGCACGACGGCCTTCTTCGCCTGCATCATGGTCGCGGTGCCGACTTCGTAGACCTGGAGGATCGCCGGCGCGTTGCCGCTGCGATAGGCGGCGATGCCCGCCGCGAGTGCCTGGTCGTAAGTGCCCTTGAAGACCGGCACGATCTTGTAGTCGCTCTGCGATGCGTTGAACTGCGTGGCGAGTTCATTCACGCGCTCGCCCAGCGCCGACTCCATCGCATGCCAGAACTGGATCTCCGTCACGGCGAACGCCGCATGCTGCACACCGAACATCAACGCGCCGCCCAGCGCGATCGAGCGAATCATGGTCCCCGCGGGCTTCTTCTTCATCGACCTCTCTCCTATGAAAACGTTACCAACAGCGTGTGCAACATTCCCGTCGCCATTGAACCGGCGAAGTCTAGTGATCGTTTGTGACAGTCAGTTGTCGTTGACGACGAACAGGCGCTGATATTCCTTCAGCGCGAAGCGGTCGGTCATGCCGGCGATGTAGTGCGCGACGAGGCGCGGCTGGTGCGCGTCGTCGTCCGACTGGTACGGCGGCGGCAGCAGGCGCGGATCGTCGATGAACGCGTCGAACAGCCCGGTGACGACGCGCTGCGCCTTGTTCGCCATGCGCATCACCTTGTAGTGGCGATACAGGTTCTTGAACAGGAAACGCTTGAGGGCGGCCGCCTGCGCGGCGATCGCCTCGCTGTGCGCGACGAGCTGCGGCGCGGCGCGCACGTCGTCGAGCGACGCGGGCGCGACGCGCGCGAGATTGCGCGTGGTCTCGTCGATCAGGTCGACGATCAGCGTGTTGATGATGCGGCGCACCGTCTCGTGGACGAGGCGGCGGCCTTCCAGATGCGGGAATTCGGTGAGCGCGGCGTCGTAGTGGCGCTGCCACAGCTCGATTTCGGCGAGCTGCTCGATCGTGATCAGGCCGGAGCGCAGGCCGTCGTCGACGTCGTGGTTGTTGTACGCGATTTCGTCCGCGATGTTCGCGAGCTGCGCTTCCAGCGACGGCTGGCGGCCTTGCAGAAAGCGCTCGCCGAGCGCGCCGAGCTTGCGCGCGTTCTCGCGCGAGCAGTGCTTGAGGATGCCTTCGCGCGTCTCGAAGCACAGGTTCAGGCCGTTGAACGCGCCGTAATGCTCCTCGAGTTCATCGACCACGGCCAGGCTCTGCAGGTTGTGCTCGAAGCCGCCGTGCTCGCGCATGCACGCGTTCAGCGCATCCTGCCCGGCATGGCCGAACGGCGTATGACCGAGATCGTGCGCGAGCGAGATCGCTTCGACGAGATCCTCGTTGAGCCGCAGGTTGCGCGCGACCGAACGCGCGATCTGCGCGACTTCGAGGCTGTGCGTGAGGCGGGTGCGGAACAGGTCGCCTTCGTGATTGACGAAGACCTGCGTCTTGTATTCCAGCCGGCGGAACGCGGTGGAATGAACGATGCGGTCGCGGTCGCGCTGGAATTCGGTGCGCGCCGCCGGCGGGGTTTCGTGATGGCGGCGGCCGCGCGACTGCGACGCATGGGCGGCATACGGAGCGAGATGGGCTTCCAGCGCCGCCAGCGTCGGCGGCTCGGCCAGCGCCGCGACGGATGCGCGGCCGGCTTTGGACGGTTTGCTGCTGGATGTCTCGCTCACGTCTCCTCCATGTCAGGGGCGCCGGGGCATCCGGGGCGCCGTTACCGGGTCGTCTGCGCCAGCGTGGCGAACACGGCTTCGTCGGGCGCCTGGGTGATCAGCGTATCGCCGAATCGCTTCAGCAGGATGAACTTGATCGCACCGGCTTCGGCCTTCTTGTCGACGCGCATCAGGTCCATGTAGCGCGCATCGCCGAGCGCCGGCCCGCGGACCGGCAGGTGCGCGGCAGCGATCACCGCATCGAGCCGCTGCCGCGACGCTTCGTCGAGGAGGCCGAGCCGCACCGACAGGTCGCCCGCCATCACCATCCCGCAGCCGACCGCTTCGCCGTGCAGCCACTCGCCGTAGCCGAGCCCGGCCTCGATCGCATGGCCGAACGTATGGCCGAAATTCAGGATCGCGCGCAGCCCGCCTTCGCGTTCGTCGGCCGCGACCACGCTCGCCTTGATTTCGCACGAGCGCTTCACCGCATGCGCGAGCGCGGCGGGCTCGCGGCGGTTCAGCGCATCGACGTTCGCCTCGATCCAGTCGAAGAATGCCGCATCGGCGATCGTGCCCGTCTTGATGACCTCGGCCACGCCGGCCGCCAGCTCGCGATCGGGCAGCGTGGCCAGCGCGCCGATATCGGCGATCACGGCCTGCGGCTGGTAGAACGCGCCGATCATGTTCTTGCCGAGCGGGTGGTTGATGCCCGTCTTGCCGCCGACCGACGAATCGACCTGCGACAGCAGCGTCGTCGGCACCTGGATGAACGGCACGCCGCGCATGTAGCACGCGGCGGCTAAGCCGGTCATGTCGCCGATCACGCCGCCGCCGAGTGCGACGAGCGTCGTCTTGCGGTCGGCGCGCTCGGTCAGCAGGCCGTCGAAGATCAGGTTCAGCGTTTCCCAGTTCTTGTAGGCCTCGCCGTCCGGCAGCACGACCGTCGAGACGCGCTTGCCGAGCGGCGCGAGCGCCGCGCGCAGCGCGTCGCCGTAGAGCGGATCGACCGTCGTGTTCGTGACGATCGTGACCGACGAACCGGCGATGTGAGGAGCGAACAGCTCGGTGCGGCCGATCAGGCCGGCACCAATGTGAATCGGGTAGGCGCGGTCGCCCAGATCGACGTTGACGGTAATCATGCTTGTAGCGGCTTGGCGACGACGCCTGCCAGTTCGAGTTGCATCAGCACCATGTTGACGAGGCCGTTGACCGACGGACGGCCGGTCTCGATGATGAAGTCCGCGCATTCGCGGTACAGCGGATCGCGGACTTCGTAGAGCGCTTCGAGACGCGCCTTCGGATCGTCGGTCTGCAACAGCGGGCGGTTCTTGTCCTTGCGCGTGCGCAACCACAGATCGTGCGGATTGGCGCGCAGATAGATGACGATGCCGTTGGCTTTCAGGCAATCGCGATTTTCGGGGCGCAGCACCGCGCCGCCGCCCGTCGCGAGCACGATGTTCTCGCGCTGCGTGAGATCGGCGATCACCTGCGATTCGCGATCGCGAAACCCGGCCTCGCCCTCCATCTCGAAGATCACCGGAATGCGCGCACCCGTGCGGGCCTCGATTTCGTGGTCGGAGTCGAAGAACGTCCTGTCGAGCCGGCGCGCGACCGCACGGCCCACGGTGGTCTTACCCGCTCCCATAAGGCCGACGAAAAATACGTTTGCGTGTGGGTCCCGCGCTTGCAACGGCTTCCTCTGCTTGAATCTTGCTGGTGTGTGGCGCAGCTTACTGGCAAAGCGGCTGCCTTGTCGAGCCTGCGCCACCGGCTTCCGGCCCCGTTTTTCCCGCATCCGCGTCGCCCGCGCCGACCGTTTCGCAACGCGCGCCGACGACCGTCGGCGTGATGAAGACGACCAGTTCGTTGCGCTGGTCGCGCCGCGCGCGGTGCCGGAAAAGCGCGCCCAGAACCGGTATTTTGCCCAAGAGCGGCACCCGCGTCACATCGTCCCGGTTCAACTGCTCGTAAATCCCGCCGATGGCGACCGTTCCGCCGTCCTCGACCTCGACGCGCGTCTGCACGTGCTTCGTATGAATCGCCGGGCCGGCCGCCGTCGGCTCGCCGATGCTGTCCTTCGTCACGTCCAGGTCGAGCACGACGCGCCCGTCGGGCGTGATCTGCGGCTCGACCTCGAGCTTCAGCGTCGCGCGGCGGAACTGCACGCCGCTCACGCCGTTGCCGACTTTCGCCTGGTACGGCAGCTCCGAGCCCTGTTCGACGATCGCCTTCACGCGGTCGGCCGTCACCACGCGCGGGCTCGAAACGATCTGGCCCCGGCCCTGCGCCTCGAGCGCGCTCAATTCGACGTCGAGCACGCGGCTGAGCGGCGCGGCGAACAACGTGAAGCCGGCCGTCGCCGCCTCGAAGCCGCCGAGCGGTCGTGCGGCGAGGTCGAGCGCGTTGCGTGTGTCCGTCACGGTCGCCGCCCCGTCTGCAGCGGGAGCCCGCCCCTGGGCGCGCAACGCGACGCGTGCGCCGAGGTTGCGCGAGAACCCCTGCTCGCCCTCGACGATGCGCGCCTCGATCCGGACCTGCCGGGACGGCCGGTCGATCGCGTCGATCAGGCCCGCGATCTGCTCGATGCGCGGTGCCAGATCGGTGACGAACAACAAGTTCATGCGCGGATCGGCCGCCGCGGCGCCGCGCTTCGACAGCAGGCGCTGGCCGGTCGCCCCGGCCAGTAGCCGCTGCACGTCCTGCGCACGCGGGTAATGCAGCACGAAGGTTCGGCTCGCGAGCGGCTCCAGCTCGGCCGCGCGTGCGTGCGTTTCGAAGCGCTCGCGCTCCCGCGCGGCGACTTCGGCCGCCGGCGTGACCCAGATCACGTTGCCGCGCCGGGACATCGCCAGCCCGTGCGTGTCGAGCAACGTATCGAACGCATCGCGCCAGCGGACATTGTTCAGACGTAATGTCACGGTGCCGCGCACCTGCTCGCCGACGACGATGTTCAGCCCGGTGAATCGCGCGAGCGCGTCGAATGCGGCCGCGAGGCCGGCGCCCTGCAGATTCAGCGAGATTCGCCGCGCGTCGTCCGCATCGCCGGGGTGCCGCGCCGCGGCGTCGCTCATGCGCGTCGGCGGAGGCAATGGAATCGGCGGCCCTTCCAGCTGGGGCGCGGGTGCCGGAGTGTTCGCCTGAAGCGCTGCGCGCGCCGCCCGGTCGAACGGCAGTGGACCATCGTGCGCGGGCGCGTTCCCGCTCAGGCCGTCCAGACCGTCGGGCACGCCCTGCGGCAGCGGCGTGTCCTCGGCATACGCCCGTATCGACCCGATCGGCCAGCCGGCCGGCGGCAAAGGCGATCGCGCCGCGTCCACGGCGGCCACGCTCGATCCAGCCCAGAATGCGATCACCCACCATCCGTACTTCGTCATGAATGACCTCCGTCGTCCACGACGAGCCGGCGTGCGCCATCGGCCGTCGCGACCGTCACGGCACCGGTATCGACGCTCACCACACGCGATACCCCGAACGCCTCGCCCGGCGCAACGGTCGCGAATGCGCCATCGCCGGCGTCGAACAGCGCAAGCCCGGTGCGTCCGTCGCGAATGGTGCCGGCCAGGCGCGGCGTCATATCGTCAGCCACCGTCGGCGAACCGTCTCCGCCGAATGGATCGTCGCTCCGCGCGCCGGCAAGCACCGCCTTCGCGCCATCCGGAACCCGGGCCCCCGACAGCGCCGGAAACACGTCGATCGTCATGTCCACCCGCGACGCGGGCGGTTTGCTCTCGATATGCAGCCCGGACGGCACCACCAGCGCCGGGAAACTCGCCAGCCCGCCCATCAGGCGCAGCAGCGCCGGAAAACCGCCTTCCGCGACGATCCGCGCCGTGCGCCGGCCATCCGGCGCCGCATCGTCAGTACGCCGCGGTTCGATCGACACAACCCTCAGTCCGCTTTCTCGGACCACGTCGGCCAGCTCCAGCATCAGCGCAGGCCACCCCGGCGCAGGCGGCGAGCTGGCGTCGCGCGCGGCAGCCGGGCCCATATCGCGCCGCGGCGCGGCGGCCGCGAGCAGCCGTTGTGCGTCGGCGGCCCGTATCTGCGCCGTTGCCAGCAATGCATGACTGCGTGCGAGTCCGCTTCCATCGACGGCATTCATCAGATAAACGCCCACCCCCATCACGAACGCGAATGCGAGCGCGCAACCAACGGCGTGCACGGCGGCCGGCGACATCCGCGTCACGCGGCCGAGCCACTCGGCGCCGTCAGGCATGGACTGATGCATGATCGCCGTCATGCGCCGCCTCCCGTCGCCGTCTGTCGCGGCGGCGCGTCGTGCCAGCGCACCTGCACGGAGAAACGGAACGGCACGGCCGAACCCGCGACCGGCGTGGCCGAAGCCGGTGTCAGCGCACCGATGTCGAAGCGCCAGTCGCGCTGCTCGGCCGCGATGCGTGCGAGCCATCGCGCGGCCGTCCGGTAACTCGTCGCACGCGCGTCGAGCTCGGCACCGGACGATGTCGTACGCAATGCGTCGAGCTGAACCGTGTCGTCGCGCACCTGCGCCAGCGTCGCCAGCAGTCCGGCAACGCGCCGATACGGCGCGGCAAGCACGGCCGCTCGCGCATCGCGTTGCGCGAGATCGGCTGCCGCGCCGGCGGTGCGCCGTGCGGCATCGACCTGCGGCTGCAATTGCCGCAGCCGCGCCTCCACTCGCGTGCGCTCGGCATCCACGCGCCATCGCCACGCTGTCGCCACCCCTGCCCAGAGACCGGCCCCGAGTGCGCCGAGCACGATCGCCGCCCCGCATTGCGCGGCACGGCGGCGCCGCAGCGCCTGCGCCAGCCGCTCACGGTATGGCAGCAAATTGAAGCCCCCGAGCGCGGCATGGCCGGCGGCAGCCCGCCCGAACCCCATATCGACGATCATTCCCACACCCCGCGCAGCGCCAGCCCGACCGCGAGGGCAAACGCCGGACCGCCCGGCGCGCCGGCGGGTACGCCCGGCAGACCGTCCCATCCGGTGCAGTCGAACGGCACCACGGCCGCCCCGAGCGCATCGCCGATATCGGCGGCCGACGTGCCGCAGCGGGCGATGCAGCGCTCGTCGCCGGCCACGAGCACGCAGCGCACCGGCTCGAACTCGCACTGGCGCAATGCGTCCGGCAACGCCGCACGCACGTCGCCGGACAGCGCGAGCACCGGTGCGGCGATCGCGCCGTCAATTCGCCAGCCGCGCACGCCCGTGTCGTTGAACCAGAATGCGGCATACGGGCCGTGCGCGTCGGGCTCGAACTGCGCGGCATAGCGCAACGCGCGCAGCGCGGCAGCCGACTCGCCGTCGACGGCCGTCAGATCGATGCCGGCCTGCGCGGCCACGTCGATCCGCCGCTCGAGCAATGCCTGCGGCGCCACGGCGACCGCAATCTCGCCCCGGCACGCGTCGTCGTCCTGCCGCCAGTCGAACGCGAGGTCGTCAGGTGCCAGCCCCGAGATGCGTTCGGCCGCCTGCCGGGCGGCGTCCGCGATGTCGTCGCGCCCGGCCAGATCGAGCGTCGCGGTCTGCATCTCGTCATCGCGCAGCGCCATCACGCCGCGCGCGTCGCAGCGCACGCCCGCCGCCGACAGCCGCGACACCGCCGCCGCCAACGCACGTGCGACCGCAGCCCAGCGCGCGTCCTCCGGCCCGCCCGCCAGTCCGACCGGCTCCCGCTCGAGTCCTTCGACCCGCACGTCCGCAGCCCGGCCGCGCCGGCTCAGCACGGCCACCCTCACCTCTTCCGCCCCGACGTCGATGCCCGTCGAGCGGTGCCTGCCCGGCGCGAACCGCGCCGCCCATCGTCCTGCCATCCCAGCCTCCCGCGATCGTCGCGGCCCACGCCGCGTTTCCGAGGCCTGATTCTGCAAAGCGGCGCGCGCGCCAGACAGTCGGCCGAACGGCCAGTCGTGGCACGGAGCGGCCGCGCGGACCCCATACTGACGGCACCGCGATCAGCCGCGTGCCGGCGGACGTCCCCCGCGTCAGGGACCGTCTTACCGGGCAGCTATAATCGCGGGACTGTTTTCCGGTATGCCTATGCAATCCACGTCTCCTACGTCCCCGCCTCCCGCGCCCGAGCCGAAGAAGCGGTCCTGGTGGCTGAAAGTCCTGATCGGCCTCGCCGCGATGTGCGTGGCCCTCGTCGTGGCCGGCGGCCTCGTGCTCGGCTACGCGCTCGTCGTCGCGTGGCCGAACATGCCGTCGCTCGACGCGCTGACCGACTATCGTCCGAAGGTACCGCTGCGGATCTACACGTCGGATCACGTGCTGATCGGCGAATTCGGCGAGGAGCGCCGCGACATCGTCCATTTCAAGGACGTGCCCGACTCGCTCAAGAAGGCGATCCTCGCGATCGAGGATGCGCGCTTCTACGATCACGGCGGCGTCGACCTCACCGGCATCGCCCGCGCCGGCTTCGTCGCGCTGACGAACGGCCATGCGTCGCAGGGCGCGAGCACGATCACGATGCAGGTCGCGCGCAACTTCTTCCTGTCGAGCGAAAAGACCTACACGCGCAAGATCTACGAGATGCTGCTCGCGTACCGGATCGAGCGCGCGCTGACGAAGGATCAGATTCTCGAGGTCTACATGAATCAGATCTATCTCGGCCAGCGTGCGTATGGCTTCGCGAGCGCCGCGCGGGTCTACTTCGGCAAGGACCTGAAGGACATCACGCTCGCGGAAGCGGCAATGCTCGCGGGGCTGCCGAAGGCGCCGTCCGCGTATAACCCGGTCGTCAATCCGAAGCGCGCGAAGGTGCGCCAGGAATACATCCTGCAACGGATGCTCGAGTTGAACTTCATCACGCGCGAGCAGTACGACGAAGCCGTCGCGCAGCCGCTCGTCGTCAAGGGCGCCGGCCGCGAATTCAGCGTGCACGCCGAGTACGTCGCGGAAATGGTCCGCCAGATGATGTACGCGCAGTACCGCGAGGAAACCTACACGCGCGGCTTCAACGTCGTCACGACGATCGACTCCGCCGACCAGCAGGTCGCGTACACCGCGCTGCGCAAGGGCATCATGGATTACGAGCGCCGCCACGGCTATCGCGGGCCGGAAGGCTTCATCGAGCTGCCGGCCGGCGCCGACGACCGCGAACAGGCGATCGACGACGCGCTGCTCGAGCACCCCGACAACGGCGAACTGGTCGCGGCGGTCGTCACCGCCGCAACCTCGCGCCAGATCACCGTCGCCTTCATCGACGGCAGCAGCGCGACGATCGAAGGCGACAACCTGCGCTTCGCGTCGGGCGCGCTGTCGGCCAGCGCGCAACCAAACCGCCGCATCCGGCCGGGCGCGATCGTCCGGGTCGTGAAGAACGACGCAGGCAAGTGGGCGATCACGCAGTTGCCGCAGGTCGAAGGCGCGTTCATCTCGATCGTCCCGCAGGACGGCGCGATCCGCTCGCTCGTCGGCGGCTTCGACTACAACAAGAACAAGTTCAACCACGTCACGCAGGCGTGGCGGCAACCGGGTTCGTCGTTCAAGCCGTTCATCTACTCGGCGTCGCTCGACAAGGGCCTCGGGCCGGCCACGGTGATCAACGACGGCCCGCTGTATTTCAGCGCCGCGGAAACCGGCGGCCAGCCGTGGGAGCCGAAGAACTACGGCGGCGGCTTCGAAGGCCCGATGTCGATGCGCACCGCGCTGCAGCGCTCGCGCAACCTCGTGTCGATCCGGATCCTGAACCACATCGGCACGAAGTACGCGCAGCAGTACATCACGCGCTTCGGCTTCGACGCCGAGCGCCATCCGGCCTATCTGCCGATGGCGCTCGGCGCGGGCCAGGTCACGCCGTTGCAGATGGCCGGCGCGTACTCGGTGTTCGCGAACGGCGGCTTCCGCGTGAATCCGTACCTGATCGCCGAAGTGACCGATCCGAATGGCGCGATCGTCGCCCGCGCGCAGCCGCTCATCGCCGAGCAGAACGCGCCGCGCGCAATCGACGCGCGCAACGCGTACGTGATGAACAGCCTGCTGCAGAGCGTCGCGCAGCGCGGCACGGGCGCGCGCACGAACGTGCTGAAGCGCACCGACCTCGCCGGCAAGACCGGTACGACGAACGATTCGCACGACGCATGGTTCGCCGGCTACCAGCACACGCTCGCGGCGATCGCGTGGATCGGCTACGACAATCCGCGCAGCCTCGGCGATCGCGAAACCGGCGGCGGCCTGTCGCTGCCGGTCTGGATCGACTACATGGGCGCGGCGCTGAAGGGCACGCCGGAGTTCAAGCCGACGATGCCGGACGACGTCCAGGCGCTCGGCAGCGAGCTTTACTTCACCGAGTTCACGCCGGGGCACGGCTTCGTGTCGACGGTCGGCGTGCCGCAGGCGCCGGCGGTGCAGAACACCGACGAACCCGTGCCGCACGTCGACGAGCAGGAGAAGCAGGACATCATGAACCTGTTCCGCGGCCATTGACACGAACGGCCCGA